>NZ_JBFREX010000020.1:0-129452 GCF_052114525.1 Pseudomonas sp. KB_15 | reverse complement strand
GCTGCGTTCGGCTGCATGGCAGTCGTGAGTCCGGCTGATGCAGCCTGCCTGACATACCGCAATGACTGATTTTACGACTGCTTCGCAGCCGAACGCAGCCTCGCGGGCTCGGCAGCTGCTACAAAGGGTGTCGCGGCTGAAATTGCTTAACTGACTGGCATAACCACCTGTGCCTGACTTTGCAATTGCTCGGCACGCTGCTGAAAGCGCGAGGCCAATGCCCGCAGATCGGGGTGGGAAGCCTGCAGCAGTGCCTGGCCGCTCACTCGCAGGAAACTCAGGTTGCCAGCCTCCAACGCCCGATCAAGCCATACCAAGGCCTCTTCGACTTTCCCATCCTGCGCCAGAACGGCCGCATAACTGAACTGCCCGCGAAAATCCCCGCCCTCTGCAGAACGTCTATACCACTGGAAAGCGGCATCCGGGTCGGCGCGGCAAAATCGGCCCTCCTCCAGATAGCGCCCCAGCAGGTTCATCGACTTCGCATGGCCGAGGTCCGTCGCGCGCCGGTACCAGCTCAGCGCCAGTGCCTGATCTTGAGCCACACCGCGCCCGGTGGCGAGCAGATTGGCGAGGTTGTACATCGCCCAATCCAGCCCACCCTCCGCTGCAATCCGGTAATGCCGCGCCGCAATCGAGGCATCGGCAACACAACCCCAGCCATGTTCATGACAACGGCCGAGCATGTTGCGCGCCATCAGGTGTCCCTGGCGCGCAGCGATGCCAAACCAGCGCAACGCCAGCGGCTGGTCCTGCGCGATTCCCTGGCCGTCGAGCAGAATCTGCCCAAGCAAGGCCTGGGCCTCGACTTCACCTTCACGTGCGGCGATCAGGATGGCCTGGGCGGCGCGGGCCGGACTTTCGTCAAGCATGGAGCGCAGGCGCTCACCGTCGAGCATTTCTTCGCGGCGTAAACGAAAATCCGCCACTTACACCTCGACCCAGCGACGCAACAGATTGTGATA
Source organism: Pseudomonas sp. KB_15 (assembly GCF_052114525.1). NCBI lineage: Bacteria > Pseudomonadati > Pseudomonadota > Gammaproteobacteria > Pseudomonadales > Pseudomonadaceae > Pseudomonas > Pseudomonas sp. KB_15. Next base: position 128,487 of record NZ_JBFREX010000020.1, on the reverse strand, counting down.
AGTGCCGGTCAGGCGGATCAGCGATGGATGATCAGGCACATCGCGGGTCAGTTGCTGGATGGCCCCGTCCATCTCGAACAATAGGGCGCGCTGGCTGTCCTCGCGCACCAGGCTTTGAGTCCAGAAAAACGAGGCGAGTCGCGTTCCGCGTGTCACCGCGTTGACCTTGTGCAGGCTGGTGCCGGGGTACAGCACCATGTCGCCGGCGGGCAGTTTCACTCGCTGGGTGCCGAAGGTATCCTGGATTTCCAGCTCGCCGCCGTCGTAATCCTCGGGCTCGCTGAAGAACAGTGTGGCGGACAAATCCGTGCGCACCCGCTCGATACTGCCTTTGGGCTGTCGCACCGCATTGTCGATATGGAAATCGAAACTGCCACCGGCGGTGTAACAGTTCACCAATGGAGGAAAGACTTTGTGCGGTAGCGCAGCCGACATGAACAGCGGATTTTTCCACAGCCGCTCCAGCATCGCCGCGCCGATCTCCTTGGCCAGCGGGTGGCCCTCCGGCAACTGCAAATTGTGCTTGGCCTTCGCCGACTGGTAGCCGGCGGTGATCTTGCCATCGGCCCAATCAGTGTGTTCCAGAGCCTTGCGAATGTGCTGCACCTCGTCTTTTTCGAACAGGCCGGGAATGTGCAGCAACATGACAAAGACACCTGAAAACAAAGGGGCGCTAATGGTATTGATTCTTATTGCCTATGTAAAACACATCTGACGAATGAGTCAGCAAAAACCGTAAGGTTAAATTGTAAAGATTGTAAATTAAGTGCGAATAGTAATGTTTCGCAATTGTTACAAATACCTGTTTACCCTATATTCCGCGGCCTCAAATCCTTGGGGAGGGGAATTCAAATGTCACGTCAACAACCACAAGTACCGGTCAGTTCACCACGTCTGCTCGCATCCGCCATTGGTATGGCAATTACTGCCGGCTCTGCGGGCCACATGGTTTTCGCGGCGGAAAAAACCGACGAAAAAGCACCGGACAACGTGATTTCGCTGGGCGCCACCGCCATCACCGGCGAAGCCCAGGACGAGACAACCTACAACGTAGAAAAAGCCTCCTCGCCCAAGTACACCGCGCCGCTGATCGACACGCCGCGCTCGGTGACCGTTGTTCCGCAACAAGTCTTGAAGGACACCGGTTCGCTCAACCTGCAGGACGCGCTGCGCACTGTTCCAGGCATCACCTTCGGTGCCGGTGAAGGCGGTAACCCGCAAGGCGACCGTCCGTTCATCCGCGGCTTCGACGCCCAGGGCGACACCTACCTGGACGGCGTGCGCGATACCGGTTCACAGAGCCGCGAGATCTTCGCCGTTGAATCGATTGAAGTCAGCAAAGGCCCGAACTCCGCGATCGGCGGCCGTGGCGCAGCTGGCGGCAGCATCAACCTGGTCAGCAAGAAAGCGCACCTGGGCGATTCGCTCGACGGTGGTTTCACCTGGGGCTCCGACCAGACCCAGCGCTACACCTTCGATGGCAACTACCAGTTCACCGACACCGCCGCTGGCCGTCTGAACCTGCTGAGCCACGAGAGCAACGTCGCCGGGCGTGACAGCGTCGATAACGACCGTTGGGGTATCGCTCCCTCCCTGGCTTTCGGCCTGGGTACGGACACTCGCGTCAATCTCGACTACTACCACCTCGAAAACAACGACACACCGGATTCGGGCATTCCTTACTCCATCCCGACCGCCGGTTCGACTGCCCGTACCAAGGCCAACCCGGACAAGCCGAATGACGGCGGCAACAGCAGCAATTTCTATGGTCTGACCGACCGTGACTTCCGCAAGGGGCGCACCGACACCGCGACCTTCGCCATCGAGCACGACCTGAGCGACGCGCTGACCATCAAGAACACCCTGCGTCACGGCACCAGCATGCAGGATTACATCCTGACCCAACCGGACGACAGCAAAGGCAACGTCAACAACGGCAGCGTCTGGCGCCGCGCGAACACCCGCGTGAGCAACACCGAGACCACCACCAACCAGACCGACCTGTTTGGTGATGTCTACATCGCCGGGTTCAAGAACAGCTTCTCCACCGGTGTCGAGTACACCCACGAGGAAAGTGAAAAATCCGCGTACAACGTCAACACGGATACCACGCCGGGAACAGCAGCGGTGACCACCAACTGCTCGCCGGCACTGATTGGCGCGCCAAGCGGTTACAACTGCACCTCGCTGTCCAATCCGACCCCGAATGATCCATGGAACGGTGCCATCTCGCGCAACTACGCCGGCACCGACACCAAGGCCGACACCTACGCGCTGTACGTGTTCGACACCCTGACGTTGTCCGAGCAGTGGCTGGTGAACATGGGCCTGCGCTACGACCATTTCGATACCAAGTACCGCACCTTTGACGGTTCCGGCGCCACCGTCGTGACCAAAGGCAACGCAGTCAAAGGCAAGGACACCAGCGAATTCATTACCGGTCAGTTCGGCGTGGTGTACAAACCAGCCGAAAACGGCAGCATCTATGCGTCCTACGCGACGTCTGCCACGCCACCGGGCAACTCCCTGGGCGAAGGTTCGGAAGGCAATCCGTTGGCTGGCACGCCGGATCGCAACGGCAACCTGCTGAATAGCGACCTGGAGCCGGAAACCACCAAGAACTACGAAATCGGTACCAAGTGGGACCTGTTGAATAATCGTCTGTCCCTGACCGCCGATATCTTCCGTACCGAGAAAGACAACGCTCGTGTGCAATCCAACACCATCACGTTTGAAAACGTCGGCAAAACCCGCGTTCAAGGTATCGAACTGTCGGCCAGCGGCAAGCTCACCGACAAATGGCAAGTGTTCGCCGGTTACGCCTACATGGACAGCGAACAAGTCGACGGCGGTGACCTGCCGGCAAACAAAGCCAACAACGGCAACGAACTGCCTAACACGCCGAAAAACAGCGCCAGCCTGTGGACGACCTATCAGGTCACGCCGAAGCTGACCATCGGTGGCGGAGCGTTCTATGTCGATGACGTGTTCGGCAGTGCCGCCAACACCACCATGGTTGACTCCTACGTTCGCTACGACGCGATGGCAGCCTACAAGCTGAGCAAAAACGTCGACCTGCAACTGAACGTGCAGAACCTGACCGACGAAACCTACTACGACAAGGCATTCTCGACTCACTTCGCCAACCAGGCGGCCGGTCGTACCGCCTTACTGAGCACCAACTTCCACTTCTGATTGCCACTCACACTGCAATCCCTGTGGGAGCGAGCTTGCTCGCGATGACGTCGCCACATTCAACATTTATGTTGGCCGACACACCGCTATCGCGAGCAAGCTCGCTCCCACAGGAGAGGGTGAAAGCTGAAATCAGACCCGGCCCCGTTCATTCACATGAACGGGGCCTTTGCGCGTAAAAAAGAATGCTTCTCGACAACGCCACGGCATAATGCGCGGCGTGATGAATCAATTTGAACGAACAAGGCGAGCGACGTGTTGAAGAAAACCCTGTTCCAGTTGCACTGGTTTTTCGGCATCAGCGCCGGGCTGGTCCTGGCCCTGATGGGCATCACCGGGGCGACGGTGTCGTTTCAGGATGAAATCCTGAGCACACTCAACCCTTCTGTGTTGCAGGTCGAAAAACAGCTCGCCGGTGTGCTGCCGCCCGCCGAACTGGTGGAACGAATCGAAGCCGTGTCGGGAAAAAAAGTCTCGATGCTCACGGTGGAAACCGACAGTGGCAACGCCGCCAAAGTGTGGTTCACCCCGCCACCGGGTGAACGCCGTGGCGAGATGCGCTACTTCGATCCGTACACTGCCGAATTCCTCGGCGACGCCACCGGCCAGGACTTTTTCGGCCTGATGCTGCAACTGCACCGCTTCCTCGCCATGGGCGACACGGGTCGGCAGATCACCGGCGCGTGCACATTGATTCTGGTGTTCTTCTGTCTGTCCGGCCTGTACCTGCGCTGGCCTCGCCAGTGGAGAAGCTGGCGTGCCTGGCTGACCCTGGACTGGAAGAAAAAGGGCCGCAGCTTCAACTGGGACCTGCACTCGGTGGCCGGCACCTGGTGCCTGGTGTTTTACCTCCTGGCGGCGCTGACCGGGTTGTCCTGGTCCTACGAGTGGTACAACAAGGGCCTGACCCGGTTGCTCTCCGACTCCCCGCAGAACGAACGCGCTCGTGGCGGACGTGGCCCTGCGCCGCAGGGTCCGGCACCGACGGCCGATTACGCGGCGATGTGGAGCAGCATCTACAGCGCGGCCGGTGCGCAACTCAGTTCCTATAACGTGCGCATGCCGCCAGTGGCCGGCCAACCGGCGACCGTTTACTTCCTGCTGAAAACTTCGCCCCACGACCGCGCCCTCAACCAGATCACCCTCGACCCGGCTACCGGCGTGGTCAAACGGGTTGACCGCTACAGCGACAAGAGTCTCAAGGCGCAACTGCTGACCAGCATTTATGCGCTGCACGTCGGCAGTTACTTCGGCATCGTCGGGCGCATCATCCTGACCCTCACCGCGTTGACCATGCCGCTGTTCTTCGTCACCGGCTGGATGCTGTACCTGGATCGCCGACGCAAGAAACGTCAGATCAAAGATGCGCGCAAAGATCTCGTGCAACCCGCCAGCGATGCGCCGGCGTGGTTGATCGGCTTCGCCAGTCAAAGTGGTTTTGCCGAGCAGCTGGCGTGGCAAACCGCCGGGCAATTGCAGGCCGCGGGTCTGCCAGTGAAGGTGCAGCCGTTGGCGGACCTCAGCGAGCAGGATTTGCATGAATCGAACAATGCCTTGTTCGTCGTCAGCACCTTTGGTGACGGCGAAGCGCCGGACAGCGCCAGGGGTTTCGAACGTAAGGTGCTGGGCCGCACGCCAAGCCTGGAGCGCCTGAACTACGCAGTCCTCGGTCTCGGTGACCGGCAGTATCAACACTTCTGTGGATTCGCCAAACGCCTGCACACCTGGCTCGGTGAGCACGGCGGCAAGACCTTGTTCGCGCCGGTGGAAGTCGACAGCGGCGATCCTTACGCGTTGCGCCACTGGCAACAGCAACTGGGCCTGCTGACCGGCCACGCGCCCGTCGATACCTGGCAAGCGCCCAGCTACGACAACTGGACCCTGGCCCGTCGTGAACTGCTCAACCCGGACAGCAGCGGAACCCCTGTGTATTTACTCGGCCTCAGTGCCCCGACCACCAGCAGTTGGCTGGCCGGCGACCTGGTGGAAGTGTTGCCGCGCAATTGCCCATGGGCCATCGAGCACTTCCTCGATGGTCTGGGCATCCACGGCGAAACCAAGGTGCAACTCAACGGCCTGGAGGAAACCCTCGAACAGGCCCTGGCCAGCCGTCAGTTGCCGGAGAACCGCGCCCATCTGGTCGGCCTGCACGCCCAAGCGCTGGCAGAGGCCCTCGTGCCGTTGGCCATGCGCGAGTATTCCATTGCGTCGATCCCGGCCGATGGCGTGCTGGAATTGATCGTGCGCCAGGAAGTGCATGCCGATGGCAACCTTGGCGTCGGTTCCGGCTGGTTGACCGAACACGCGCCTGTGGGCAGTTCGATCAGCCTGCGCGTGCGGCGCAACAGTGGTTTCCATCTGCCGGTCCGACCGGTACCGATGATCCTGCTGGGCAATGGCACAGGGCTGGCCGGGTTGCGCAGCCTGCTCAAGGCACGGATTGCCGACGGTCAGCAACGTCACTGGCTGCTGTTTGGCGAGCGCAATCGTGAGCACGACTACCTGTGCCGTGATGAGTTGGAAGAATGGTTGATTGCCGGCGACATCGAGCGCCTCGACCTGGCGTTTTCCCGGGACCAGGCCGAAAAGATCTACGTACAGGATCGCCTGCGTGAATCGGCGGCCGAGCTCAGGAAATGGCTGGCGGACGGTGCGGTGATCTACATCTGCGGCAGTCTTCAAGGCATGGCTTCGGGCGTGGACCAGGTGCTCAACGAAGTGCTGGGCGCCGCCGAAGTGGAACACCTGATCGAACAGGGCCGCTACCGCCGCGACGTGTACTGATTCACTGAGTTTCCTGTGGGAGCGGGCTTGCTCGCGATAGCGGAGTGTCAGGCGACATCACGGTTGAAAGTGATGACGCCATCGCGAGCAAGCTCGCTCCCACAGGGGCTTTGAGTCCAGCGATCAAACCGGCTGCAACCTCTGCTCGAACACAGACACCCCGTCCAGATCGCGCAACACCACACTCAACTCCCCGCTCTGCCCATTGATATTCACCTCGCCAAAAAACTGAAACCCGGCAAACGGCGAGACGTTCTGCGCGGGTGGCGCCTTTTCGAATACCACTTCGGGGCCGAAGGTCTTGTCCAGTGGATTGGGCCCGAAACTCCCGGCATTCAATGGCCCGGCGACGAATTCCCAGAACGGTTCGAAATCCTGAAACGCCGCCCGATCCGGGTGGTAATGATGGGCCGCGCAGTAATGCACATCCGCGGTCAGGAACAGGAAATTGCGCACCTGCTGCGCCCGCAGAAAACCGAGCAGTTCGGCGATTTCCAGTTCGCGACCCTGGGCCGGGCCAGGGTCACCGTTGGCCACGGCTTCCCAGCGCGCGACACCGGGGCTGACCTCGCCGTCAGGCACGCCGAGGCCAATGGGCATGTCGGCGGCGATCACTTTCCATTGCGCGTTCGAGGCCTGCATTTCGCGCTTGAGCCAGTCCAGCTGCTCACGACCGAGGAAGGGTTTTTCAGCGCCCAGATTGTCATCGTTGGCTCCGCGATAACTGCGCATGTCCAGCACGAAAACATCGAGCAGCGGCCCGTAACCCAGCTTGCGATAGATCCGCCCGCCGCCATCACCGCTCTGCAAACGCATCGGCGCGTATTCGAGCCAGGCCTGGCGTGCGCGGCCCACCAGGCTGTGGATATCTTTGTCCTGGTAACGCGCATCCAGCTGCTTGCCCGGCGACCAGTTGTTCACCACTTCGTGGTCGTCCCACTGCCAGATCTGCGGGACCTCGGCGTTGAAGCGACGGATGTTTTCGTCCATCAGGTTGTAGCGGTAATTACCGCGATACTCATCGAGGGTCTCGGCGACTTTGCTCTTGGCCTCGGTGGTGATGTTGCGCCACACCCGGCCGCCTTCGGTGGTGAGCTGCGCCGGGATCGGGCCGTCGGCGTAAATGGTGTCGCCGCTGTGGATAAAAAAGTCCGGCAACCGCAGGCGCATTGCTTCGTAGATGCGCATGCCACCAATGTCCGGGTTGATGCCGAAGCCCTGGCCGACGGTGTCGCCGCTCCAGACAAAACGGATGTCACGGCGGGTTTGCGGCACGCTGCGCAAGTGACCGAACCAGGGCTCGCTGGCGACGCCGCTCTGGGCGTCTTCAAACTGCACGCGATAGAAAATCGCCTGGCCGGCGGGCAGCCCGGTGAGTTCGACCCGGGCAGTGAAATCGGTACGCGCATCGGCCATGGGTGAGACGAATCGCCGGGGGTTGGGAAACAGGCTGCGGGTGTCCCACTCCACCACCATCCGCGCGGGGCGGTCACAGCGGCTCCAGATGATCGCCCGGTCGCCCAGCAGGTCGCCGGACTGCACGCCGTCGGTGAGTTGCGGCCGATCCTTGACCGAAGCGATCACCGCCGGCGCCAGCCCCGGCAACAACAGTCCGGCGCCGACCGCTTGCATGACACGACGGCGCCCGAGGTTGAAATCGCTCATGGTGTTCTCCCTGAAATGGAAAACTAAAGCATGGCCGTGTGACCCACACATGACACACAGAATCCGCATTTTGTAGCAGCTGCCGAAGGCTGCGTTCGGCTGCGCAGCAGTCGTAAATCCGGCTTGCACGATCTCTCTGACGTACCGCGAACTCTGATTTACGACTGCTACGCAGCCGAACGCAGGCTTCGCCAGCTGCTACAGGGGATCGCATTTCACATGTAGGAGCTGGCTGCGATCTTTTGATCTAGGCCTTGGCCGGCTCCAGTGCCAACTCCACATCTTCCGGCCGCTTGACCAGCGCATACGCCACCGCCGTCAACAGACTTCCCGCGACAATCGCCAGCAGATACAACAGCGCATGGTTGATCGCATTCGGGATCGCCAGCACGAACAACCCCCCATGGGGTGCCATCAACTTGCAGCCGAAGTACATCGACAACGCACCGGTCAGCGCACCGCCGGCGATGCTCGCCGGAATCACCCGCAACGGATCTTTCGCCGCAAACGGAATGGCCCCTTCGGAGATGAAACACAGCCCCAGCACCAGCGCTGCCTTACCGGCTTCGCGTTCGGTCTGGGCGAACTTGCGTCGGGCAATGAACGTGGCGATGCCCAGGCCAATCGGCGGCACCATGCCGGCGGCCATGGTCGCCGCCATCGGCGCGTAACTCTGCGATGCCAACAACCCGACCGAGAACGCATAGGCCGCTTTGTTGATCGGTCCGCCGAGGTCGACGCACATCATTCCACCCAGCAACACACCCAGTAGAATCGCGTTGGTGGTGCCCATGCTGTCGAGGAAATGCGTGAGGCCGGCAAGCATGCCAGCCACCGGTTTGCCCACTACGTAAATCATTACCAGACCGGTGAACAGACTCGCCAGCAACGGGATGATCAGGATCGGTTTAAGCGCCTCCAGGCTCTGTGGTAAACGCGCATATTTATTGATCGCCCGGGCCGTGTAACCGGCGAGGAAACCGGCAATGATCCCGCCGATGAAACCGGCGCCCAAGGTGCTCGCCAGCAACCCGCCGATCATCCCCGGCGCGAGGCCTGGACGGTCGGCGATGGAGTAGGCGATGTAGCCCGCCAGCAGCGGCACCATCAGCTTGAATGCGCTGTCGCCGCCAATCTGCATCAACGCCGCCGCCAGCGTGCCCTCTTCCTTGAATGCGGTGATGCCGAACACGAACGACAAGGCGATCATCAGGCCGCCGGCGACCACCATCGGCAACATGAACGACACACCGGTCAGCAGGTGTTTATAGACGCCGGTCTTCTCCTGTTTGTCCGTTGTTTTGGCAGCGCTCGATGCGCTTTCCTGCTGGCCTTCGGCCAAGGCTTTGTTCAAGGTCGCTTCGGCTTGCTTGAGGGCAATGCCGGTGCCACAACGATAGATTTTCTTGCCGGCAAAACGCTCGGTGGCGACTTCGATATCGGCCGCCAGCAGCACCACATCGGCCTCGGCGATCGCTTGCGCGCTCAATGGATTGCGTGCGCCGACCGAGCCCTGGGTTTCCACCTGCAGATCGTAGCCCAGGCGCTTGGCCGCTTGCTGCAAGGCTTCGGCAGCCATGAACGTGTGTGCTACGCCCGTCGGGCATGCGGTGACGGCCACCAGTCGAGGCGTATTTTTGGCGACCGCTACCGGTTCGACGACGGCTTCGACGGCGGCGTACACCTGAGCGTCCTGCGCACCGCGCCGCAGCACGGCATCCACGTCTTGCAGGGCCTGGGCCGGGGTACTCTGGAACACCCGCTTGCCGACAAACCGTGACATGTCCACCGGCGCGCTGGTCACCAGCAGTACCCACTCGGCCGCTTCGAGGGTGGTCGCCGACAGTTGCTTTTCGGGATGCGCGGCATCGGTGACTTCGACACTGGTGCTCCAGCCCTGACGCTGGGCCGCGGCATCGAGCAGCCGGGCACACAGCACACTGGTGACCATGCCGTTCGGGCAGGCCGTAATGATGGCTAACTTCATGACAAACCCTCTTATTGTTCTGTCAGGGGACGCACACGCACACCCCGTTCGAGCTGCGCCAGTTGCGCTGCATCGCCAATACCGAAACCGATCTGGGTCACTGCCATCGCGGCAATCGCCGTGGCGGTGCGCAAGGTCTGCTCCGGCGTATCGGCGCTGAGCAAACCGTGGAGCATCCCCGCCAGCAACGAATCACCCGCGCCCACCGTGCTGGCGACGCTGACTTTGGGTGGCGTGGCATGCAGCGCCGAGCCGACGCTGAACCAGTTCACGCCTTCGGCGCCGTGGGAAATCACCACATGCTCGATGCCCTGGGCGTGCAAACGCTCCGCCGCCTTGGCTTGGGCACTGACCGACACGACCTCGCAGTCCAGCACCTCGGCCAGCTCTTCAGTGTTGGGTTTGATCAGCCACGGCCCCGCTTTGAGCGCTGCACGCAACGCATCGCCGCTGGTGTCGAGGGCGACGTTCAGACCCAGTTGTTTCAAGCGCAAAATCAACGCCTGCAACCACTGCGCGCTGACGCCCAACGGCAAGCTTCCGGCGACAACCACCGCATCGTGCCCCGGGGCAATCTGCTCCAGTCGATCCAGCAAGGCCTGCTGCGCCGCTTCACTGACCTGCGGCCCCGGCCCGTTGATGTCGGTGATGCGTCCGTCGCTTTCCGCCAGTTTGATGTTACTGCGGGTTTCACCGGGAACGCGGATAAAGGCATCGACAAAACCGCGTTTGGCGAACAACGCCTCGAACGCTTGCAGGTTGTCTTCGCCAAGAAATCCACTGACGGTCAACTGATGCCCGAGGTCCGCCAGCACTTGTGCCACGTTTACGCCTTTGCCGGCGGCGTGGGTGTGCATCACATCGCTGCGGTTGACCTGGCCGGTTTCAAGGCGCGGCAACTGGACGGTCAGGTCCAGCGCCGGATTGAGGGTCAGAGTGAGAATCCGGGCCATTACAGGGCCTCCACTAGTGCGCGCACTTCATTGGCGCTGCCCACGGCCAAGGCCTGTCGGGCAAGGGTTTGAGTCTGAGTGAAGCCCAGTTCGCGAATCCGCGCCTTGACCTCGGCAATGCTGCGCGCCCCGACGCTGAGTTCATCCACCCCGAGGCCGACCAGCACCGGCACCGCCAGCGGGTCGGCCGCCAGTTCACCGCACACACCGACCCATTTGCCATGAGCATGAGCCGCGCGCACGGTGATGTCGATCAGTTGCAGCACCGCCGGATGCAAGCCATCGGCCTGGGCCGACAGCGTCGGATGGCCACGGTCGATGGCCAGGGTGTATTGCGTCAGGTCGTTGGTACCGACGCTGAAAAAGTCGACCTCTTTGGCCAGCACCGGCGCCAGCAATGCCGCCGACGGCACTTCGATCATGATCCCCAGTTGCAGGTCGGCAACCGGGATCTCCTGACGCAGGCGCTCGGTCATGTCACGGGCCTGGCGCCACTCGTCAACGCTGCCCACCATCGGGAACATGATCCGCAGGGGCCGGTTGTCGGCCGCCCGCAGCAAGGCGCGCAATTGCGCTTCCATGATCTGCGGGCGCTGCAAGGTCAGGCGAATACCACGCACGCCGAGGAACGGGTTTTCTTCCTTCGCAATCGGCCAGTACGGCAGCGGTTTGTCGCCACCGACATCGAGGGTGCGCACCACCAGCGGCCGCCCGGCCAGACCATCGAGGACGCGGCGGTACTCGACTTCCTGGGTCGCCTCATCGGGTGCTTGCGGGTGGGCCATGAAAATCAATTCGGTGCGCAACAGGCCAATGCCTTCGGCACCCTGCTCCACCGCGCCAGCCACACCGACGCTTTCACCGATGTTGGCGAACACTTCGACAGCGTGGCCATCGGTGGTCAGTGCCGGTAGGTGGCGTTGCTCCGCAGCTGCCTTCAAGCGTTGCTCGCGGGTATCGCGTTCGGCCGTGGCGCGTTGCAAGGTCGCCGCGTCAGCGTCCACATGCAGACGACCACGCTGGCCATCAAGCAGCAACGGCGTACCCGGCGCCAGCAGCAAAACACCGGGACCGGCGCCGACCAGTGCCGGGATGCCCAGGGCCCGGGCGACAATCGCACTGTGCGCCGTAGCGCCACCACGGGCGGTGAGAATCCCCGCCACGCGAGCCGGATCGAGACGCGCGACGTCGGACGGGCCGACCTCGTCCATCACCAGAATGTACGGTTGGTCCGGTTCGTTCGGGGTTTCGATGCCACTGAGCTGCATCAGCACCCGACGGCCGATGTCGCGCAAGTCGGCTGCGCGTTCGGCGAGCAAGGCATCCTGCAACGCTTCCTGCTGCCGGGCCGCCGCTTCAATCACGGCCATCCACGCCGCCTCGGCGCTTTCGCCCTGCTTGAGGCGCGTGTCGACCTCATCGGTCAGTTCCGGGTCGTCGAGCATCTCCTGGTGGGTGATGAAGATTTCGCGAATGGCTTTGCTTTTGCTGCGCTCGATCAAGCCCTGGATGTCACGGCGTACCTGCGCCAGGGCATGCTTGAGACGTTCACGCTCGATGGCGGCGGACTCGCCGCGCAACGGGTAATCGACGGCTTGCAGCACTTGAATATGGGCCGGCCCGATGGCGATCCCGGGAGCCGCGGCAATCGCCTGAACCACGCTGCCCGATACCGGGGCGACGACCACTTCGGCCATATCGGCAACGACTTCACGTGCCTGGCTTGCCGGCGGCAGCGGCTCGACCTCTTCACCGAGGCCTTCTTCGATGGCGGCCAGCAAGGCCGGCAACGCATCAGCCGCAATGTCCGGTTCGGCGATGATTTCCAGTACCTGGCCCCGACGGGCGCCGAGGCTGAGCAACTTGCTCAAGCTCTTTACCGACACGGCGCTGTCATGGCCATCGACAATGCGCACACGAATTTCGCCTTCAAAACTTTTTGCCAGTTGCGCGAGGATTTTCGCCGGGCGCGCATGCAAACCGTGGGCGTTGGCCAATGCAATTCGCGCGCTGGGCCAGTCGGCGGGCACTTCACCACCGAGCACTTCGAGGACTTTGCGGCTGCTGGTGGCGCGCCCCAACTCATGGCCACGCCCTTCGATCAACAACGCGCACAGGCGTTCGAGCAGGGCTTGATGGGCCTCACCGAGGCTGGCCAGGCAAAACAGGCCATTGAGTGGCTGGCCGAGGTAACGCAGCGGTTTGTCCGGGGTGACGAAGGCCAGGCCCGGACGCTTCACCGTCTGCTCGCTGTGCAGCCACCACAGGCCATCGCCCAACGGCAGCGCTTCAACCTGCTGCAGCACGGCGGAGAAACCGTTGCTCACGCAGTCGGCCTGCCGCAACAGACGTGCGCCGCGCCAGACCAGCTCTTCGAAATCTTCGGCCGCCACACCGAGGCCGATCATCTGCGCATCCAGCGCCAGTTCCTGCGGCGCGCCTTGCAGCAACTTCAGCAAGGCTTCGGCGGACCCGGCGCGACGCAGGGCCTGACCCAGGTCAGTCTCGCCGAGGGCGCGGGTGAGCAATTGCAACAGGCGCAGGTGTTCATCGGATTTGGCGGCGATACCGATCGCCAGGTAAACGATATGACCGTCGCCCCAGTCCACGCCGTCAGGGAACTGCATCAGGCGCACACCGGTAGTGAACACCTGGTCGCGGGTTTCGGGCGTACCGTGGGGGATGGCAATACCTTGACCGAGAAAGGTCGAGCCCTGGGCTTCCCGCGCCTGCAATCCGGCGAGATAACCCTCGGCAACCAGGCCGTCGACGACCAGATGCCGGGCCAGCAATTGCAGCGCTGCGGACTTGTCCACAGCCGACTGACCCATGGAAATCTGCTCTACAGTGAGCTCGAGCATGCTTTCTCCTTTTTGGCGCCTTGGGGCACCAGGTATTGTTTTGAATGAATCAGCTCAGGCGCTTGGTCATTGCATTTGGCGGTTTCGCGGCAGAACCGGCCAAAGGCGCCTTTAACGTAGAAAATACGCCTGCTGAAACGTTTAATCTAGAATGAATGGCACGTTACTCGATAATGTCCCATCCTTGAAGCCCAACTTGTCGGATGCGTTACGACAATGGTCGCCTGCCTGAATCGGTTAGGATTGACGAAAATGTCGAGGCAACCTCGAAAAAACAAGGAAACAGCGGGTTGAAACTCAGTGATATCGCCCAGTTGGCCGGTGTGTCCGTCACCACCGCCAGCTATGTCATCAATGGCAAGGCCGAACAGCAGCGCATCAGCAGCGCCACCGTCGAACGCGTGCGTGCGGTCGTCGAACAACATGGCTTCACGCCTAACCCACAGGCCGCCGGTTTGCGCAGCCGACACACGCGCACGTTGGGGTTCATTCTGCCGGATCTGGAAAACCCCAGTTACGCGCGAATCGCCAAATTGCTGGAGCAAGGCGCGCGGGCCCGGGGTTATCAGTTGTTGATCGCCAGTTCCGACGATGCACCGGACAGCGAACGGCAATTGCTGCAACTGTTCCGCGCCCGGCGCTGCGACGCACTGATCGTTGCCAGTTGCCTGCCAGCCGGCGACGAAAGTTATCGCCAATTGCAGGCCAAGGGCATTCCGATCATCGCCATCGACCGGGTCATGGAACCCGAGCATTTCTGTTCGGTGATCAGCGACGACCGCGAGGCCAGCCTGCAACTGACCCGCAGCCTGCTGGAGCCGTTGCCCAGGCAGATCGCGTTGATCGGCGCCCGCCCGGAGCTGAGCATCAGCCGGGAACGTGCCGCTGGCTTCAAAGAGGCCCTCACCGGGTTCAACGGCGAAGTACTGATCGAAGAAGGCGAATCCTTCAGCCGCGAGTGCGGTAAACAATTAATGGAAGAGTTGCTTCTGCGCCTGGGCCATTTGCCCGATGCGTTGGTGACCACCTCCTACGTGCTGCTTCAGGGCGTGTTCGATGCGCTGCACGACTTCCCGCTGAAAAACCGCCCGTTGCGCCTCGGCACATTCGGTGACACCCAGTTGCTGGACTTCCTGCCGCTACCGGTCAACGCCATGGCCCAGCAACACCAGTTGATCGCCGACAAGGCCCTCGCACTGGCCCTGGCGGCCATCGAGCAGTCGGATTACCGGCCCGGCGTGCAAGCCATCGCGCGGACGTTCAAGCAACGTATTCTCCAGGATTGAACCGTGGAGCTGATCGACACCCACACCCATCTGGATTTTCCAGACTTCGACAACGACCGCCAGACGCTGCTGGCCGACAGCCGCGCCCTCGGGGTGCGGCGAATCGTGGTGCTGGGGGTTTGTCAGGCCAATTGGCAACGTGTCTGGGAGCTGGTGCAGAGTGATCCCGACCTGCACGCCGCCTTCGGTTTGCATCCGGTGTACCTGGACGATCATCGCCCGCAACACCTGAGCGAACTCGGTGACTGGCTGACTCGTCTGGCCGGCCATCGGCAATTGTGTGCGGTGGGCGAGATCGGCCTGGATTACTTCATCGAGACTCTGGACCGCGACCGCCAGCAGGCATTGTTCGATGCGCAATTGCAACTGGCGGCGGATTTCGATCTTCCGGCATTGATCCATGTGCGACGTAGCCATGCGGCGGTGATTGCCACGCTCAAACGGTTTCGCCTGAAGCGGGCCGGCATCATCCACGCCTTCGCCGGTAGCAAGGAAGAGGCACGGGAATACATCAAGCTCGGTTTCAAGCTCGGCCTTGGCGGCGCCCCGACCTGGCCGCAGGCGCTGCGCATGCACCGCGTGCTCGGCGAACTGCCGCTGGATTCGGTGGTGCTGGAAACCGACTCGCCGGACATGGCCCCGGCCATGTTTCCAGGCCAGCGCAACAGCCCGGCACACTTGCCGGCGATCTGCGAGGCACTGGCGCATCGGATGGCGATCAGCCCGGAACAACTGGCGGCTGCCAGCACCGCCAACAGCTGCGCAGTGTTCGGCTGGTAATCAGTCGGCGTGAGCCCTGGCGGCTTCCAGGATCAGCGTCAGGTGCTGGCGTCGGCGGAAGTAACGGATCACCGCGAAGTACACGAATATGGCGATCATCGAACCATTCAGCTGTTCGATGACACTGAGCATTCCCAGCCACTCCATCATCAACGCCACCAGCAACGCGGTGCAGACCATCAACCGCAGGCTGGCGCGCAACAGCGAAAAAGAATCGAGCGACTTGAAGCGCTTGAACTGTTCCGGACAACATAACTGAACGTGTTTCTGGCAGTGGGCACAGGCAAACGCTTCATTTATCGCAATGGCATTGAGTTGCCAGGGTTGAAGCAGCAATGTGCGCTGACAATGCGCACAGCGCCCCTGAACTCCTGTTGTTACAACAGACATAACCAAACCTCCTCCATGGGGTAAGCCACGTAAATCTTCCTTGATTGAAATCCAAAAGCCAGCGCACGGAGAGAATAAGGAGAACTCCCGCCCGGAAAGGGAAAAATTATTACGAAACCTTCCGACAGTACACCAAAACTGTGGGAGCGGGCTTGCTCCGGGCGGCGATCCGACGAAAGCGATCGTTCAGTCACATGAATGTTGGATGTGCCGCCGTCTTCGCGGGCAAGCCCGCTCCCACTGGGTCCCGAGGATTCTTTCAGACCCGGAATGCACTGATCAACTGTTTCAACTCCACGACCTGGGCCGACAACGCCCGACTGGCATCTTCGGTCTGATGTGCACCTTCAGCGGTACGCTCGCCGGCGCGATTGATCTCGACGATATTCTGGTCGATGTCGTGGGCCACGGCGGTTTGTTGCTCCACCGCGGCGGCAATCTGCTGGTTCTGGTCGACGATCATGCCGACCGCTCCCAGAATGTTTTCCAGCGCCCGCTGAACCTTTTCCGACTGCCCCACCGTACCGTTGGCCATTTCATGGCTGGTGCCCATGGCCTTGACCGCCGCGCCGACACCGCCATGGAGTTTGGCGATCATCTGCTCGATTTCTTCGGTCGATTGCTGGGTACGCTTGGCCAGGGTCCGGACTTCATCGGCTACCACCGCGAAACCACGCCCCTGTTCACCGGCCCGTGCAGCTTCGATAGCGGCATTGAGTGCCAGCAGGTTGGTCTGCTCGGCGATACTCTTGATCACTTCCAGAACGCGGCTGATGGACTGGCTGTCGCTGGCCAGTTGATTGATCACCAGCACCGATTGATCGATCTCGCTGGCCAGCGCGGCAATGCTGCCTTGCTGAGACTCCACCAGACTGCGACCACTGATGGTCTCATCGTTGACACTGTGGGCACTGCTCACCGCTGCGGCGGCACTGCGCGCGACTTCCTGGGAAGTGGCCGACATCTGGTTCATGGCCGTGGCCACTTGTTCGATCTGCGTGCGCTGCCCGGCGACGGCCTGGTTGCTTTGCGCGGAAACATTTTCCACTTGCCCGGCCTGACGCTCGACTTCGCTGACGGTCTGCCCCACCCGCTCGATCAGGTCATGAATTTTTTTCACGGTGCCGTTGAACACCTCGCCCAGCTCCCCCAGCTCATCGCGGCTATGAGCGCTGAAGGTCACGGTCATGTCGCCGGCCGCCACCTTGTCCATCACCGCCCCCAGACGCTTGAGCGTGGTGCGGGTCGAGGCATAGAAAGCGCCGTAGAGATAAAAGATCAACACAAATACGACTGACAACGCCACGGCCTGCAAGAACATATGCGTGCGATTCTGCTCAAGCCGCTGCTGCAATTGCGGGCCGAGATACTTCAGGACCGCCTCATTGAGTTGGTAAGTCTGGTCCATCAGGGTGCTGACCTGATCGTAAAAGCCCTGCCACGGCGCATCGAGGGTATCGGCCATGACCACTTGTTCTTCGAA
Source organism: Pseudomonas sp. KB_15 (assembly GCF_052114525.1). Lineage (NCBI taxonomy): Bacteria > Pseudomonadati > Pseudomonadota > Gammaproteobacteria > Pseudomonadales > Pseudomonadaceae > Pseudomonas > Pseudomonas sp. KB_15. The sequence continues at coordinate 111,103 of NZ_JBFREX010000020.1, read as the reverse complement.
CAGCTCGCTGGCTTTCTTCAAGGATGCCCGGCTGCTATCGGCCTGAGCGACCAGGGTATCGCGGGCGGCCATGCTGGAACCCAGGGCATCCTGCAACTTCAGGCCATATTCGGCCTGGAGCTTTTCAATCTGCGCCAGCAATTCATCGAAACGCGTACTTGACGCCGAGTTGATGAAACCCTGCCCCAACGAATAAGAACCCATTGCCCGACCTTCGCCCAGGATCTGGGTGACCCGTGGCGTGACGAGAGTGACGAGCTCGCTCAACTGGCGCATGTCGCTCTGGTTGTCGCGACTGAGGCCGGCCTGGCTGGTGATGAGCTGGCTGAAAATCTGCGCGCTACCCACCAGCTTGCCAATCAGTGCACTCTTGCTTTGCAGGGAGTTTTCCGTTTGCTGGGCCTTGAACGCGGCGATCATTTCATCGCGTTTGCCATCGAACACCGCGACCTGCTCCGGGTCGCTGGTCATCGCCGTCAGCCCTTGCAGGCGAGTCAGAATGTTTTGCTCAAGCGCGCTGATTTTCGACTCGACATTGCCGGCCTTGCCGGACTGGCCGAGGCTGACATTGATCTGTACCAGGTTGTTCAGGGTTTCCAGATCGCGTCGTAACGCCAGGCTGCTGCCCAACAGATCAAGGCTCTGCAGTTCGACACGCGTGCCGTGGAATTCGCGATAGGAGTCGCGCACCAGATAGAAGTTGGTCACCAGCATCGGCACCAGGAACAGTACGCTGATCAGACTGAACTTCATGCCGAAGCTCAGGCGGTTCATCAGCGCGACAGCGGGATAGAGCAAGCTCTTCACTGGATGTCTCCCTTCGATTTCTTATTTTTTTTATTGGCAGGCGCAGACCGAGAGCAGATAGCCACTATTCGGCGCTATCTCTGTATAACTTAAATCGGCAGGAGGTTTTGTAACTTAAGGTTAACGACAGGTTTCATCCGCGCAGGCGGATGAACCATTGTGGCGAGGGGGCTTGCCGGATCGCCACAATGGCTCAATGCCGGCCTAATGCAGGACCGTCCACAACGCAAACCCGGCATACCAGAGCACCGCGGCACGCAGCAGCAGTTCCCAGATGCGGTCCAGGTTGTTGATACCTTCCGCGCCGGCCACCGGCGCCGGAATTTCACCAGCCACCATCCCGACTTTCTCGATCAGTTGCGCGGCGCTGATGTTCCAGTTCAGCAGTTCATGCAGCATGACCCGGCTGACCGCGACAAAATTGCCGACCAACGCCAGGCTCGCCGCCAGCAGGCGTACCGGCACCCAGTCGAAGGCGTGACGCAGTTGCCCGGCGCGCTCGACCACCGCAGGGCTTTTCCCGTGTTCTTCGGCCAGCGCCAGCAGCCTGTAACTCAGCGCCGCGACCGGACCCAGCAGGAAGTACCAGAAAATCACCGCGAAAAAACTCTGGTAGGCCTCCCACAGCAAATGACCTTCGACCTGCTCCAGCAGCTGCTCGCCACTGTCTGCGCAAATATCCAGATCGCGCTTGGCGACAAGGGCCGCGGCTTGCAGGTCCTCACGACGCCAGGCATCGCGGAACGGCCCGAGATCACCCAGCAGATCACCGCGCCCCAGGCTGTAAATCACTACCAGCAAATGGATCGGCAACGCCAGCAACCCGTAGGCCACCGGCTCGATGACCACCAACAGCAAACCCAGCAACGCTACCGGCAACAAGACAAGTATCGACAACACCAGCCATGGCCGACCCGAAAGTCGCGGGCTGGTCTCAAGCTTGTTCAGCTCGTGTATCCAGCCGCCGTCTCGCTGAACCCGATGACGCAAGGCCGAGAACTTCTCGATCCACACCGCCAACAGCAACACCAGAAAACTCATCGTCCTTCCTCTTGTGCCAGGGCGGCACGATAGCGTGCCCAGTCGAACGCCGGCCCTGGATCGGTTTTGCGCCCCGGTGCAATGTCGCTGTGCCCGCAGATGCGCTCTGTGGTAATCGCCGTGAACGCCTGCTGCAACTGGCGGGTCAGGGCTGTCAACGCGCTGTACTGCGCATCGGTGAACGGCAGATCATCCGTGCCTTCGAGCTCGATGCCCACGGAAAAATCGTTACAGGTTTCCCGCCCCTCGAAGCTCGAAACACCCGCATGCCATGCACGCTCAAGGCATGAAACAAACTGGGTGACGGTACCGTCACGTTCGATCAGAAAGTGCGCGGACACCCGCAAATCCGCGATCCCTTCAAAATAGGGATGTTCGGTGACATCCAGACGATTCTGAAAAAATTCCTGCACCTTGCCGGTCTGAAATTGCGCGGGCGGCAGACTGATATTGTGGATCACCAGCAGGGAAATCTCGCCTTCGGGGCGCGCATTGAAGTTGGGCGAAGGGCATAAATGCACACCCTGACACCAACCGCTCGCGGGGTCCAACTGCATACCGACTCCTTCAACGTCGACTGTGTTGGCACAGTATGCCGCGATAATCCCCCGAGGCGCGATCACTTGCCGCGTTTGAGACGCTGGAGGATGCCGATCTCAAACAGGCGCTTGTTCGGAATCGACCGCCAATGCCGACAATGTAAAGGATTCGACCAAATACAGGTGCCAGCGCAAACGTAACGCTCTGATGCCTTGGGTTGGTCCGTGCCATGGCCCTATAATCTAGCCACTTTGTTTGTGGAGTCCGTTATGCCGAATCTACGTCTCGCCGATCTGACCGCCGAAATCGAAGCCAACGTGCGCCGTGCGTTGCGCGAAGACATCGGCAGCGGCGACATCACCGCGCAATTGATCCCGGCCGAACGCCTGGCCAAAGCCACCATCATTACCCGCGACGCCGCCGTCATCAGCGGCACCGCCTGGGTGGATACCGTGTTTCGGCAACTGGACCCACGGGTGGCGGTGCACTGGCAGGTTGCCGACGGCGAACGGGTGACGCCCAATCAGGTGCTGTTCCACCTCGAAGGACCTGCGCGCTCACTGCTGACCGGCGAACGCAGCGCCCTGAACTTCCTGCAATTGCTCTCCGGCGTGGCAACCCGCGCTCAATACCTGGCGGACTTCGTGGCCGAGACTCAGGTCAAGCTGCTCGACACCCGCAAAACCTTGCCGGGGCTGCGCCTGGCGCAGAAGTACGCCGTGACCTGCGGCGGTTGCCACAACCACCGCATCGGCCTGTATGACGCCTTCCTGATCAAGGAAAACCACATCGCCGCCAGTGGCGGCATCGCGCAGGCCATCGCTGCCGCGCACAAGATCGCCCCGGGAAAACCGGTAGAGATTGAAGTGGAAAGCCTGGAGGAACTGAAAGAAGCACTGGCGGCCGGTGCCGACATCATCATGCTCGACGAACTGAGCCTGGACGACATGCGCGAAGCCGTGCGCCTGAATGCCGGCAAAGCCAAGCTGGAGGCCAGCGGCGGGATCAATGAAAGCACGTTGCTGCCGATTGCACAGACCGGGGTGGATTACATTTCGATCGGTGCGATGACCAAAGATGTGAAGGCGGTCGATCTATCGATGCGCCTGAGTCTCTGATCACACGGATGTGAGTTGCCAAAACTGTAGGAGCGAGCTTGCTCGCGATGAGGGTGGCACATTCAAGAAATGTGCAAGCTGACACGCCATCATCGCGAGCAAGCTCGCTCCTACATGAGTGTCACACCACCAGATTGTTCATCTCGCAGTACTCTTCCCACTCGACGCCCAACACCTCGGCCGCCTCCTTGTGCAGCTTCAGGCGTTCTGTCTCGTACTCCTGCGGCGTTGAGGTGTACTTGAGCGTCAGTTCCCACGGCTGCAAGCCCTGGGCCTCCGCCTCGTCCTCGAACGCCCATTGAATCTGGTCTTTCTGATCATCGGGACTCAAGTCCTTGATCTCGTCCATCAGCTCGGGGGCATCCAGCACGTATTTCTTCAGCGCTTCTTCGTGTCGGGCTTCCTGGGTCATCTCTTTATCGGTCATGGCGTTCTCGCTGATCTGGGAATGGAAGATGGATCTGGATCTTCAAGGATCTCTCTGACACAAAAACCGGATCAGACCCGGTTTATCTGGCCTTCAGAACCATTCTGGATCATCTGAAAACTGCTGGGCGTTGCTCAGGCAGGCTCCGAATATAGGACGTTTGGCCGCGGATTTACACGTCTCTTTGCATCTCCCCGCAAAAAGTTGTGCACACGATGTTTTGATGATGGCGGGAATATAAATTCAAACAGCGATCGGGACCGCGAACTCGAGAACCTCAAGCGTACCGTCGAGGACCTGAGCAGAAAGGTGAAATGACCAAGGGGGATATGGTGCCCGAGACAGGAATCGAACCTGCGACCTTCGCGTTACGAGTGCGCTGCTCTACCGGCTGAGCTACACGGGCGGTGGGCTAAACCTAGCACTGAGTTTCGACTCCGGCAACTTCGCCAATCATCTCAGTGATCTACAGACAAAAAAATGCCCCACCGTTTTCACGGCGGGGCATTTTTTAAAACGTTGAAGCGGTCAGGCGTGGGGCGTGATTAAACGCCCGAAGCCTTGGCAGCTGCCACGTCTTTGATGGACAGCTTGATACGGCCGCGGTTGTCCACGTCCAGTACCAGTACTTCCACTTCCTGGCCTTCTTTCAGGATGTCGGTCACTTTCTCAACGCGAGCATCGCTCAGCATGGAGATGTGAACCAGACCGTCCTTGCCCGGCAGGATGTTGACGAATGCGCCGAAGTCGACGATGCGCTCAACCTTACCGACATAGATCTTGCCGATTTCGGCTTCAGCGGTGATGCCCAGAACGCGCTGACGGGCAGCTTCTGCCGCTTCCTTGGTTTCGCCGAAGATCTTGATCGAACCGTCGTCTTCGATGTCGATCGAAGCCTTGGTCTCTTCACAGATCGCACGAATGGTCGCGCCGCCTTTACCGATGACATCACGGATTTTGTCGGTGTCGATTTTCATCGCGATCATGGTCGGAGCGTTGGCCGACAGTTCGGTACGCGACTGGCCAATGATCTGGTTCATCTGGCCGAGGATGTTCAGGCGCGCTTCCAGGGCTTGGCCCAGAGCGATCTCCATGATTTCTTCGGTGATGCCCTTGATCTTGATGTCCATCTGCAGCGCGGTGACGCCTTTGGCGGTACCGGCTACCTTGAAGTCCATGTCGCCCAGGTGGTCTTCGTCACCCAGGATGTCGGTCAGGACGGCGAATTTCTCGCCTTCTTTAACCAGACCCATGGCGATACCGGCAACCGGCGCCTTCATCGGCACGCCGGCGTCCATCAGGGCCAGGGAAGCACCGCAAACGGAAGCCATGGAGCTCGAACCGTTGGATTCGGTGATTTCCGAAACCACGCGGATGGTGTACGGGAACACGTCAGCGGCAGGCAGCATGGCCGAAACCGAACGACGGGCCAGACGGCCGTGACCGATTTCGCGACGACCGGCGCCACCCATGCGACCACACTCGCCCACCGAGAACGGAGGGAAGTTGTAGTGCAGCATGAACGGGTCTTTTTTCTCGCCTTCCAGGGTGTCCAGCAGCTGCGCGTCACGGGCGGTGCCCAGAGTCGCGACTACCAGGGCCTGGGTTTCGCCACGGGTGAACAGTGCCGAACCGTGGGTCTTTGGCAGAACACCGACTTCGATGTTCAGCGGACGCACGGTGCGAGTGTCACGACCGTCGATACGTGGCTTGCCGTTTACGATGTTTTCGCGAACGGTGCGGTATTCGATTTCGCCGAAAGCCGCTTTGACTTCACCGGAAGAAGGCTGGCCTTCTTCACCGGACAGCTTGGCAACGACCTGATCCTTCAACTCACCCAGGCGAGCGTAACGGTCGGCCTTGACGGTGATGGTGTAAGCCTGGGAGATCGCCTCGCCGAACTCGGCACGGATAGCGCCCAGCAGTTCGGTAGCTTCAGGCTGTGGAGCCCAGGTCCAGGTTGGCTTGGCAGCTTCGGCAGCCAGTTCTTTGACAGCGTTGATCACAACCTGGAATTCGTCGTGAGCAAACAGTACCGCGCCCAGCATCTGGTCTTCGGTCAGCTCTTTGGCTTCCGACTCAACCATCAGCACAGCGTCCGAAGTACCGGCAACGACCATGTCCAGGCTCGAAGCAGCCTGTTGCTCGTAAGTCGGGTTCAGCAGGTAGCCGGTGCTTTCGTGGAACGCAACGCGGGCAGCGCCGATCGGGCCATCGAAAGGAATGCCGGAGATGGCCAGGGCAGCCGAGGTACCGATCATCGCAGCGATGTCCGGATCGGTCTTCTTGCTGGTGGAAACGACGGTGCAGACAACCTGCACTTCGTTCATGAAGCCTTCCGGGAACAGCGGACGGATCGGACGGTCGATCAGTCGGGAAGTCAGGGTTTCTTTCTCGGAAGGACGGCCTTCGCGCTTGAAGAAACCGCCGGGGATCTTGCCGGCAGCGTAAGTCTTTTCCTGGTAGTGAACAGACAGAGGGAAGAAGCCCTTGCCTGGATCGGCTTGCTTGGCACCGACTACGGTCACCAATACGCTGACGTCGTCGTCAACGGTGACCAATACTGCGCCGGAGGCCTGACGGGCGATACGGCCAGTCTCGAGGGTAACGGTCGACTGACCGAACTGGAATTTTTTGATTACCGGGTTCACGGTGTCCTACCTTCTTTGTGGCTCTTGGGGGAACTGGTTTCTTGCGAAATTCTTGGGCAACGCCGGGAATCGGCCCGACCGGTTGTCCGGGGTGTACTCACACAGGTAATACGGTAAAGCAGACATCCAGATAAAACTTGAGGCTGGGAGCCTGCCATGCGCCGGCGGGAAACCCGCTGACGCACGACAGACAACCAACCTCTAGCGCAATCGCTTATTAGCGACGCAGACCCAGGCGAGCGATCAGAGCGCTGTAACGGCTCACGTCCTTGCCTTTCAGGTAGTCCAGCAGCTTACGACGCTGGTTAACCATGCGGATCAGACCACGACGGGAGTGGTGATCTTTACCGTTGGCCTTGAAGTGACCTTGCAGTTTGTTGATGTTGGCGGTCAGCAGTGCAACTTGCACTTCTGGCGAACCAGTGTCACCAACAGCTTGCTGGTAGTCAGCTACGATTTGAGCTTTTTCTTGAACGTCGAGAGCCATGAGGCAATCCTTTTATCAGGAAACTGTTTCAGAAACAGTTTCAACAGGCCAGGGACAAATCCCTGTATCTAAAAATGAGTAGTGACCGTGCCTGTTAACAGCCACCCTCGTCCGGTCATTCTGACCGAATCAGTCGACGCGGCGCGATGCGCCCGTCTTCGCTCACTTCACCGATACCGATGAAGCGACCATTGTGATCCTGTACCCGTACCATGCCGAACTTCGGAGCATCCGGGGCACGTACCGGCTGGCCGTTGAGCCAGTAGAACGCGCTCGCTTCCGAGAACTGCAACAGTGGCCAATCCAGCAGGCCGCTGTCCGATGGCATCAGGAAGCGATCGACCGCTTCGTTGCCGCCTTCGGCATGTACCGCTTCCAGCTCTTCCAGGGTAACCGTCTGCGCCAGGGTGAATGGCCCGGCCTGGGTACGTCGCAGTTCTGCAACGTAAGCGCCACAACCGAGTTGCTCACCGATATCCTCCACCAGGGTACGGATATAGGTGCCTTTGCTGCAATCCACCGCCAGCCGCGCAGTATCGCCTTCGAAGGCCAGCAATTCCAAGCGCGTAATAGTAACAGAACGCGGTTCGCGCTCCACTACTTCACCAGCACGGGCCAACTTGTACAGCGGCTGCCCATCACGCTTGAGTGCCGAGTACATCGGCGGTATCTGACTGATTTGCCCACGAAATTTCGGCAGTACAGCCTCGATATCGGAGCGACCAACGGTCACCGGACGCTCCTGCAAAACTTCACCTTCGGCATCCGCCGTGGTGGTGGTCTTGCCCAGTTGCGCCAGGGTTTCATAACCCTTGTCGGAATCGAGCAGGTACTGCGAGAACTTGGTGGCCTCGCCGAAGCACAGCGGCAACACGCCTGTGGCCAAGGGATCGAGACTGCCGGTGTGTCCGGCCTTCTCGGCATTGAGCAACCAGCGAACCTTCTGCAAGGCCGCGTTGGAGGTGAACCCCAGCGGCTTGTCGAGCAGGATGATGCCACTGACGTTACGACGGATACGTTTGACCTGAGCCACCGATTACTCCTTGGTGTCTTCGGCTTCTGCCGCAACCGGATGCTGATTGTCTTCAGCCACTGCGCGCTCGATCAATGCCGACAGGTGCGCACCACGCACGACGCTTTCGTCGTAGTGGAAGTGCAGCTGTGGAACGCTGCGCAGCTTCATCTCGCGAGCCAGCTGCATGCGCAGGAAGCCGGCGGCGGAGTTCAGCACCTTGATGCTTTGTGCGATTTCTTCGGCGCTGTCCTGCCCCATCACGGTGATGAAGATCTTGGCGTGACCGACGTCACGACTGACTTCCACTGCGGTAATGGTGACCAGGCCGACGCGCGGGTCTTTGACTTCACGACGGATCAGTTGTGCCAGCTCACGCTGCATCTGATCGCCGATACGCTGGGTACGGCTATATTCTTTTGCCATGTATTGTTACCTGTTACTGCCCCACGGTGAAACCCGCAAGGTCTGAAAGCGGCAAACGCCCGGCCTGACAAAAGCCAGACCGGGCGTTGCGTTTAGAGTCCTGGTGACGAGCTGCGCATTTGCATGCGGCTACCCGTCACGGCTCCTGAAGTGCGCGAGTTAGAGGCTGCGAGCAACCTGCACCTTCTCGAAGACTTCGATCTTGTCACCGACCTTGACGTCGTTGTAGCTCTTCACGCCGATACCGCATTCCATGCCGGCACGTACTTCGGAAGCGTCATCCTTGAAGCGGCGCAGGGATTCCAGCTCGCCTTCGAAGATAACGATGTCTTCACGCAGTACACGGATTGGACGGTTACGGTGAACGACACCTTCGATCACCATGCAACCTGCGATCGCGCCAAACTTCGGCGAACGGAACACGTCACGCACTTCGGCGATACCCAGGATGTTCTCGCGAACATCGCTGCCGAGCATACCGGTCAGGGCTTTCTTGACGTCTTCGATGATGTCGTAGATCACGTTGTAGTAACGCATGTCCAGACCTTCCTGCTCGACGATCTTGCGCGCGCCGGCATCGGCACGCACGTTGAAGCCGAACAGTACAGCGTTGGAGGCCAGCGCCAGGTTGGCATCGGACTCGGTGATACCACCGACGCCGCCACCGACCACACGCACTTGCACTTCGTCGTTACCCAGGCCGTTCAAGGCACCGTTCAACGCTTCCAGCGATCCACGGACGTCGGATTTGAGGACGATGTTGAGCGTCTTCTTCTCTTCCTGACCCATGCTTTCGAAGATGTTTTCCAGCTTGCCGGCGTGAGCGCGAGCCAGTTTGACTTCGCGGAACTTGCCTTGACGGAACAGAGCCACTTCACGGGCTTTCTTCTCGTCGGCAACCACGCTCATCTCGTCGCCGGCATCCGGAGTACCGTCCAGGCCGAGGATCTCGACAGGGATGGCAGGACCGGCTTCCTTGATGGCTTTGCCGTTCTCGTCGAGCATGGCGCGAACACGGCCATAGTTCGAACCGACCAGGACCATGTCGCCCTGACGCAGGGTACCGTCTTGAACCAGCACGGTAGCCACTGGGCCACGGCCCTTGTCCAGGCGGGATTCAACCACGACACCACGGCCAGGAGCCGATGGGGTTGCAGTCAGTTCCAGGACTTCGGCTTGCAGCAGAACGGCTTCGAGCAGTTCGTCTACACCGGTACCCATCTTCGCCGAAACCGGTACGAATGGCGTGTCACCACCCCACTCTTCCGACGTCACGCCGTGAACCGACAGTTCGCTACGGATACGATCGAGGTCAGCACCTGGCTTGTCGATCTTGTTCACCGCGACAACCAGCGGAACGCCAGCAGCCTGAGCGTGCTGAACAGCTTCGATGGTTTGCGGCATCACGCCGTCGTCCGCTGCAACCACGAGGATCACGATGTCGGTCGCCTTGGCACCACGGGCACGCATCGCGGTGAACGCGGCGTGACCTGGGGTGTCGAGGAACGTCACCATGCCACGGTCGGTTTCAACGTGGTACGCACCGATGTGCTGGGTGATACCACCGGCTTCGCCAGCAGCAACCTTGGCACGACGGATGTAGTCGAGCAGGGAAGTCTTACCGTGGTCAACGTGGCCCATTACGGTCACGACCGGCGCACGGGAAACTGCCTCGCCTTCAAACTTCAGGGACTCGGCCAGGGAATCTTCCAGGGCGGTGTCGCTGACCAGGGTCACTTTGTGGCCCAACTCCTCAGCCACAAGCTGAGCAGTTTCCTGATCCAGTACCTGGTTGATGGTCGCTGGAGTACCCAGTTTGAACATGAACTTGATGATTTCAGCAGCCTTCACCGACATCTGTTGAGCGAGATCGCCAACAGTGATGGTTTCGCCGATCTTCACTTCGCGCACGACAGGGCCGGTCGGGCTCTGGAAACCGTGAGCGTTGCGCTTCTTCAGCTTGGCCTTGCCGCGACCACCACGACGGAAGCCATCGCTTTCTTCGTCGGTAGTACGTGGAGCAACGCGTGGAGCCGGCGCCTTTTCCTTGACCGAAGCACGATGCGGAGCGTTTTTGCGCTCGCCATCGCCGCCACCGCGACGACTGTTGTCGTCGGCACGTGGTTTGTCCGGACGACGCTGTTCGTCACGCTTGCGAGTGTCTGCCGCAGGCGCCGGAGCGGCTGCCACGACCGGTGCGCTTTCACGCACTGGCTCGGCTACCACAGCAGGCGCTGCAACAGGTTCGGCAGGAGCGGTCTGCGCAGCAGCAGGCTGGCGGCGCGCTTCTTCTTCGGCGCGACGCTTGGCTTCTTCTTCAGCCTTCTGACGTGCAGCATTTTCTACTGCGCGACGTTCATCCAGTTCACGCTTGCGCTCGGCTTCGATTTCTTCCGGGCTGCGCTGTACGAAGACTTTCTTCTTGCGTACTTCAACGCTGATGCTTTTGCTGCCAGCAACCCGCAGGGTGCTGGTGGTTTTACGCTGCAGCGTAATCTTGCGTGGTTCTTCCACTTTCGCCTTGTGACTGCTTTTCAAGTGAGTCAGCAACGATTGCTTCTCACTGTCAGTCACATGTTCTTCGGCGGCGGTGTGCGGCAGACCTGCCTCACGCATCTGCTGCAACAGGCGCTCTACCGGTGTTTTGACCTCATCGGCCAGTTGTTTCACCGTGACTTGCGTCATGCACTTCTCTCCTCAGGCCGCGCCTAATTACTCGAACCAGTGGGCTCGGGCGGCCATGATCAACTTGCCGGCACGATCATCGTCAATGCCGTCGATGTCGAGCAGGTCGTCAATAGACTGCTCGGCCAGGTCTTCGCGGGTAATTACGCCGCGCACCGCCAGTTCCATCGCCAAATCCTTGTCCATACCCTCAAGCGAGAGCAGGTCTTCGGCCGGATGGGCGTCTGCCAGCTTTTCCTCAGTAGCGATGGCTTTGGTCAACAAGCGATCCTTGGCACGAGCGCGAAGCTCGTTGACGATTTCCTCGTCAAAGCCGTCGATGTTGAGCATTTCTTCCAACGGTACGTAGGCAATCTCTTCCAGGCTGGTGAAGCCTTCATCAACCAGCACCTGAGCCAGCTCTTCGTCGACTTCCAGCTCGTCGATGAAGTTGCGCAGGATGTCGCCGGTTTCTGCTTGCTGTTTAGCCTGGATGTCCGATTCGGTCATCACGTTCAGGGTCCAGCCAGTCAACTGGCTGGCCAGACGCACGTTCTGACCACCGCGACCGATGGCCTGAGCCAGATTGTCTGCGCCAACGGCGATGTCCATTGCGTGGGCATCTTCGTCAACGATAATTGCCGCAACCTCGGCCGGGGACATGGCGTTGATCACGAACTGAGCCGGGTTGTCGTCCCACAGAACGATGTCAACACGCTCACCGCCCAACTCACCCGACACTGCCTGGACGCGCGAACCGCGCATACCGATGCAAGCGCCTTGCGGGTCGATGCGTTTGTCCTTGGAGCGAACGGCGATCTTGGCGCGCGAACCCGGATCACGGGACGCAGCCATCACTTCGATCAGGCCTTCGGCAATTTCCGGCACTTCGATGCGGAACAACTCGATCAGCATTTCCGGCGCGGTACGCGACAGGATCAACTGCGGGCCGCGGTTCTCGGTGCGGATTTCCTTGAGCAGCGCACGCAGGCGCACGCCAACCCGGAATGTTTCGCGAGAAATGATGTCTTCACGGGCCAGCAACGCTTCAGCGTTGTTGCCCAGATCGACGATCACGTTGTCGCGGGTGACTTTTTTCACGGTGCCGGAGATGATTTCACCCAGGCGCTCGCGGTAAGCGTCAACAACCTGAGCGCGCTCGGCTTCGCGTACTTTCTGCACGATGACTTGCTTGGCAGTCTGTGCAGCAATGCGGCCGAACTCGATGGATTCGATTTTCTCTTCGACAACGTCACCGACCTTGGCGCCAGGATGCGTTTCGGCAACCTTGCTCGGCCAGGTTTCGATGGCCGGATCGTCCAGGTCTGCTTCCTCGACGACCGTCCAGCGACGGAAAGTCTCGTAAGCGCCAGTGTGGCGATTGATTTCCACACGCAGATCAACTTCGTCTTCAAAACGCTTTTTGGTCGCAGTGGCCAGAGCCAGCTCCAGCGCTTCAAAAATCACGTTTGCCGGTACGCCCTTTTCATTGGATACCGACTCAACAACCAGCAGTACTTCTTTGCTCATCGTACGCCTCGCCTTTCGCAAGCCATTGGATCCGCGGGATCCGCAGTATCTGGCACGCCTCAGTCAAAACTGGGAATAATGTTGGCCTTGTCGATCATATCGATCGGCAACAGGAACTCATGGTCTTCTACTTGCACCACGACATCCTGCTCTTCTACGCCGCGCAGAAGGCCCTGAAAGTTGCGTCGTCCTTCAAAAGGCGAGCGCAGCTTGATCTTCACTTGTTCACCGGCAAATTTTGCAAACTGCTCAAGAGTGAACAGCGGGCGTTCCATGCCAGGCGAGGAAACTTCAAGGGTGTATTCAACGGCGATTGGATCTTCAACATCCAGCACACCGCTGATCTGACGGCTGACGATGGCGCAATCGTCCACCAGCACGCCGCCTTCTTTATCGATATAAACGCGCAACATTGAGTGGCGACCCTGGGCCGAAAACTCAATACCCCAGCATTCATAGCCTAGGGCCACGACCACCGGGGCCAGCAAGGCCTGCAACTCTTCTAGCTTGCTCGACACCTGAACCCCCTAGTGCATGTATGTGCATGCTATGCAAAATAAAAAAATGGGCTAAACGCCCATCCTTGAAACGCCGTCGAACAGCGGCGTTGAAAGTGTCCAGCTAACAAAAAGCCCCTTAAAAGGGGCTCCTTAAACTGGTTGCGGGGGCCGGATTTGAACCGACGACCTTCGGGTTATGAGCCCGACGAGCTACCAGACTGCTCCACCCCGCGACAAAGCTGGGGCGGAAGTATACGACCGATCCCCTACAGGGTCAATGTAACCTTCCACCTGCAAGAAAGCCCGCAACAGCGGGCTCTCCTGACTAATTGGTACCGAGAAGGGGACTCGAACCCCTACACCCTATGGGCACAACCACCTCAAGGTTGCGTGTCTACCAATTCCACCACCTCGGCAATACTACGTTTGAAACCCTTCTTACTTCTGCTCTTGAGCTGGAGGTACGTCAGTCGCTGGAGTAGCCGACTTTTGCTCTTGAAGCACCGGGACATCATCAGAAGCCGGTTGTTGCTTTGGAACTTCCAGTACCGCCGGGTTTGGGAGACCTACTTGAGTCAGCTGGTGAGCCTTCTCTTTAGCAAAGTAACCTAACCCCAAGCTGGTTATGAAAAAACCTGCGGCAAGTATAGCAGTAAACTTACTAAGAAAGGTAGAGGAACCTTGGCTTCCGAACACAGTATTTGAAGCACCTGCTCCGAAAGACGCGCCAGCGTCCGCACCTTTACCCTGCTGCAGCAAAACCAGAGCTACTACGCCCAATGCACCCAGCAGATGAAAAACGACTACGACTGTTTCCAGCATTTTTTCAGTTTCCCGCGGCGCGACAAATCGCACCGAACTCATCTGCATTCAGGGAAGCCCCACCAATGAGACCCCCATCGATATCCGGCATGCCGAACAGTTCGACCGCATTGGCCGCCTTCACGCTGCCGCCGTATAGAAGCCGCACACCTTGTGCGACCTCAGAATTCTCTGCCGCCAACTGGGCGCGAATGGCTGCGTGCACATCCTGCGCCTGTTGTGGCGTAGCAGTCAGCCCGGTGCCAATGGCCCAGACCGGCTCGTAAGCGATCACCGCCTTGGCAAAGGCACCGACACCCAGCTCCTCAATGATACTGCCCAGCTGACGCGAGACAACCTCAAGAGTCTTACCGGCTTCACGCTGCTCAAGGGTTTCCCCTATGCACAACACCGGAATCAAGCCACATGCCTGCGCCGCTGCGAACTTGCGGATCAGCACTGCGTCCTGCTCGCCCATGATCTGGCGGCGCTCGGAGTGCCCGACAAGCACCAGGGAACAACCTGCATCCACCAACTGACTCGGTGCAACTTCACCGGTCAACGCACCTTGCCCGGATTCCACCGCAGAGTTCTGCGCGCCGACCGAAATCGACTTTCCTTTCAAACCATCAATCACTTGATTGATATGCAGGAAAGGCGGGAATACCGCGACATCAACACCGCTCGGCAAGGCCAAGTCACGAAGGCCGTTGATCAGCTCAGCGACGCTGGCGCGGGTACCGTGCATCTTCCAGTTACCAGCTACCATAGGGCGACGCATGCTGTACCTCGTCGGTCAAAGTGGGCGCAGATGTTACCCAACACAATCAAGGCTGGCAAGCCGAATTCAGGCAGAAACTTCAGTAACCAGTTTTGCCAGCTCTTCGGCATAGCCACGAACCTGCGTTTCGTCTTCGCCTTCGACCATCACACGCACCAGCGGTTCGGTTCCGGACTTGCGCAACAGCACCCGCCCACGCCCCGCCATGGCCTTGGTCACACGCTCGCTGGCTTCCTTGACCGACGGATGGTCGAGAGGGCTTGCGCCACCACCGAAACGCACATTGATCAGCACCTGAGGGCACTTGCGCAGCGCCTGCCGGGATTGCGCCAGACCTTCGTTACGCCTGCTCAGCGCCATCAACACCTGCAGCGCCGCGATAATTGCATCACCCGTGGTGGTGTGGCTGAAACACACGATGTGTCCGGAGTTTTCACCACCCACAATCCAGTTGCGCTCCAGCAGCTCGGCAATGACATAGCGGTCACCGACATTGGCACGCACGAATGGAACACCCAGATCAGCAAGGGCCAGCTCCAGCCCCAGGTTACTCATCAGGGTTCCAACTACGCCGCCCTGCAGCTTGTTGTGCTCATGCAGATCACGGGCAATGATGAACAGCAATTCGTCGCCATCCACCACCGCCCCCGTGTGATCGACCATCTGAACGCGGTCACCGTCACCATCGAAGGCGATACCCAGATCGGCCTGTTCAGCGACGACGGCAGCCTGCAGCTGCCCCATATGGGTCGAGCCGCAATTGTCGTTGATATTCAAACCATTCGGCTGCGCCGACAGCACGACGACCTCAGCGCCCAACTCGCGGAACACGCTCGGCGCCACTTTGTAAGTCGCACCGTGGGCGCAGTCGATCACGACTTTCATACCCGAGAAGCTGGTGCCGGTCGGCACGCTGCTCTTGCAGAATTCGATATAACGCCCCGACGCATCGTTGATTCGCGACACCTTGCCGATCTTGCTCGACTCCACCACGGTCATTGGCGTATCGAGCAACTCTTCGATCATCAGCTCGACTTCATCCGGAAGCTTGGTGCCCTTGCCGGAGAAGAACTTGATGCCGTTGTCATCATGCGGATTGTGCGACGCACTGATCACGATGCCGGCCTCGGCGTGAAAGGTGCGCGTCAGGTAGGCAATCGCCGGGGTCGGCATCGGACCAAGGAGCATTACATCGGCACCTGCGGAAGTAAGCCCCGCCTCAAGTGCAGACTCGAACATGTAGCCGGAGATCCGGGTGTCCTTACCTACCAGGACCTTGCAGGCGCCCATCTTGCGGAACGCCATACCTGCAGCCCAGCCAAGCTTGAGCATGAAATCAGGAGTAATCGGGTATTCACCGACGCGCCCACGAATACCATCGGTGCCAAAATATTTTTTGCTCATAAGTGCTCCATCATTCTTATTCGGCTGATTCCACTGCGGCGATCATCCGGACCACATCCATTGTTTCGGCTACATCATGGACGCGCAATATACGCGCACCTTTCGCCGAAGCCAGTGCCGCGAGCGCCAAACCACCATACAGTCGGTCTTCCACCGGACGATTCAATGCCTGACCAATCATGCTCTTTCGCGAAACCCCGACCAACAGGGGTCGCCCCAAGGCATGCAGGGCTTCCATATGTTTGAACAAGCTCAGGTTGTGCTGCAAGGTCTTGGCGAAGCCAAAGCCGGGGTCAAGAATGATCCGCTCAGCTGGAATACCCGCCATTGAACACTGATGCATGCGCTCGGCGAGAAACTCACCGACTTCCCTTGTAACGTCCTGATACTGCGGATTGTCCTGCATATCGCCTGGTTCTCCCAGCATATGCATCAGGCAAACCGGTAGTCCGGTGGCTGCCGCTGCATCCAGTGCGCCATCGCGACGCAACGAACGCACATCATTGATCAACCCGGCACCCAGGCGCGCAGTTTCACGCATGACCGCTGGCGTGGAGGTATCGACCGAGATGATGACGTCCAACTCGCGACTGATGCGCTCGACAATGGGCGCTACGCGCTCCAGCTCCTCCAGTGGCGACACCGCCCTGGCACCAGGACGAGTGGATTCGCCACCGACATCGATCAGCGTCGCGCCGGCCGCCACCATGGCCTCGGCATGGCGCATGGCCGCGTCGAGCTGGCTGTATTGGCCACCATCGGAGAAAGAATCAGGAGTGACATTGAGAATACCCATGACATGCGTCTGGGCCAAATCAAGAACCCGGTTGCCGCAAGGCAACCGGGTCGAGGACTGAACAGAAGTCATTTCAAACCTTATACGTCAGCAGCAGGACCGCCGATCGGCGTTTCCGGACGCTCATCCTGCACCACCGGAGGGGTGCCGGAAGTACCCGTGCCACCCGACCAGTCGCGCGGTTCACGAGGCGGACGACCCGCCATGATGTCGTCGATCTGCTCGGCATCGATGGTTTCGTACTTCATCAAGGCATCAGCCATTGCATCGAGCTTGTCACGGTTGTCCGTGAGAATCTGCTTCGCCGTGCCATAGCACTGATCGATGATGCTGCGCACCTCGGAGTCGATCAGCTTGGCTGTCTCACCCGAGAAGCTTGCATTCTGACCACCGCCGCCGCGACCGAGGAACACTTCACCCTCTTCTTCGGCATACATCAACGGGCCGAGCTTTTCCGAAAGACCCCACTTGGTCACCATGTTCCGCGCAATCTGGCTGGCGCGCATGATGTCGTTGGAAGCACCGGTGGTCACGCCATCGAAGCCCAGGGTCATTTCTTCAGCGATACGACCGCCGTACAGCGAGCAGATCTGGCTGATCAATGCACGCTTGGACAGGCTGTAACGATCTTCTTCCGGAAGGAACATGGTCACACCCAGCGCACGACCGCGCGGGATGATCGACACCTTGTACACCGGATCATGCTCAGGCACGACACGCCCCACAATGGCGTGGCCCGCTTCGTGGTAAGCCGTATTCTGTTTTTCTTTCTCGGACATGACCATGGATTTGCGCTCGGCGCCCATCATGATCTTGTCTTTCGCCAGTTCGAATTCCTTCATCTCGACGATGCGCTTGCCGGCACGGGCAGCGAACAGCGATGCCTCGTTCACCAGGTTGGCCAGATCGGCACCCGAGAACCCCGGAGTACCACGAGCGATCACGGCCGGAGCAACGTCGTCGCCCATCGGCACTTTGCGCATGTGAACCTTGAGAATCTGTTCGCGACCACGGATGTCTGGCAGACCAACCACAACCTGACGGTCGAAACGACCTGGACGCAGCAGCGCAGGGTCCAGCACATCAGGACGGTTGGTGGCAGCAATCACGATGATGCCGTCATTCATTTCAAAGCCGTCCATCTCGACCAGCAACTGGTTGAGAGTCTGCTCGCGCTCGTCGTGACCACCACCCATTCCGGCACCACGATGGCGACCGACGGCGTCAATCTCGTCGATGAAGATGATGCATGGAGCGTGCTTCTTGGCCTGTTCGAACATGTCGCGAACACGGCTGGCACCCACACCGACGAACATTTCGACGAAGTCGGAACCGGAAATAGTGAAGAACGGTACCTTGGCTTCGCCAGCGATGGCCTTGGCGATCAAGGTTTTACCGGTACCCGGAGGACCGACCATCAGGACACCGCGAGGAATGCGGCCACCGAGGCGCTGGAACTTGCCCGGATCACGCAGGAACTCGACCAGCTCACCGACTTCTTCCTTGGCTTCGTCGCAACCGGCAACGTCAGCCAGGGTAGTTTTCACCTGATCTTCGGAGAGCAGGCGCGCCTTGCTCTTACCGAAGCTCATCGGTCCGCCCTTGCCACCTGCACCGCCCTGCATCTGCCGCATGAAAAACATGAACACGGCGATGATCACCAGGATCGGGAAGCTGGCGACCAGAAGTTGAGTCCAGATGCTTTGCTGCTCAGGCTGCTTGCCTTCGACCACGACGTGGTTATCCACCAGGTCGCCGATCAGGCCGTTGTCCTGGATCGCCGGGCGAATGGTCTTGAAGCTGTCGCCATCGTTGCGTTTGCCGGTAATCACGTAGCCATCAACCGCCACGCGCTCGACCTTGCCATCCTTGACCTGCTGGATGAAGTCGGAATAGTTGAGGGTCTGCGGCTCGTTAGGGCTGGAGAAGTTGTTCATCACCGTCACCAGGACAGCCGCGATGATCAACCACAGGATCAGATTCTTTGCCATATCGTTCAATTAACTACCCTCTGAAGCAAGCTCCGCTACTGGCGCGCGCTTCGCATGATATTCACCGGCCTAACTTACTACATTACCTACAACTTGGCAGGCGCCGTCTGTAACCCTTTGTGAAACACTTCCTACACAATATTCGCTAATTCTGACAAGGCGTAATACAAAAATCCTATCACCCTGATCGAAAATTCACTCATTCCTCACTGCGACCGCGGAAACCGCGGCCCAGCAGGTACTGCTCGCGAGAACGGTCGCGCGACGAGGTCGGTTTGCGCATCTGCACCTTCTCGAACTGCTGGCGAACGCTCTTGTGGAATTCGTCGAAACCTTCGCCCTGGAAGATCTTGATCAAAAAATCACCACCGGGCTTGAGCACCCGCGTCGACAGATCCAGTGCCAATTCGCACAGGAACATCGCGCGCGGCATATCAACGGCCGGCAATCCACTCATATTGGGGGCCATGTCGGAAATCACAAGGTCTACTTCTTTATTTCCGACGGCGTCGAGAATCTGGGCCAGCACGGCATCCTCGGTAAAGTCGCCTTGAATGAAGGTGACGTCGGGGATGCTGTCCATTTCAAGAATGTCAGAAGCGATCAGTGTGCCCTGCCCACCAATCAGACGACTGGTCACCTGGGACCACCCACCGGGCGCCGCACCAAGGTCGATTACGCTCATACCAGGGCGGATCAGGCGATCCTTTTCCTGGATCTCCAGCAGCTTGTAGCTGGCGCGGGAACGGTACCCGTCTTTTTGTGCCATTTTGACGAATGGGTCGTTGAAATGTTCTTGCAGCCACTTAAGGCTTGTCTTGGAACGGGCCACGGGATACCTCGGAAATAAAACGGGTCGTGATTAACTGGGCGGTCCCGGACTCGCTCGGGTAAACTGGCCGCCGCTTTTTACAAGATCAGACGCAGGGGTCAGATTATGCCGCTCACTCAAGAGCAGAAGAAACAGTACAAATCCATTGGCCACCATCTGAAACCAGTTTTGATTGTGGCAGACAATGGTTTGACTGAAGGTGTGTTAGCCGAACTCGAACGCGCTTTGGCGGATCACGAGCTGATCAAGATCAAGCTCAACATCCTCGATCGCGAATCGCGCCTGGCGTCCATTGCAGAGCTGTGCAAGGTCGGCAAAGCGGATCTGGTTCAGGTCATCGGCAAGATGGCACTGATCTACCGCAAGAACTTCAGCGTCAACAAGCAGCTGTCGAACGTCCATCGCTTCAAGTGATGGCAAGGGTCAAGGGTGTGCTTCGCGCACCCTGCCACTCCATCCCGGTATCGGCTGCAACACCAGCACCAGCCCGGAAAAACCCAGAACAAGATAGCTGAACGACTGCCAACGCACGGCATCCGGCCAGCCGAAACGCACCGCGAAGTACATCGCACACGCATACAGCGCCATCAGCAGCAGTTGCCCGCGAATATCCCGCCATAGACTGACAAGGCCCTCGGCCTTTATCAGCACCAAAGCCTGAAATATCACACACGCCGTAGCGAACCCCACTACCAGCGTATTGAGCATGCCTGCGATTTCGTCGATCAGTAGCGGCGCCAGGCCAATTCGCCCCAGCACCGGCAACAGACCGATTTGCAATAGCCACAAGCCGCCGACCCACAACATCTGGGTCAGCTGCCAAAGCGTGGCGCCCGCTCGAAACGGGCGCTGGCCTTCAGATGTGGCGAACTTCGACAATCTCGTACTCGATAACGCCGCCAGGCGTCTTGACTGCAACCACATCACCCTCTTCCTTGGCAATCAAGGCGCGGGCAATCGGCGAGCCGACAGAGATCTTGCCAAGCTTGATGTCAGCCTCGTCCTCACCAACGATCTGGTAAGTCACGCTTTCATCGGTTTCGACGTTGGCGATTTCCACGGTGGTACCGAAAATCACCTTGCCGCTGTGAGGAATGGTCGTCACATCGATAATCACCGCATTCTGCATGCGGCCTTCGATATCACGGATCCGCGCCTCGACCATACCCTGCTGCTCACGGGCAGCGTGGTATTCGGCGTTTTCCTTCAAGTCACCCAACTCGCGGGCCGTACCGATGTCCTGGCTGAGCTTCGGACGAACGACCTTGGTCAGGTGAGTGTGCTCTTCTTCCAGGGCGCGAGCGCCCTGAACGGTCATTGGGTACTTCGTTATGCTCATGCCTTCAATCCTGCGTGTAGATCCTGCAAGCGGCGTACGGTCTTCTCGGGACCGAACTTCAGCGCTTCGCAGATGGCTTCGCCAGCAGCAATGGTGGTGGTGCAGTAAATCTTGTGCTGCAGGGCATTACGACGAATGGAGTACGAATCAGCGATCGACTGACGACCTTCGGTGGTGTTGATGATCAGCGTGACTTCGTCATTCTTGATCATGTCGACCACGTGCGGACGACCCTCGGTCACCTTGTTCACACGGCGCACTTTCAGGCCTGCCGCTTCGATCAGCTTGGCAGTACCGGCAGTGGCGACCACTTCGAAGCCCAAGTTGATCAGATCACGGGCCACGCCCGCAACCAGCGGCTTGTCGTCGTCACGTACGCTGATGAACGCAGTACCGCCGGTCGGCAACACTTCGCTGGCACCCATCTGGGCCTTGGCGAACGCTTCACCGAAGGTGTCGCCCACGCCCATCACTTCGCCGGTGGACTTCATCTCAGGGCCGAGGATCGGGTCAACGCCAGGGAATTTGGCGAATGGGAACACCGCCTCTTTCACGCTGTAGAAGTTCGGAATGATTTCCTTGGTGAAACCCAGTTCTTTCAGGGTTTTACCGGCCATCACGCGAGCAGCGATCATCGCCAGGGAAACACCGATGCACTTGGACACGAACGGTACGGTACGGGAAGCGCGCGGGTTGACTTCGATGACGTAGATGTCTTCGCCTTGCAGCGCCAACTGAACGTTCATCAGGCCGACTACACCCAGTTCCAGGGCCATTTTCTTGACCTGTTCGCGCATCTCGTCCTGGATGTGCGCCGGCAGCGAGTACGGCGGCAGCGAACATGCGGAGTCACCGGAGTGAACGCCGGCCTGCTCGATGTGCTGCATGATCGCGCCGATTACCACGTCCTTGCCGTCGCAGACCGCATCCACGTCCATTTCGATGGCGCAGTTGAGGAAGTGGTCCAGCAGTACCGGGCTGTCGTTGGACACTTGAACCGCTTCGCGCAGGTAGCGCTTGAGTTCTTCTTCTTCGTAGACGATTTCCATCGCACGACCGCCCAGTACATAGGACGGACGCACCACCAGCGGATAACCGATCTTGGCGGCGGCACGAATGGCTTCATCTTCGCTGCGCACGGTGGCGTTTGGCGGCTGACGCAGGTTCAGGCGCTGGACCATTTGCTGGAAGCGCTCACGGTCTTCGGCACGGTCGATGGCGTCCGGGCTGGTGCCAATGATCGGCACGCCAGCGGCTTCCAGGGCACGCGCCAGTTTCAGCGGGGTCTGGCCGCCGTACTGGACGATCACGCCTTTCGGCTTCTCGACGCGAACGATTTCCAGCACGTCTTCCAGGGTCACTGGTTCGAAGTACAGGCGATCGGAAGTGTCGTAGTCGGTGGAAACGGTTTCCGGGTTGCAGTTGACCATGATGGTCTCGTACCCGTCATCGCGCAGCGCCAGTGCCGCGTGTACGCAGCAGTAGTCGAACTCGATGCCCTGGCCGATACGGTTCGGACCGCCGCCCAGGATCATGATCTTGTCGCGACCCGATGGTGCGGCTTCGCACTCTTCTTCGTACGTCGAGTAGAGGTACGCGGTGTCGGTGGCGAACTCGGCAGCGCAGGTATCGACGCGCTTGTAGACCGGGAAGATTTCCAGCTTGTGACGGTGAGCGCGCAGGCTCTTCTCGGTCACACCCAGCAACTTGGCCAGGCGCATATCGGAGAAGCCTTTGCGCTTGAGGCGGAACATCAGATCGCGGTCGATGCTGGTCAGACCCAGGGTCTTGACCTTCTCTTCGTCCTTGATCAGATCTTCCATCTGCACCAGGAACCAAGGATCGATCATGGTCATGCCGAAGATGTCTTCAACGCTCATGCCGGCGCGCATGGCGTCCGCCACGTACCAGATACGCTCGGCGCCCGGCACGGTCAGCTCGCGCTTGAGCACGCTCATGCTTTCCGGATTGGCCAGGTCAACCTTCTCGTCCAGACCGCAAACACCGACTTCCAGACCGCGCAGGGCTTTCTGCAGGGATTCCTGGAAGGTACGGCCGATGGCCATGACTTCGCCTACCGACTTCATCTGAGTGGTCAGGCGCGCGTCAGCCTTGGCGAACTTCTCGAAAGCGAAGCGTGGCAGCTTGGTGACGACGTAGTCGATGGACGGTTCGAAGGACGCCGGGGTCTTGCCGCCGGTGATGTCGTTCGACAGCTCGTCCAGGGTGTAGCCCACAGCCAGCTTGGCCGCGACCTTGGCAATCGGGAAACCGGTAGCTTTCGAAGCCAGGGCCGAGGAACGGGATACACGCGGGTTCATCTCGATCACGACCATGCGGCCGGTGTTCGGGCAGATACCGAACTGAACGTTGGAACCGCCGGTTTCCACGCCGATCTCGCGCAGTACCGCCAGGGAGGCGTTACGCAGGATCTGGTATTCCTTGTCGGTCAGGGTCTGTGCCGGAGCCACGGTGATCGAGTCACCGGTGTGCACGCCCATCGGGTCAAAGTTTTCAATGGAGCAGACGATGATGCAGTTGTCCTTCTTATCGCGGACAACCTCCATCTCGTACTCTTTCCAGCCGATCAGGGATTCGTCGATCAGCAGCTCTTTGGTCGGCGACAGGTCCAGACCACGGGCGCAGATTTCTTCGAATTCTTCACGGTTGTAAGCAATACCGCCGCCAGTGCCGCCCATGGTGAAGGACGGACGGATGATGCACGGGAAGCCGAGCTTCTCGAGGACCGCGTTGGCCTCTTCCATGCTGTGGGCAATACCGGACCGCGGGCACGCCAGGCCGATGGACTTCATGGCCTTGTCGAAACGCGAACGGTCTTCAGCCTTGTCGATGGTATCGGCGTTGGCACCGATCATCTCTACGCCGAACTTCTCCAGAACGCCTTCGCGCTCCAGGTCCAGGGCGCAGTTCAGAGCAGTCTGGCCGCCCATGGTTGGCAGCAGCGCGTCCGGACGCTCTTTCTCGATGATCTTGGCAACGGTCTGCCACTTGATCGGTTCGATGTAGGTGGCGTCGGCCATGGCCGGGTCGGTCATGATGGTGGCCGGGTTGGAGTTCACCAGGATGACGCGGTAACCCTCTTCGCGCAGGGCTTTGCAGGCCTGGGCGCCGGAGTAGTCGAATTCGCAGGCCTGGCCGATCACGATCGGGCCAGCACCGAGAATCAGGATGCTTTTAATGTCTGTACGTTTTGGCATGGGTTTGTCACTCAAATCCGCAGGTCAGTCGGCAAGCCGTCTTGTTCAATCTCTGAAGACTTGAGGGGGCCACCGGTGTCGGGACCACCCTCAAGCTTTGCAACATCAGGGCGAGCGATCAGCGTCGCTTGGCCATCTCGTTGATGAAGCGATCGAACAATGGCGCTACGTCGTTCGGGCCAGGGCTGGCTTCCGGGTGACCCTGGAAGCTGAAGGCGCTCTTGTCGGTACGCTCGATACCTTGCAGGGTGCCGTCGAACAGCGATTTATGGATCGCACGGACGTTGGCTGGCAGGGTCGCTTCGTCTACGGCAAAACCGTGGTTCTGGCTGGTGATCATCACCACGCCGCTGTCCAGGTCCTGGACGGGGTGGTTGGCACCGTGGTGGCCGTGACCCATTTTCAGGGTCTTGGCGCCGGAGGCCAGGGCCAGCAGCTGGTGACCGAGGCAGATACCGAAGACCGGGATCTCGGTCTCCAGCACGTCCTTGATCGCCTGGATCGCGTAGTCGCAAGGCTCCGGGTCACCAGGGCCGTTGGACAGGAACACGCCGTCCGGCTTCAGCGCCAGCACATCGGCAGCAGGGGTTTGAGCAGGCACAACGGTCACGCGGCAACCGCGCTCGACCAGCATGCGCAGGATGTTCACCTTGACGCCGTAGTCGTAGGCAACCACGTGGTACGGCAGTTCGGACGCGTCGAGGGTCGCGTGGCTGTCGGTTTTCAGATCCCAGACAGTCGAACGCCATTCGTAGGAGTCTTTGGTGCTGACGACTTTCGCCAGGTCCATGCCCTTGAGGCCTGGGAAGCCCTGGGCGGCGGCGATGGCAGCTTCTTCGGAGATGTTGTCACCGGCCATGATGCAGCCGTTCTGCGCGCCTTTTTCACGCAGGATGCGCGTCAGGCGGCGGGTGTCGATACCGGCGATGGCCACAACGTTGTTGGCCTTCAGGTAGTCGGACAGGGACATCGTGTTACGCCAGTTGCTCGCCACCAGTGGCAGGTCACGGATGACCAGGCCAGCGGACCAGACGCGGTTCGACTCGGCGTCTTCCGGCGTGGTGCCGGTGTTGCCGATGTGCGGGTAAGTCAGGGTAACGATCTGTTGGGCGTAGGAAGGATCGGTAAGGATTTCCTGATAGCCGGTCATTGCGGTGTTGAACACCACCTCACCAACGGTTTGACCGTCGGCTCCAATGGCTTCGCCGCGAAAAATGCTGCCATCAGCAAGGGCGAGTATGGCTGGCTTAGTCAAGAAGACCTCCCGTAAATAAAGCCTGAAAGGGCGATCGCAGGTTGTAAAAAAGCGGAGTGACGTATGGACACGTCACCCCGCTTCTTCACTGAATTATTCTGCGCGCTTTTAGTGGACACACTAAAGCTGTAGCTTACAGAAAAAGGCATTTTTGGTCTACCGCCAATGAGCCTTAAAGGCTGGAGAATGCGACAGGACGTCGCTTGGCGGAACAAAACCGGGCTCAAACGCTGTGCGCGAGCCCGATTTCGGGTGCATCTTAACGCAGTTCGAGCACGTCTTGCATGTCGTATAGGCCAGGCTCACGCCCATCCAGCCACAACGCAGCACGCACCGCACCCTTGGCGAACGTCATGCGACTGGACGCCTTGTGGGTGATCTCGACACGCTCGCCATCGGCAGCGAACAGCACCGTGTGATCGCCAACGATGTCGCCGGCGCGCACAGTGGCAAAACCAATGGTCTCGCGCTCGCGAGCACCGGTCTGGCCTTCACGACCATACACCGCCACCTTCTTCAGATCACGACCCAGGGCATCTGCAATCACCTCGCCCATGCGCACGGCAGTGCCGGACGGCGCATCGACCTTATGCCGATGGTGAGCCTCGGTGATTTCGATATCGACATCGTCACCCAACACGCGAGCTGCCGTGTCGAGCAACTTCAGGCACAGGTTGACGCCCACGCTGAAGTTGGCCGCGAAGACGATCGGAATGTCCTTGCCCGCTTCCGCCAGCAACTGCTTTTCTTCAACACTGAAGCCGGTAGTACCGATGATCATCGCCTTGCCGTGTTTACGGCAGAAGGCCAGGTTCTTCAGGGTCACCGTCGGGTGCGTGAAGTCGATCAGCACGTCGAACTCGTCGACCACCCGATCCAGATCGCCGGACAGAGGCACACCGATACGACCCAGCGCAGCCAGCTCGCCGGCATCCGCGCCGACCAACGTGCTGTCAGGACGATCCACTGCCGCCGTCAGACCGGCGCCCGGGGTTTGCTGCACCGCCTCAATCAGGGTCTTGCCCATGCGCCCGGCGGCGCCCATCACTGCAATACGTCGCATGCCTGTCTCCTTACAAATCGCCGAAGAAGCGCTTCACGCCTTCGAACCAACCAGTGGTTTTCGGTGAATGGCTGTTGTCGTCCGCCAGGGAGCTACGGAACTCCTCGAGCATTTCGCGCTGGCGACGGCTCAGGTTGACCGGAGTCTCGACCGCCACACGGCACATCAAGTCACCCGCACCACCGCCACGCACAGGCGCGACACCCTTGCCACGAACACGGAACTGCTTGCCGGTCTGCGTCCCCTCAGGGATCTTCAGCTTGACCCGGCCATCAAGGGTCGGAATCTCCAGCTCGCCACCCAGCGCCGCATCGACGAAGCTGATCGGCACTTCGCAGAACAGATGCTTGCCATCGCGCTGGAAAATCGAGTGCTCACGCACGTTGATCACCACGTACAGGTCGCCAGTCGGGCCACCCTGAGCGCCCGCCTCGCCTTCGCCGGACAGACGAATGCGGTCACCGGTATCGACACCGGCCGGCACTTTCACCGACAGGGTCTTGTACTCTTCGACACGACCTTCGCCGTGACAGGAATCGCACGGATCGGAAATGATCTTGCCCTGGCCATGGCAGCGCGGGCAGGTCTGCTGCACCGAGAAGAAGCCTTGCTGCATGCGCACCTGACCGATACCGCCGCAAGTCGGGCAGGTCACCGGCGAAGAACCTTTCTTGGCACCGGAGCCGTCGCAAGGCTTGCAGTTGACCAGCGTCGGAACGCGGATGTTCACGGTCGTACCGCGCACCGCCTCTTCAAGGTCCAGCTCCAGGGTGTAGCGCAAGTCACTGCCGCGCTGAGCGCCGCCACGGGAACCGCCGCGACCGCCACCGAAGAAGTCACTGAAGACATCGCCAAAGATGTCGGAGAAGTTCTGACCACCGAACCCGGCACCGCCGCCACCCATGCTCGGGTCGACACCGGCATGGCCGTACTGGTCGTATGCCGCGCGCTTGCTGGAATCCGACAGCACTTCGTAGGCCTCGTTGGCCTCCTTGAACATTTCTTCCGACGCCTTGTCATCGGGATTACGGTCCGGGTGGTGCTTCATTGCCAGGCGACGGTAGGCCTTTTTCAGGTCCGCTTCGCTTGAGCCACGCTCAACACCCAACACTTCGTAATAGTCACGCTTTGCCATAAGTCTTTGCACTCTTAAGGACGTCCGACACAACCCTCCTGAGTCTGCCGAACTCGTTGAGCCCCAATACAGGCCCGGACCCAACTCACGTCAATTCAACGATCCTGGTCTTTGATTCTTGCGGTACTTGCGACTCGAAAAGCAGGAGCATTTCCGGCCATACCGCCAGCATCCGAACGCTGTCGCATGCTGTAAAAATTCGCGTATTCCAGATACGCCAACGCGGGAGCAAGCTCCCGCGCGGCGACATCCTACCAGTCACCGCCTAAAGGCAGTCAACCGGCCGACCAACAACTTACTTGTGGTCTTTGACTTCTTCGAACTCGGCGTCGACAACGTCGTCAGCCTTTTCAGCCGATTCAGCGTGCGGTGCTGCGCCTTCAGCAGGCTGAGCCTGTTCGGCGTACATCTTCTGCGCCACCGGAGCGGAGACTTTCGACAGCTCTTCAACCTTGGCGTCGATAGCAGCCTTGTCGTCGCCTTTGACGGCGGCTTCCAGGGCAACGACTGCCGCCTCGATTGCAGTCTTCTCTTCAGCGGTCACTTTATCGCCGGCATCGGCAACCATTTTGCGCGTCGAGTGAACCAGTGCATCACCCTGGTTACGGGCAGTGGCCAGCTCTTCGAACTTGCGGTCTTCCTCGGCGTTAGCCTCGGCATCACGCACCATGCGCTCGATTTCTTCGTCGGACAGACCGGAGTTGGCCTTGATCACGATCGACTGAGTCTTGCCGGTAGCCTTGTCTTTCGCACCTACGTGCAGGATGCCGTTGGCGTCGATGTCGAAGGTCACTTCGATCTGCGGCACACCACGTGGAGCCGGTGGGATGTCGGCCAGGTCGAACTTGCCCAGGGACTTGTTCTGTGCGGCTTGCTTACGCTCGCCCTGCAGCACGTGAATGGTCACGGCGCCCTGGTTGTCGTCGGCAGTCGAGAACACTTGCGATTTCTTGGTAGGAATCGTGGTGTTTTTCTCGATCAGCGCAGTCATCACGCCACCCATGGTTTCGATACCCAGGGTCAGCGGGCTGACGTCGAGCAGCAGAACGTCTTTCACGTCACCGGCCAGTACCGCGCCCTGGATGGCAGCACCCATGGCAACCGCTTCGTCCGGGTTCACATCTTTACGAGCTTCTTTACCGAAGAACTCGGTTACCAGCTTCTGAACCAGTGGCATACGGGTCTGACCGCCCACCAGGATCACGTCGTTGATCGCGCCAACGTCGATACCGGCATCTTTCATCGCGATGCGGCAAGGCTCGATAGTGCGCTGAACCAGGTCTTCCACCAATGCTTCGAGCTTGGCGCGGGAGATCTTCACGTTCAGGTGTTTAGGACCGGTGGCGTCTGCAGTGATGTACGGCAGGTTCACGTCGGTCGACTGGCTCGAAGACAGTTCGATCTTGGCTTTTTCAGCAGCTTCTTTCAGGCGCTGCATGGCCAGCGGGTCGCCCTTGAGGTTCATGCCGCTTTCTTTCTTGAATTCGTCGACGAGGTAGTCGATCAGACGAATGTCAAAGTCTTCACCGCCCAGGAACGTGTCACCGTTGGTGGCCAGTACTTCGAACTGGTGCTCGCCATCGACTTCAGCGATCTCGATCACGGAAACGTCGAAAGTACCGCCGCCCAGGTCGTAAACGATCACGGTGTGATCGCCCTTGGCCTTGTCCATACCGTAAGCCAGAGCAGCTGCGGTCGGTTCGTTGATGATACGTTTTACGTCCAGACCGGCGATGCGGCCGGCGTCTTTGGTCGCCTGACGCTGGCTGTCGTTGAAGTAGGCCGGAACGGTGATCACCGCTTCAGTCACGGTCTCGCCGAGGTAGTCTTCGGCGGTCTTCTTCATTTTTTTCAGGATTTCAGCCGAGATTTGTGGCGGTGCCATTTTCTGGCCGTTCACTTCAACCCAGGCGTCGCTGTTGTCAGCCTTGACGATCTTGTAAGGGACCATCTGAATGTCTTTCTGCACGACTTCTTCGTCGAAACGACGACCGATCAGACGCTTCACCGCGTACAGGGTGTTGTGCGGATTGGTCACAGCCTGACGCTTGGCCGACTGGCCAACCAGAATTTCGCCATCGTTGGCGTAAGCGATGATCGACGGCGTGGTACGCGCGCCTTCAGCGTTTTCAATAACTTTTGCCTTGCCGTTTTCCAGCACGGAGACGCAGGAGTTGGTAGTCCCCAGGTCGATACCGATAATTTTGCCCATGTTCACTCTCCCGAAACTTTGGATTTGGTTGCCGCAGCAGTGGTGGCTAACTGCGGTAGCACTTAAACGCTTGACTTATAAATGGGGGCCTTGCGGCGGATTTCAAGCCTGCTCGTCAATCGAAGGCGAAACCGGCGCAGGCGCCTTGCTGACCACGACCATCGCCGGGCGCAGCAGGCGACCATTGAGCTGATAGCCCTTCTGGAACACCTTCAGAACGCTGTTCGGCTCGACGTCGGCGCTTTCCTGCATGGCCATTGCCTGATGGTGAACGGCGTTGAACGGTTCGCCATGCGGATCGATCGCTTCAAGCTGATAACGCTTGAGAGTGTCGTGGAACATTTTCAGGGTCAGCTCGATGCCTTCGCGCATCGGACGGATACTTTCGTCGTCCGGGCTGGACAGTTCCAGGCCGCGCTCCAGGCTGTCGACGATCGGCAGCAGGTCGCTGGCGAATTTTTCCAGCGCGAACTTGTGAGCCTTCTCCACATCCTGCTCGGCGCGACGGCGGACGTTCTGCAGATCGGCGGCTACACGCAAAGCCTGATCCTGAGCGCCTGCCAGTTGCTCTTCGAGCACTTGTACACGAGCCGCCAGGTCTTCACCCGAAGCCTCGGGCGCCTGGTTGGCGTCTGGGTTTTGCGTATCCACTGTCTGTTCGTCAGCCATAGATTTCTCCTTTCAATATCGTCCGCGAGCTCAACTCGCGCTTCTGCCCAGCTATATGGGGCCGCAAAATCCGGCTTCAAGGGGGGCCGACGATTAACCCTACAAAAAACAACCGCTTTGTCATTCCCGCTCGCGATAAGGGTTTCGTCGGACCAAGCGAATCGAGCTAACGAGAGGCATTGTCAGCCCGAAACAAAACACTGTATAAATAACCAGACATAACACCTGGGAGCGGCCCATATGCTGGTGCACCTGTCCGTACACAACTACGCCATCGTTGAACATCTCGATCTCGAACTCGATCGCGGGATGAGCGTTATCACCGGGGAAACCGGCGCGGGCAAGTCGATCATGCTCGACGCGCTGGGCCTTACCCTGGGTGATCGCGCCGACAGCGGCGTGGTCCGCCCCGGCGCCGACAAGGCCGATATCCTGGCCACCTTCGATCTGGCCGACATTCCGGAAGCCAGCGCCTGGCTGGCCGAGCGCGACCTCGAAAACGACGGCCCGTGCATCCTGCGCCGGGTGATCACATCCGAAGGGCGCTCGCGTGGCTACATCAACGGCACGCCCTGCCCGCTTGGCGATCTCAAGGCGCTGGGCGAGCTGTTGATCGACATTCACAGCCAGCACGAACACCAATCCCTGCTCAAGACCGACACCCACCGTCGCCTGCTCGATGAATATGCCGGCGCGACCGACCTTGCCCGGCAGGTTCAGCTCGCCGCCCAGCGTTGGCGCCAGACCCGCCAGGAACTGGAGCGACTCTCCAATTCCGGTGACGAGCAACGCGCCCGCCATCAATTGCTCAGCTATCAACTCGAAGAACTGGAAAACCTTGGCCTCGGTGACAATGAGCTGGAGCAACTGGAACAGGAACACAAGAACCTGACCAACGCCGAGACCTTGCTCGGCATTTGCCGACAAGTCGTCGAGCAATGCAGTGAAAGTGATTCCGGGAATGTACTGAACGCCCTCACCGCCAGCCTCAACCGCCTGTCGAGCGTGAACAGCTCGATCGGCGCGCTGGGTGAAGCCAGCAGCTTGTTGACCAGTGCACAGATCCAGGTTGAAGAGGCCGTGGGTGAACTGAACCGCTTCCTCGACAATTTCGATGCCGATCCGTCGCGTCTTCAATACCTTGAAGAACGCCTCGACGCGATCTACACCCTGGCGCGCAAACACCGCATCCAGCCGACTGAAGTTGCCGAGATGCAACAGAAACTGCTGGATGAAATCGAAACCCTCAACGCCAACGACGAATCCATCGAGCGACTGAGCGATGAGCTGTCGTCCTATGCCCGGCACTATCAGGAAAAGGCACGGGAACTGAGCGATCTACGGCATCAAGCGTCGAATAGCCTGGCCAGCGCCGTGGAGCAGGAAATCCAGCGACTGGGCATGCCCGGCGGTCGCTTCACCATTGAACTGCGCCCAAACAGCAGCGATGAACTGCTGCCAAATGGCCTCGAGCAGGTAGAGTTGCTGGTCAGCGCCAACCCTGGCCAGCCACTGAAAGCCCTGGCGAAAGTGGCATCCGGTGGCGAGCTGTCGCGGATCAGCCTGGCGATTCAGGTGATCACCGCGCAGACCTCCCGTGTACCGACCCTGGTATTCGACGAAGTCGACGTCGGCATCGGCGGCCCGACTGCAGAAATCGTCGGCCAGTTGCTGCGCAGGCTCGGCGTGCGTGGGCAAGTACTGACCGTGACCCACTTGCCGCAAGTCGCAGCGCAAGGTCATCAGCATCTATTTGTGCATAAAGTACGCGGAGAAGATGCCACCCGTACGGCCGTTTCCAAATTGAGCAAGAATGACCGCGTCGAAGAAGTCGCACGGATGCTGGGCGGCATCGATCTCACCAAGGAATCCCTGGCTCACGCGAAAAAAATGGTGGTTGCCGCCAAAGCTTGAGTAAAGCCGGAAAGCACGAAGGCGACCCTGGGGTCGCCTTCGCTCGTTTCGCGAACGGATGTTCGCGCGACATGCTTACTTTTTCTTGCGCACGTACAGCACCAGATTGTGATCAACCATCTCGAAGCCATACTTGTCGACGATTGCTTTCTGAAGCCGCTCGATTTCTTCGTCGAAGAATTCGATCACTTCACTGGTTTCGACGTTGACCATATGGTCGTGATGCTTTCCGTCGTCCAGTTCGAAGACCGCATGGCCTCCGTCGAAGTTGTGCCGCACCACAAGGCCAGCTGCCTCGAACTGGGTCAGAACACGGTAAACCGTGGCCAGACCGACATCCTCACCAGCCTCCATCAGGGCCTTGTAGACATCCTCGGCACTCATGTGGCGCTGCTCGGCGGAATCGAGCATTTGCAGAATCTTGACCCGTGGCAGGGTCACTTTGAGGCCGGCTTTGCGTAGTTCGCTATTTTCAACCATGGTCAGCTTTCTCGCGATGCTGCTTCGCAGCTTCTCTTAATGCGGGTATGATCGGCGTTTACGTTGTCCCAGCCAAGATAGTGGAAGTCGCCCACCGATGCAAAACACCAAGCTCTTGCTAACCAGTTTCACCTTTGTGGGACTGCTCGCACTCGCCGGTTGTTCATTCCCCGGGGTTTACAAAATCGACATCCAGCAGGGCAATGTCGTCACGCAGGACATGATAGACCAGTTACGCCCGGGAATGACCCGTAAGCAAGTACGGTTTATCATGGGCAACCCTCTGCTGACTGACACGTTCCATGCCGATCGCTGGGATTATCTGTACAGCCTGCAACCTGGTGGCGGTGAACGCCAACAGGAACGCATCAGCGTTATCTTCAACCCAAATGATCAGCTTGTCAGCCTCTCCGGCGATTTCATGCCAGGCGTGAGCCGTGATGAAGCCATTCTCGGCAAGGACAGCGGCACGACAGTGGCTGCCCCGGCAGAAAACGTCGAGAAGCCAAAACCGGAAAAACCGGTCAAGCCAGGTTCGTTGCTGGATCAGATCCAGAAGGACGTCGACGGTGTAGAAACCGTTCCGGTCCCGACGCCGCGACCACTGGAAACCTCGCCGCAATAATTTGCGACGCAATAAAAAGCCCGGCATGCCCGGGCTTTTTATTGTCTGGCGTTCAAGCCACTCACTGATTACGGGCTTTGGCCTCGGCAGCCTTTGCCGCGCGCAGTCGGCGAACCTCTTTGGGATCGGCCAGCAAAGGTCGGTAAACCTCGATGCGATCCCCAGCCTGGACTGCCCGACTCTCTGGATCGGCTACAACCTTGCCAAAGATACCCACAGGGCATTGGGTCAGATCCAGCTCTGGAAACTCTTGAGCCAGGACCGACCCAAGCAAGGCCGCCCGCACAGTCGTTCCGGCAGGCACCGCCACCGTCAACAGCACCTGACGGTCTACGGCCGCGTAAACCACCTCGACTTCAATCATCACCCATGACCTCAACCATGTATCTGCTTGGCACGCTGGCAGAACGCATCCACCAGGGTATTGGCCGCCTGGTTGAACAGCGGCCCCAGGGTGGCACGAACCAACGGCCCGGCATAATCGAACGACAGATCAAGACTGATCTTGCAGGCCTTCTCGCCCAGTGGCTTGAACACCCACACGCCATGCAGCTGATTGAACGGACCTTCCTCAAGGTTCATTTCGATCGATTGCCCGGGAACCAGAGTATTACGCGTCACGAAATGCTGACTGAGGCCGCCCTTCGCCACCCCGACACTCGCCCGCATATGCTCAGGGGAGCTCTCCAGGACTTCGGCCGACGAGCACCACGGCAGAAACTCCGGATAGCGTGCCACGTCGTTGACCAGGTCATACAGCGCTTGTGCCGGGTACGGCAGCAAGGCCGAACGTGAAATGTGTGTCGTCATGTCAGCGTCACTTCCACAGCTGGGCGGCAAACACTACGAGAATGCCGATGGGCGCCACATAGCGCATCAAGAACAAGGACAGGTCAAACAGCGCAGGGTTGCGGATCGACAATTCGTCGCGCACCGCTTCGCGCCCCATGATCCAGCCCGCGAACACCACGAAACACAAACCGCCAAGCGGCAACATGAGTCGCGAGGTGAAGAAATCGATCACGCCAAAGAAGTCGAGACCACCGGTTGCTCCCCATTGGTAGAGGTGGAACATCCCGCCTTCGTTCACGAAGAACTTGGCCTCCTTCCAGATATTGAAGGAGAACACCGTGCCCAGACCAACAAACCAGCAGCTGAAAGCCAACCAGAAGGTGACCCATGCACGACTCACCTTAGTGCGTTCGACCAGGTAGGCCACCATCGGCTCGAGCAGGGAAATCGCCGAACTCCAGGCAGCAACCGCCACCAGCACGAAGAACACCACCCCCATCAACTGCCCGAACGCCACGTTACCGAAGGCAAACGGCAGGCTGACGAACATCAGCCCCGGCCCTTCGCTCGGGTTCAGGCCCGCGGCGAAAACAATCGGAAACAATGCCAGACCGGCCACCAGGGAAACAAAGGTATCGAGCAGCGCCACGCCGACAATCGTGCCTGAAATCGACGAGTGCTTCGGCATGTAGGCGCCGTAGATCATGATCGAGCCGACGCCCACGCTCAGGGAAAAGAACGCGTGGCCCATGGCGGGCAGCAAACCGTCGAGGACTTTTTCCGGATGGAAGTCGAACATGAAATGCACGCCTTCCATGAAATGTCCGGTGGTCATGCTGTAGCCCAGCAGCACGAGAACCATCACGAACAACAACGGCATCATGATGCGCAAACTGCGTTCAAGCCCGGCAACCACGCCCTTGGCGATCACTACCGCTGACAACAGCATAAAAATCGTGTGCCAAAGTGTCAGGCGCCACGGATCGGCGATCACATTGCCGAAGTAGGCACCCACCTGGTCCGGCGTCGCTCCCTGGAAGTCGCCACGCCCCATGTCGATGATGTAATCCAGCGACCAGCCGCCCACCACACTATAGAAAGACAGGATCAGCAACGCCGTGATCATCCCGGCAAATGCCCCCCAGGACCATTTCGCCGAGTGCCCCGCCTCGACCGCCAGCATCTTCAAGGCATTGGCCGGGCTCTGCCGGGCACGCCGGCCGATCAGGGTTTCCGCCAGCATGACCGGCACGCCGATCAATGCAATACAGGCCAGGAACATCAGCACGAAGGCGCCGCCGCCATAGACACCGACCATGTACGGAAATTTCCAGATACTACCCAGCCCCACGGCCGAACCGGTCGCGGCGAGTATGAAGACCCAGCGGCTAGCCCAACTGCCGTGGACAGAAACCTTGTCTGTCGACATCGTTATCACGCCCAAGCGTTCAAAAAAGAGGCCGCATTGTCCGGGATTCAATCAACCTGCTCAAGCACGCAGCAACACCGTAGCCGACTCGCGTGCAACTCCCTATAATGCCGCCCCTATGGCTAAACAGAAGAAACACCCAACAGGGACCATCGCGCAAAATAAAAAGGCGCGACACGATTACTTCATCGAACATCGGTTCGAGGCTGGTCTGGTCCTGGCCGGCTGGGAAGTAAAAAGTCTGCGGGCAAGCAAGCTGCAGCTGGTTGACAGCTACGTACTGCTCAAGGATGGCGAAGCCTGGCTGCTCGGCAGCCACATTACGCCCCTGACGACCGCCAGCACCCACGTCATCGCTGACCCGGTGCGCACCCGTAAATTGCTGCTCAACCGGCGCGAGCTGGAAAAGCTGGCCGCGGCCGTGCAGCAGAAGGGTTACGCCTGCGTGTGCCTGTCCTGGTACTGGAGCAAGCACATGGTCAAGTGCGAGATCGCTCTGGGCAAGGGCAAGAAGGAATACGACAAGCGCGATACCGAGCGCGAACGCGACGCCGGTCGGGAGTTGCAGCGTGCGGTGCGCAACAAGGGCAAGGAAGAGTAATTCTTCTGCCGGATTGCGGCATTGTGGCGAGGGAGCTTGCTCCCGCCGGGGTGCGAAGCGCCCCTTGGCTTGGCGGCATCAAGCCTGCTGGCGACTGCTGCGCAGCCGAACGGGAGCAAGCTCCCTCGCCACACTAAGCGCCTGTCGCTACATCCCCTTGCGCCGCTCCGCCCGGGCCATGCGCTGCACTTCCTGACGCACTTCTTCCAGCACCTCCTGCACATACAAAATGTGTCGGCTGGAAACTTCCCGTGCCTGCTCCGCCCGCCCTTCGATAATCGCCTGGTACAACTCCCGATGCTGCGTGATCAGCATGTCGCGGGTTTCCGTGCGCTGCTTGTACATGCCACCGATGTTGGTCACCACGTTGCGCTTGAGCAGGTCGAACAGCCCGCGAATGGTGTGCAGCAGCACGGCATTGTGGCTGGCCTCGGCGATCGCCAGGTGAAAGCTTGCGTCCGCGGCCCCCTCTTCGGCACGACTCACCTGTTCGTGACGCGAATAGCAGTCCTGCAACTCGTTGAACGCCGCGGTCAGCCGTTCGCGATCCACATCCGTAGCACGCAGCGCCGCGTAGTAGGCGCAGGACGCTTCCAGCGTATGGCGAAACTCCAGCAGATCGCGTTGCGCCTCGGGGTTGCTTTCCAGCAGATGCAACAAGGGATCACTGAAAGTGCTACCCAGCGACTCCACCACATAGTTGCCGCCACCCTGGCGACTGACCAGCAGACCCTTGGCGGTCAGCTTCTGAATGGCTTCGCGCAACGAAGGGCGTGACACACCAAATTGCTCGGCCAGTGCGCGCTCGGCCGGCAAGCGCTCACCCGCTTTCAGCGTGCCCTCGAGGATCATGCCCTCAAGCTGCTCGACAATATCGTCAGACAAACGGCGCTGACGAATCTGATCAAACCCCATAACTCGATTACTCCACGACCCGACGGCTCGCCGGGGCTCTATTCTGGCCTATCGGCGCCGCGCCAGCACCTGTCACAACGCATTTGGTCATACCAGGCAGACGACCTGCGCACTTTGCATTCGACAAAAGTTTTAGGGCGGCAAATTGACACACCGCCTACAAGGCTTTTACCCTAGCCAACAGCGATTGTAAATTGGTCTTACCAATTATCCAAGAACGCTGATCAGTGCCTGACCAACAACAATTAGGGGCCACCCCATATGCAAACCTGGCAACAGCTCTATACCCCGCTCGGCAGCCTCGGCCTGTCCGCACTCGCCGCCGTCATCCCCATCGTGTTTTTCTTCCTGGCCCTGGCCGTATTCCGCCTCAAGGGCCATG
Organism: Pseudomonas sp. KB_15; assembly: GCF_052114525.1. Taxonomy (NCBI): domain Bacteria; kingdom Pseudomonadati; phylum Pseudomonadota; class Gammaproteobacteria; order Pseudomonadales; family Pseudomonadaceae; genus Pseudomonas; species Pseudomonas sp. KB_15. Next base: position 73,266 of record NZ_JBFREX010000020.1, on the reverse strand, counting down.
TAGCCGGCAGCATCACCCTGGCTTTGTCGATTCTGGTGGCGATCTTCGCTTTCCAGATGCCCGTCGATATGGCGTTCGCCGCCGCCGGGTATGGCTTCGCTTATGGCCTGTGGCCGATTGCCTGGATCATTGTGGCAGCGGTGTTCCTCTACAAACTGACGGTCAAGAGTGGCCAGTTTGAAGTCATCCGCAGTTCGGTTCTGTCGATCACCGATGACCAGCGCCTGCAGGTTCTGCTGATCGGTTTCTGCTTCGGCGCCTTCCTCGAAGGCGCGGCTGGTTTCGGCGCGCCGGTAGCGATTACCGCCGCCCTGCTGGTAGGGCTTGGCTTCAACCCGTTGTATGCCGCCGGCCTGTGCCTGATCGCCAACACCGCGCCAGTAGCCTTCGGCGCTCTCGGCATTCCGATCATCGTTGCCGGGCAAGTGACCGGTATCGACGCATTCAAGATCGGCGCCATGACCGGCCGTCAACTGCCGCTACTGTCGATGTTCGTGCCGTTCTGGCTGGTGTTCATGATGGATGGCCTGCGCGGCGTGCGGGAAACCTGGCCTGCAGCACTGGTGGCCGGCTTGAGCTTTGCCGTGACCCAGTACTTCACCTCGAACTTCATCGGTCCGGAACTACCGGACATCACCTCGGCCCTGGCCAGCCTGATTGCCCTGACCCTGTTCCTGAAAGTCTGGCAACCAAAACGCGCCGCCGGCCAACACATTGTGGGCGCCGTCTCGGCCTCCGTGGTGAGCGCCAGCGTCGGTGGTTTCGGCCAGAAACGCACAACCGTGGCATCACCCTACAGCCTCGGGGAAATTTTCAAAGCCTGGTCGCCGTTTTTGATTCTCACCGTACTGGTCACCATCTGGACCCTGAAACCGTTCAAGGCCATGTTTGCCGCTGGCGGCTCGATGTACAGCTTCGTGTTCAACTTTGCCATTCCGCACCTGGACCAGATGGTGATCAAGGTTGCACCCATCGTGGCCGCGCCGACCGCCATCCCGGCGGTTTTCAAACTGGACCCGATTTCCGCGACCGGCACGGCGATATTCTTTTCGGCACTGATCTCGATGCTGGTGCTGAAGGTCAATTTCAAAACTGGTCTGACCACTTTGAAAGAGACCTTTTATGAACTGCGCTGGCCGATCCTGTCCATCGGCATGGTGTTGGCGTTTGCCTTCGTGACGAACTACTCGGGCATGTCCTCGACCATGGCCCTGGTACTGGCGGCAACGGGCGCAGCGTTCCCGTTCTTCTCGCCGTTTCTCGGCTGGCTGGGGGTTTTCCTCACCGGTTCCGATACCTCGTCCAACGCCCTGTTCAGCTCGCTGCAAGCGACCACCGCGCACCAGATCGGTGTCAACGACACCTTGCTGGTGGCGGCGAACACCAGCGGCGGCGTGACCGGCAAGATGATCTCGCCACAATCGATCGCCGTGGCTTGTGCCGCGACCGGCCTGGTGGGCAAAGAATCGGATCTGTTCCGCTTCACCCTCAAGCACAGCCTATTCTTTGCAACGATTGTCGGACTTATCACCTTGGCCCAAGCCTACTGGTTCACCGGGATGCTGGTGCACTAAGGACCACAAGCAACACGATAAAAACCGACGCCGGGCCACGCCCCCGGCGTCCGCTACTCACACCCCGGTCTGTAAGGCTGCTGAAAGCTTCCCTCACTATATTCAGCGGCCTCAACGGACGAATAACCGGGACTACCCGGAGACACGCCTGATGAGCGAGCTTTTTTACAACGCTGTGCCGAATGCGACCCGTGTCGCCCCGCCACTGCCCGAGCCTCGGCAATACCCCAGCGAGAAACCGTCACGGGTCTATCTGTTCGGAACCTGCGTGGTGGATTTGTTCTACCCCGAAGCCGGAATGGACGCGATCCACCTGCTGGAGCGCGAGGGCATTCGTGTCGAGTACCCGCAAGGGCAAAGCTGCTGCGGACAACCGGCCTACACCTCGGGTTACACCGAGCAGGCACGGACCGTGGCGCGCTCGCAACTGGCGTTGTTTGCCGGGGATTATCCGGTGGTGGTGCCTTCGGGCTCTTGCGCCGGGATGTTGCGCGAACACTATGCCGACTTGTTCAAGGACGAGCCGGAAACGTTGAAACAGGTTCAGGCGCTGGCCGCCAGAACCTTTGAGCTGGCCGAGTTCCTGTTGTTTGTCTGCAAGGTGCAGCTCAAAGACAGCGGCGAACCGGTGAAAGTGGCGCTGCACACCTCGTGTTCGGCACGCCGTGAAATGAACACCCACCTGCACGGCCGCGAATTGTTGTCGCAGTTGAGCAATGTGGAGCGGGTCAATCACGATCACGAAAGTGAATGCTGTGGCTTTGGCGGGACATTCAGCGTCCGTATGCCAGACATTTCCGGCGCGATGGTGGCTGACAAGACCCGGGCGTTGAAGGAGTCCGGCGCGCACCAGGTATTGAGTGCCGACTGCGGCTGTTTGATGAACATCAACGGCTCATTGGAAAAACAGCAGGAAGCGTTGCGTGGTCAGCATCTGGCCAGCTTCCTCTGGCAGCGTACCGGGGGTGCCCGATGAGCACTTCCACGATTATTCCTACGGTTGCCGTAGAAGAAGATTTCCGCACCCGCGCCCACAACGCGCTGGGTGACGCGCAATTGCGAGGCAACTTTCGCAAGGCGATGGATTCACTGATGACCAAACGGGCAGCAGCTTTCAGCGATGCCCACGAAAGAGAACACTTGCGCGCACTGGGCAATGCAATCCGTGCCCGCGCGCTCTCCAAGTTGCCCGACCTGCTCGAGCAACTGGAACAGAACCTGACCCGCAACGGTGTGACAGTGCACTGGGCGGAAACGGTGGACGAGGCCAATGGCATCGTCCTCTCGATCATCCGCGCTCACGAGGGGCGGCAAGTGATCAAGGGCAAATCGATGGTCAGCGAAGAAATGGAGATGAACCATTTCCTTGCTGATCGGGGCATTGAATGCCTGGAATCGGACATGGGCGAGTACATCGTCCAGCTCGACCACGAGAAGCCTTCACACATAATCATGCCGGCAATCCACAAGAACGCCGGTCAGGTCGCGTCCTTGTTCCACGACAAGCTTGGAGTGGAATACACCAAGGACGTTGACCAACTCATTCAGATCGGTCGCAAGGTCTTGCGGCAGAAATTCTTCGAAGCGGACATCGGCGTCTCCGGCGTCAACTTCGCCGTGGCCGAAACCGGCACCCTGCTGCTGGTGGAAAACGAAGGCAACGGTCGCATGACCACCACGGTGCCACCCGTGCACATCGCCGTCACCGGTATCGAAAAAGTCGTGGAAAACCTGCGCGACGTGGTGCCGCTATTGTCGCTGCTGACCCGCTCGGCGCTGGGCATCCCGATCACCACTTACGTCAACATGATCTCCGGCCCGCGCAAGGAACATGAACTCGACGGCCCGCAGGAAGTGCACCTCGTACTGCTCGATAACGGCCGCAGCCAGGCCTTTGCCGACAGCGAATTGCGTCAGACCCTGAACTGCATCCGCTGCGGCGCCTGTATGAATCATTGCCCGGTGTATACCCGAATTGGCGGCCATGCCTATGGGGAGGTTTACCCCGGGCCTATCGGAAAAATAATCACCCCGCACATGGTCGGCCTGGCGAAAGTCCCGGATCACCCGAGCGCCTCTTCGCTGTGCGGAGCCTGCGGGGAAGTATGCCCGGTAAAAATCCCGATCCCTGCGTTGCTGCGACGTCTGCGTGAAGAAAACGTCAAGGCCCCGGACAGCCCCCATCAAGTGATGCGCGGTCAGGGCAGCAAGTATTCGCGCAAGGAACGGTTCATCTGGAACGCCTGGGCGAAGCTCAACAGTTCGCCGACGCTGTATCGCCTGTTCGGTTTTTTCGCCACCCGTTTGCGTGCCCTCACGCCGAGCAATGTCGGCCCGTGGACGCAAAATCACAGCGCACCGAAACCCGCTGCCCGCTCACTGCATGACATGGCCCGCGAGCACTTTGCCAAGGGAGATCGCTGATGAGCGCCAAGCAAAATATCCTCGCCAAACTGCGTAAAAGTCTGACAGGCACCACACCGGTGGCCGACAACTTTGATGTCGAACTGGTGACCCAGCCTTACACCTACGCTCCTGAGCAACGCATTGCGCAACTGCGCAAGCTGATGGAAGCGGTGCACACGGAAATTCATCTGACGTCCGGCGAAGAGTGGCCGACGCTACTCGCGCAGTTGCTACGGGACCGCCAGTTGCCGAGTCTGCTGATCGCACCGACAACACCCCACGGTCAACGCATCACACAACACTGGGCGAATAATCCTGGCCTGCCAATGCTCAAGGCCTACGACCGCCCTGTTGAAGAATGGAAAGCCGAGCTGTTCAACGATACCCCGGCGAGCCTGACCACCACCCTCGGCGCCATCGCGGCGACCGGCAGCCTGATTCTCTGGCCGACGCGGGAAGAACCACGCCTGATGAGCCTGGCACCACCGGTACATTTCGCCCTGCTCAAGGCCAGCGAAATCCGCGACAACTTCTATCAGGTGCAACAGGAATTCGAATGGGCCCAGGGCATGCCGACCAACGCGTTGCTGGTGTCCGGCCCGTCGAAGACCGCCGACATCGAACAAGTCCTGGCGTACGGCGCCCACGGTCCGAAAGACCTGGTGGTGCTGATCCTGGAGGACCAATGAGTCTACCGGCCGCTTTTCTGCGCGATGCACAACAACTGATTCCTCAAGAACGACGTTTCGACGACCCGCTGTCGACCCTGGCCTTCGGCACCGATGCCAGTTTCTATCGATTGATTCCGCAACTGGTGATTCGCGTCGAGTCCGAAGACGAAGTGGTGGCACTGCTGCAACTGGCGCAACGCGATCGGGTGCCGGTGACCTTCCGCGCCGCCGGCACCAGCCTGTCTGGCCAGGCGATCAGCGATTCGGTGCTGATCGTGCTGGGGGATAACTGGAACGGTCGCGAAATCCGCGGGCAAGGCGCGCAAATCCGCCTGCAACCGGGGGTGATCGGCGCCCAGGCAAATGCCTGGCTGGCGCCGTTCGGACGCAAGATCGGCCCGGACCCGGCCTCGATCAACGCCTGCAAGATCGGCGGAATCGTCGCCAACAATGCCAGTGGGATGTGCTGCGGCACGGCACAAAACACCTATCACACCCTGGCCGGCATTCGTCTGGTGCTGGCCGACGGCAGTCGTCTCGACACTGAAGACGCCGCCAGCGTTGCGGCGTTTCGCCAAAGCCACGCCCCCCTGCTGGAGCGCTTGGCGACTCTTGGTCGTGAGACCCGGGCAAACGCTGAGCTGGCTGCGAGAATCCGCCACAAATACCGTCTGAAAAATACCACCGGCCTGTCGCTCAATGCCCTGGTGGATTTCGACGAGCCTGTGGATATCTTGAGCCACTTGCTGGTGGGCTCCGAGGGCACGCTCGGGTTCATCAGTGCCGTGACCTATGACACGGTGATCGACCACCCGAACAAGGCCTCGGCCCTGATTGTGTTCCCGGATGTCGAGACCTGCTGCAACGCGGTCACCGTGTTGAAAAGCCAACCGGTGTCGGCCGTGGAACTGTTGGACCGACGCAGCCTGCGTTCAGTGCAGAACAAACCCGGCATGCCGCCTTTCGTACAGCATCTGTCGAACAATGTCTGCGCCTTGCTGATCGAATCCCGCGCCGCATCGCCCACATTGCTGCACGAGCAACTGGCGCAGATCATGGCGTCGCTGAAGGCGTTCCCGGTGGAGAAGCAGGTCGATTTCACTGAAGACCCTCAGGAAAACGCCCGTCTCTGGGCAATCCGCAAAGACACCTTCCCGGCCGTCGGCGCGGTGCGCAAGACCGGCACCACAGTGATCATCGAAGACGTCACCTTCCCGGTCGAACAACTGGCCATCGGCGTCAACCGCCTGATCGAGCTGTTCGACAAACATCACTACGACGAAGCAATCCTTTTCGGACACGCGCTGGAAGGCAATCTGCACTTTGTCTTCACCCAAGGCTTCAACAACGCGCAAGAAGTCGCACGCTACCAGGCGTTCATGGATGACGTGGCGCAACTGGTGGCGGTGGAATTTGGCGGTTCACTGAAGGCCGAACACGGCACCGGGCGCAACATGGCGCCGTTCGTCGAGCTGGAATGGGGCAGCGATGCTTACCAGTTGATGTGGCAGCTCAAGCGTCTGCTCGATCCCAACGGCATTCTCAATCCGGACGTGGTGCTCAGCGAAGATCCGCAGATCCACCTCAAGCACCTCAAGCCCTTGCCGGCCGCCGACGAGATTGTGGACAAGTGCATCGAGTGCGGCTTCTGCGAACCGGTCTGCCCGTCGAAGGGCCTGACCCTGAGTCCACGCCAACGCATCGTGATCTGGCGCGACATTCAGGCGCGAAAACGCGCCGGCATCGATACCACCGAACTCGAAGCCGCGTACGAATATCAGGGCATCGATACCTGCGCCGCCACCGGCCTGTGCGCGCAACGTTGCCCGGTCGGCATCAACACCGGCGAGCTGGTGAAAAAACTCCGTAGCCGCACGGCAACCCATACGAAAACCGCCAACTGGCTTGAAGGAAATTTCGCCACGGCGCTACAAGGGGCGCGGTTCACCCTGCACGTCGCCAATGGCGCACGGATGTTGTTGGGCGCGCCACGCCTGGCAAAACTCTCGGCGGCGCTGACGAAGCTGTCCAAAGGTCAGGTCCCGCAATGGACCAACGCCATGCCGCAGCCGGAAAAAGCCATCCGCTTCAGTCCCGCCGTGTCGGACGAACGCCCTCGGGTAGTGTACCTGGCGGCGTGTGTGTCGCGGGTCATGGGGCCAACGGCGGGAGATAAGGAGCAGGTGTCGTTGTACGACAAAACCCGCGGGCTGCTGGAAAAGGCCGGTTACCAGGTGGTCTTCCCGGACAATCTGGACAACCTGTGCTGCGGCCAGCCATTCGCCTCCAAAGGCTACGCCGAACAAGCCGAACACAAACGCCAGGAACTGATCGGCGCCTTGCTGCACGCCAGTCGCGGCGGGCTCGACCCGATTTATTGCGACACCAGCCCGTGTACGTTACGGCTCACTCAAGACCTTGGCGAAGTTCGACTGGACCTCTACGACCCGGTGCGTTTCATCCGCACGCACTTGGTGGATCGCCTCGACTTCACACCGCAGGAAGCGCCGATTGCGGTACACGTCACTTGCAGCACTCAGCACCTTGGCGAAAGTCAGGCGCTGATCGACCTGGCGCGCAAATGCAGCAAAAACGTGGTCATTCCTGAAGGCATTCACTGTTGCGGGTTTGCCGGTGACAAGGGCTTCACCACGCCCGAGTTGAACGCCCATTCGCTGCGCACGCTCAAGGACGCGGTGCAACAATGCAGCGAAGGGATATCTACCAGCCGCACCTGTGAGATCGGGCTAACGCAACATGGCGGCATTGACTACCACGGACTAGTCTATCTGGTGGACCGCGTTACCCAGGCTAGGGCGACCTGAGCAGAACCTCACGAAAGGCGCATTCATGCGCCTTTTTTAGTGCTTCCTGCCAGAACCGACAGCATTACAGCAATAAATAGAACCCTGACGTGCCGCCGCAGTCCACAGATCAAGTCCTGCAAACGTGGGACCTTTCCAAAACTCGGCAGCCCGTCCTGATGGTCAGCGATGCCTGGCCACTCAGTTCAAGGAGATACTCATGAAACGTTCTGTACTGTTTGGTCTGTTCGTTACTGCCTCAATGCTGGCCTCCCCCTCGTTTGCCGCCGAAAAAGATCAATGCGCGGTCAATCTGAAAACCATCGAAAACGCAAAGGCACAGATTCCTCCCGAAATGGCTGAGCAAGTAGCGGACTCTGTCGAGAAAGCCCAAGCCGACCATGCAAAAGGCACCAAAAAAGGTATTGATGATTGCGTCGCCGAGACCAACCAAACCATCCAGGACCTCAAGAACGCGAGCAAAGGCGGGAAGTAACTCTCAACTCAGGGCCAGCCTTCGGGTTGGCCTCCTGGGCCTTGTTGGCGTAAATCAACAACGAAGTACTGGCAGCCGGGAGTTCAAAGCCCGGCTGCGTCCGATACGCAGCAAACCAAAACCCGCCAGTTGCGGGTTTTGTTGCATCCGGGGTCTGGAAATGTGTAACCGTGCGCATCTCTGGAAAAAGCTCGACACGTTTTCTGAAAAAACCGAATTCTTGCGTTACGTCGTAGTCTTTTAGACAGGCCCCATCAATCGTGGCTGTTTTTCGGGCTCGGCCTGGCCGCCCGCTCATACGTCAGCACCGAGACCATCCGATCCAGGAGATATCCATGAAACGTACCGCACTCGCTGGCCTGTTCATTTCTGCTGCAATGCTGGCCACTCCTGTATTTGCTGTGGACAACAACCTCTGTACGAGCAAGCTGCAAGAGCTCAAAGGCAAAGTGAATGCGCTGCCGGCGACCTCCGGAAACACCACAATGGAGATCAAAAGACTGATGTCCAGCGCCGAAGCCTCACAAGCCTCCGGAGACGACAAAAAATGCGTCACCGAGGCCACCCAGGCATTGGCACTCGCTGACAGACAGAGCAACGAGCCCAACCCATAATTTGTGGTGGCCAACCTTCGGGTTGGCCTTCTGAGTCACGTTGACGTACACTGTACAGGCTTGTTGCTCACTTGATTCACAGAGCATCAGGCTCGGGGCCGTTTAGGATTCGACGCCGGTTGCGAAACTTTAGGTGCATGCCGAGTTGGTAACAGAACTCGTAAATCCACTGTTGCAACTTCCTATAGTTGCCAATGACGAAACCTACGGGGAATACGCTCTCGCTGCGTAAGCAGCCTTAGCCCTTCCCTCCTGGTACCTTCGGGTCCAGCAATCATCAGGGGATGTCTGTAAACCCAAAGTGATTGTCATATAGAACAGAATCGCCGTGCAGTACGTTGTGGACGAAGCGGCTAAAACTTACACAACTCGCCCAAAGCACCCTGCCCGTCGGGTCGCTGAGGGTTAACTTAATAGACACGGCTACGCATGTAGTACCGACAGCGGAGTACTGGCGGACGGGGGTTCAAATCCCCCCGGCTCCACCAAATACGAAGCAAAACAAAACCCGCCAAGTGCGGGTTTTGTTGCATCCGGGACTCTACAATCCATGCCACACCTCCCCCCTGTGGGAGCGGGCTTGCCCGCGAAGAGGCCAGCCAGATCAACACAAATACCCAGCGGCCACAGAAGCCACCGTCACCGCGACCTACCCCGGAGACGCCCATGCGCCAAGCCCTCCTGATCATCGACCTCCAGCCCAGTTTCGCCCCACCCCAATGGCTCATCGATGGCATCCAGACACTCATCGGCACCCTGCCCAGCGTCGCCACCGTCGAACGCCACGACGAATCCAAAACCCCCTTCCAGAAACAGCTCGGCTGGCACCCCGCCCCGGACGACGACTGTCTGATCCAGGCTGACCGCATCTTCATCAAGCACGGATACGCGCCGTCGCCCGAGACCATCGAGTACCTAAAAAGCCTGAAGGTGGACCGGGTATTGGTCTGCGGCCTTCAGACGGAGACCTGCTGCCTGGCGGCAGGGTTTGCGCTGTTTGATGCGGGTTTGCAGCCGACGTTGATTACGGATTTGACGGTGGGGTCGTCGCTGGACCGGACGGGCGGGTTGGGGGTCAGGCTTTGGGAGCATCATTTCAAGCACACGGTAAAATTGGTGGATTTGTAAGCTGTTTTATTCACGCTAAAGAAGTCGTATCACTCGAACAATTCGCCTAGCTCTTCAAGCGTCGGCAATGCAGCAGGAATGACCGAAAGTTCACAATCCAACGCGCACAAGACTCGGGCATACGCGACCATGGCAACGGTGGAAGCCCCCTGTTCCACCGCAATGACTTTCTGTCGTGGCAATCCGGAAAGCTCGGCAACTCTTGCTTGCGTCAGACCGTGATTCTTACGCGCTTCAAGTATTTGACGCCCGAGGCGGGACAATAGAAGTGATTGATCCATGTTCGGTTACCGTGACATTGGTGGCCAGATGTATTGCATACAGGACATTACTGCAAATCGATTTGACTCAGCACCCAGGCAGTTACCTATCTCGACATCTCCCTCACTTCCTAGGAAATTTCCCGCAAGACGCATCGCCTTTCATGAACTGGCGGACGCTGATTCTCGAAGATAGCCTTCTGGGGTCGCTGAACATCAGCGATCAGTTTTGACAGACTGAAAACCGGGGCAGCTCCTATGAATAGACCAGAATCTCCATCATGAAACAACACAGCCCCACTCCACAAAACTCTTCATCTGATCCAACCAACAAAACACCCGACTTATCCAAACTCTCCGAAACCACCGAACCCGCCATCAGCGCCCGCTTCCGCAACCCCAACCACCTCGACCCCATCAGCCACGTCTTCACCATCCGCCCCAACATCGACACACCGTCCCTGCTCACCCACGCCAGCGAAACCCTCGCCTCGCTCAACGTCATGAGCACTGACCTGGCCTGTGAGCTTGAGAGCTCACGTCGCAACATCGCGTTGGCGATCCAGCAACTGGCAGTGTTGGCTGAATTACTGGTGAACCGGGCGCTGGACAACATCGCGCCACTCGATGAAGTGGAGGCTTGAGATGGATCGATACATGCCGATGACCGGTATCGACTGCACTATTGCTTCGCTGCTGATCGACACCGAGGCACCGCTGGATGTGCTGCACGAAACAGCGGCCTATCGCATTCGAACCGCGACGCAATTGCTGGAGAGCTTCGCGGCTGACGAAGGCGTTTACAGCGAACAGGCGCGGGTGCTGGTCACTTCCCTGCGCGATGGTTGCGATTTGCTGGATGTGGTTGGGCGGCGGTTGCAGATGCAGGTTTGATCCTTGAACATGGACGGTCTCATTGAGATCGTCCAACTCAGAGCCGCTATCACTCAACCACGCAACCGCCTCGCCCCAACCCCCACCAATATCCCCAACACAATCGACACCAACGGCACAGCGCCTACCCAGGTCAGTGTCGGAAACACCAACAATATCTGCGAGTCATTCCCGCCCAGCATCATCGAGGCACCGGTCCCCATGAGTACGCCAGCCAGTAAATGCCTGCCCGCCGTCATCGCTTCGAACCGCTGATAGTTGAACGTACGACGATGCAATGTGTAACAGAGCATGCCCACCAGCAACAGGCTGAACACCGCGACACGTTGCTGGGTCAGCATGTTTTCGCCCGGTAACCAGAACATTTGCGAGAGATCGTAAAAGAACACGCTGGGCGTCCACTGCGGTTCGAAGGTGTAGAGGGCGCTGGTCAGCGCGCCCAGCAACAGGCTCGACAGCACCAGGTGTTTGTCGCCGTGGATCCGGATTAAAAACAGCAAAATCAGCAGCACGATGCCGATGACCAGCCAGTAATGACGGCTGGAAATCATCGGCATTTGCAGAGCCCGGTGTTCGGTCAGCATGTTCAAGTGATGCCACAGCACGATGCCCAGCACCCAGCCGAGGATGGTGAAGACCTTGTTCAGGTTGCCGCTGGCGAGTTTGGTCAGGGTGCCGACGCTGCATCCGTCATTGAGCACCGAGGCGAGGCCGAACAACAGCCCGCCACCGACCAGCGACATGTAGCCGACCTCGGGAATGAACAACGGCTGACTGACGCCAAACAAGGCGTAGAACGGCGCGAGCAACAGGCCGAACAAACCGCAACTGACCAACGACACGAACAGGGTCGGCCGGCGCTTGAGCAGCAGCCCCATGGCGTTGACCAGACACATGCCCATGCGTTGGGACACCCAGCCGACAAGGAACGCCAACACCAGCGAAATGAGCAGTGAAAGCACAGGCCTCCCTGTTTCCGGTCAGTGACATCGCGCCGATGCCTGAGAGAGAGACTAGCCGTTGCGCAAACACTTGGGATGCCCCCGTAAAGCCCTTCTACACTCAATCCGCATATGCCCTACAACACCTGTCGAATAGGCCCTCATGACCACCCTCACCGATCGCTTGAAGCAAGGCAAGGATGCGCGCAAGAAGTGTTCGCGCAGTTCGCAAGCCTCCTTGGGAAATGTCGCCCGCGACCCGATAGCGCTGATCAAGGCGTCGAGTGAAGGACGCGTCAAATCGCTGGTGGAGTTGCGCTACGGGCGAATGCTGGTGTCACCTTTCACCTTCTATCGCGGCAATGCGCTGCTGCAGGCCCACGACCTGGCGGGCACCTCGAACATGGGGTTTGATTCGCCGATTTGCGGTGATAGCCACCTGATGAATTTCGGTGGTTTCGCAACGCCTGAACGCAATTTGCTGTTCAGCGTCAACGACTTCGACGAAGCCCATCCCGGGCCGTGGGAGTGGGACTTGAAACGTCTGGTGGCAAGTTTCCTGGTGGCGGCTCGCGATCTGCGTCATGGGGAAACGGTTGAAGAAACGGTTTGCCATCAGGTCGTGGGCGCCTATCAGAAAACCATGCTCGAATGCGCCGAACAAAGTGCGCTGGAAACCTGGTACGAGTCCATCAGCTATGACGACCTGCTGGCGCAGGCCAACAAAAGCACCCTGGAACACGTGGAACGGGCCATCGAAAAAGCCGAGCGTCGCACCCATGCCGAACTGCTGCCAAAAATCAGCGAACGCGACGCCCATGGTCGTCTGATCATTCGCGATGACCTACCGGAAATTTTCCACCTGCACAAAAACACCACGCTGCTGGACGCCGATGATGACTGGTTGCGCCTCTCGGACTGGCGCCCGCTCTACGACACCTTCATGCGCGACTATCGCGGCACCCTGCAAGCGGACCGCCGCGATCTGGTGTCGCGGTTTCATGTTCAGGACATGGCGTTCAAAGTGGTGGGCGTCGGCAGTGTCGGCACCCGTTGTCTGGTGGCACTGTTGACCGACGATCAGGAGTTCCCGTTATTCCTGCAATTCAAGGAAGCGCGGCGCTCGGTGCTCGCAGGCTACGTGAAAGCCAAGTCACGAGTGCGGCATGAAGGGCAGCGGGTGGTCGACGGTCAGCGGTTGATGCAATCGGCCAGCGACCTGTTCCTCGGCTGGACCACCGGCCCCAGCGGGCGGCATTTCTATGTGCGGCAATTGCGCGATATGAAAATCTCCGCCGAACTCGAGACTTTCGATGGCGACGCATTCGCGGCCTATGGCCGGCTCTGCGGCCGGGCCCTGGCTCGTGCCCATGCCAAGTCTTCCGGGCGCGCGGCGGTGATCAGCGGCTACATCGGCAAGAGCGAGGCACTGGCCGACGCGCTCTATAAATATGCCCGGGGTTATACCGAGCAGAACGAGCGCGATTTCGAGCGATTCCAGCAAGCCTGTCGCAAGGGTCGATTGCAGGCACGGGTTTAAGCATGGGCACGGCCCCTTGTAGGAGCCAGCCTGCTGGCGATGGTCGTTAACGATAACGCGTATGAACTGGATGAACGCGGCGCACTTGAGTCCATCGCCAGCAGGCTGGCTCCTACAGTTTCCCGGGATTGCGTGAAGAACCTTTTTTGCCTGCGAATTTGCCTGACGACCACCGCTGGTTGTATCTGGCCGACACCGTCCATCACTGTGCCGACTGCACGACGCTCCCTTGCGACTGCTCGGGCAGCAAACAGCCTTTGGCCATCCACTGGCAGTCTCTGGCCCAGCGATAACCGGATTCCAGCTCGCCTCGGTCGTTGTAATACCCCAGCCTGAGTTGAGTGGCACTCAGGTCGAGTTTGGCAAAACCAGCCCGCGAGGCAGTAAACGTGCTATCCGGTGTTGGCTCGTTCAGAGCACTCAGCCTCTGGCCACCCGCCCCGGAAATGACCCACGCGGGTTCACCTGCACGTAACAGCAATTGCTGGTTGTGATCATGACCTGACAAAAGCATATCGACGTGGTTGCGTTCCAGCACTGGCAAGAGCCGGGTGACCAGATCCGACTCCTCGCCATGCTCGCCTTGATTGCGCACCGGGTGATGGGACGCGGCTATTCGCCATACCGGAGCCGGCCCGGGTGCCTGGAACGCCTGATCGATAAAGTCGATTTGCTGCTGCAAACGTTCACGTGGCGCCGAGGTGTCGAGGAACACCATCCGCACCAATGGCCGCCCGTCAGCATTACCGAAATCCCTGACGTAGAAATTCGCCGGCATCTGCCAGCGACCTGACCCCTTGTGCTGTTGGCCGTACTCAATCTCGTATTTTTGCGACACCGGGTAATCGTGGTTACCCAGCACCGCGTAAAACGGCACATGGCTGAGCCAGCGTCCCCAATAGACACGCTCGAATCGGGTTTCCCAGTGGAAATCGTGGGTACTGGTCAATGGCTTGCCGTAGAAGTTGTCGCCCAGGAATACCACCATGTCCAGGCGCCCCTCTCGGGTCGCGACGCGCTCCATGGCTTGCCCCACTCGCCACTGTTGCAAGTCACCGCTGCCTTGATCGCCCACGGCGATCAACGACACCGACGCGGGGTCCAGGCCGCTCAGCGGAACATAGGGTGAAGGCGGCGTGAGCAGCCAGTAACTGCCCGCGGTCAGCAGTAGAGCGAAGGCAATGCTTGAGCCGAGCACGACCCTCCGGAGCACCAGGCGTTTTACAAATGTCGAGGGGGAATTTGTGCGATTCAATCAGGGACTCACCGGGCATCGAATGTCAGATTGGCTGGCGAAATGAAGGTCGACCTTCCCCCCCAATAGATCACAACAGTTGTTCATGCTTCGTTAAGAAATCGTTCCGTATACTTTTTTCTGCCTGATTTTTTTCAGCCGTCCTTTACCGGTAACCAGAAGTCATGTCGCGCCCTGTCCCACTGCTGTTTGCACTGTGTTGCCTGCTGTTTTTCTTCGCCCTGGGCAACCACCAATTACAAGGCTCCACCGAAGCGCGGGTCGCCGGAATTGCCATGGAAATGCACCTGGATAATGACTGGGTGACGCCGCGACTTTTCAGCGAACCGTTTCTGGAAAAACCGCCCCTGAGCCTGTGGCTCGGTGCCGGGGCGATTCGCGCATTTGGCGGTACGCCGTGGGCCGTTCGCCTGACGTCTGCATTCGCCGGGCTGTTCAGTGTGATGCTGTTGTACGCCATGCTGCGCCGGCTCGGCCGGCCCGTTACTGTCGCGTGGACAGCGGCGATTCTGCTGGCGACCATGGCCAGCTACTGGAGCAACGTGCGCGGTGTCGGTGAGGATGCGTTGCTCGCCCTCGGGGTGAGCGCAGCGCTGCTGGCGTTCCTTGCAGGACAACGACAAGCCAGCATCGGCAACGGATTGCTATTTGTGGCGGGGATCACCATCGCGACCTTAAGCAAGGGTGTGCTGGGCCTGGCCATGCCGGGAGTGGTGATCTTCGCGTACCTGCTGGCCACCAGCCTGATGGACAAACGCCTGAACGTCGCGGGCTGGCTGCGGCCAGGCCTGCTGACGCTACTGGGGCTGGTACCGCTGATGATCTGGCTTGCGATGCTTTACCAGCGCGGCGGCGCCCATGCCGTGACCGAAGTGTTATTGACCAACAGCGTCGGTCGCTTCAGCGGTTCCTTCGTCGAGGCGGGGCATCACGAGCCGTACTATTACTACCTGGTCAAACTGCCCCAGGCCTTCTTGCCCTGGAATATTCTGGTGTACCTGGGCCTGTGGCATTTTCGTAAAAGCCTGGTGGCCAACCGTTACTTACTGTTTTTCACCCTGTGGTTGCTGGCGCAATTTGTGATGCTGACGCTGGCGTCGAGCAAACGTACGGTGTACCTGATGTCACTGACGCCCGCAGCAGCGGTGGTCGCTGCCGAGTACGCGAGCGTGCTGCTCGAGCGCTTGAAGTCCCGTGAAGGTTCACCGACCTGGATCGGTCGCGTGGCCGGGTATCGTAACGGTCTGGCGGTTGGCACCCTGGCCGTGGTCATTTGCGGCTACTTCGCCGCGGCTCAATGGGCGATGCCCCATGCCGACCGGAAGTTGTCCTTCCTGCCGCTGACCGAGCAGATCCAGTCGATGCAGGCCAACGGGCAACAAGTTGCCCTGTACCAGGCCACTGAACGATTGGGCGGCGCCAGCGTGTTCTATACCCGCAGCGTGCTCAAAGGGCTCGATACCGAGTCGCAGTTGCATGAGTTTCTGGGCGCATCGCCCGATCATGTCGCGGTGCTCTCCGGCGACACTGAGCCTGCCGCACCGTTGAAGGTGCTCAAGACGATGATGGTGGGGCGTCAGGCCTACTACTTCGTTGCGCAGTGAGGCACCCGCCACTTGTAGGAGCGAGCTTGCTCGCGATGGCGGTAGAGCAACCAATGATGATGCGGACTGACCTGCCGCTATCGCGAGCAAGCTCGCTCCCACAGTGGATCTTTGCTGCGCCCAAACCATGACTCACTGACATTTCCTCAAGCAACAAAAAACCCGCAGCCCTTTCGGGTTGCGGGTTTTGCTGTTCAAGGCGAATTCAATTCACTGGCTGGGTCTGAGTCGCCGGTAGCGGTTGTTGCGCCTTTGAAAGCACGGGCTGTTCCAGCCTCGCCCGCCCGTAAAACGCCAGCGCCGTCAGCAAACACGCCAGCCACACAAAGATCCCGGCCCATAAAGTGTGGGACATATAGTGCCAGCCTTGCAGTACTCGCGTGGTGCCATAGATGAAACCGAGGGTCAGCGAGCCGTACATGATCGCTTTCGAATAGCGCCAGCGGTAGCGACGTGCCACGAAGTACAACGCCAGCATGGTGAACCCGCCCGACGCGTGCCCGCCCGGCCAGCAACGTCCCGGACCGGCAACTTTCAGCAGGTCGAAATTTTCATACCACTCGACGTGCTCCATTTTGCCGCCGTACTGGGTGGTCTCGATCGGGCAATACACGCTGGTGTGGCCCTTGAGGTAGTGAATTACCCCGGTGCTGATGGAGAACGCGAACACCACGTAGAGAAAATCGCGACGGTGCCGGGTGGCAAAGCGCAGCACCGGTGCGACTTTGATTTTTTCCAGGAAGGCGATGATTTTCGAATGCTTTTCGGCCTTCAGGCGCGGCCAGAGAAATGACAACAAGGCACCGATAATCGCAATCTCGCCCGTCCAGTTCGGGATAATCCGCGCCCATTTATGGGTGATTTTTTCGAACAGATGGACCTGGTCCAGCGGGTACGTCTGCGTCACCGGATCAAAAAAATAGTTGTTGAAGGCGATGTCGATACTGGTCATGTCGAACATCAGGAACACCACGACCGCGCAGGCCAGCGGAATACCGAAATTCACCCAGTAAAAGCGGTAGCGAGAAGCGGTCAGCATTGTGAATCCTGATTCAAAAAGAAGAGGGAAAAACTCAATGAGTGCTCACCGAGCTCCAGTCAGAAGCATCGATGAAACCAAGCATGCGCGGAGTTTGCGGGGTTTCGGCGGAAATAAACAGTGAAGCGCCATAACCAAGGGTCGAAGGCGGTAACTTGAGGTCTATTTCCAGTTGTTCCATGCATTCGCTGTGGGTCACCAGAACCAGGTTACGACCGGCAACCTTGTGTGCCAACGCGTCGCGCAGCATGGTGCCCTTGCAAATGATCAGCCAGTCTTCGCCCGTGCCGACCTTGTTGAACATGAAGTTGGCGGTCTGCGCCGTACGCAGGATCGGGCTGTTGTAGATATCGGCCTTGTCCAGGCCAAGGTGTTTGAACTGTGCCCCGAGGCTCTCGGCAACACTGCGAGAGCGCTCGGTAATGCCATCGTTACCAACCAGGCAAGGCGCAGAGGAGTGGTCGCAGCGCTCGACGTGGCGCACCAGTACGATCACGTCGCCCTTGGCCCATCCCGTCATCAGAGCCTGTGCACCGGCCACATTGCCGTGAGCCAGGTCCGGCGCGGTGGCGGGACGCAGCAAAAACACGGTCAGCGGGATAACCAGCAACGCCGAGGCCAACACCACCGCAGCGTTGCGATAGCGGGCAAAACGGTTCAGATCGATCGAGCGTTTTATTCCGAAAAGACTCAGTCTTAATTCCACATCAAGCCGCCTCGCCGGCACACACCACCCCATTAGATCCCGGAAGGTTAGCGAAACCTGCGTCGGTGACTGGTGAAACGCATGTGAAAAAAAGCTTAAAAGCGCTGTAAAAATCTTGTTACAGAATCCGCTCGGCAAAATCCTTTCAGCTCCCGGGATTGCGGCCGATACATCCTGCTTACGCAGCTTGGCGGCCCCCAAAAAAAACAATCTTCCAGCCAACCGACAAAAAAGAAGCACTACGTTCCTGGAGGAATTTGATGAATAGCTGGTTCGGCAACATCAGCGTGAACCTGAAACTGGGCCTGGGATTTGGCCTGGTCCTGGCACTGACCTGCGTCCTCGCCCTGACCGGCTGGACCAGCCTGGGCGGGTTGATCGACCGCAGTAACTGGATGAGCGACATCACCCAGCTCAATGGCGGCCTGACCAAGCTGCGCGTGGTTCGCCTGCAGTACATGCTGACCAACGGCGACGAAACCGCCGCGCAGACCGTACAGACCACCCTCGACGCCTTCTCGGCCCAGCAGCAAGCCCTGCTGGCGAAGTTCAAGAGCCCGGAAAACCTCAAGTTGCTCAGGGAGCAGGGCGCCGTCATCGATGCCTACAAGACGTCCCTCGGCAAGATGCGCAACGCCTATCGCACCGGCAACAGCGCCCGCGACGCCATGAGCGCCAGCGCCGAAACCGCCAACACGTTGATCAATGACATCAACGCCCGCGTGCAGCAAATGCCGTTGAGCGACCAGCGCTTCGATCAGTTCCAGGCCATCACCGCGACCAAGGAAGCGTTCCTGCTGGCCCGCTACGAAGTGCGCGGCTATACCGCCAGTACCAATGCCGAGACCGAGCAAAAAGCGGTCGGCCAACTGGACGCCGCCATCGCCAGCCTGAAACCGCTGAACACGCATTTCGCCGATTCCCGGCAAGACGCCCTGCGTCAGCTGGAAACCGCGCTGGGCAACTACCGCAGCGCCTTGCAGGCCTACAAAGTTGCCAGCAACGACGCGGTGCAAGCGCGCAAGGAAATGACCGACCAGGGCGCCGCCATCGTGTCCCAGAGCGATCAGATGTACCAGATCCAGCTCGACCGCCGTGACGCCGAAAGCGCCCGGGCACGCACTCTGCAAATGATCAGTACGTTGCTGGCGTTGCTGGTGGGCATCATTGCCGCCGTGGTCATCACTCGCCAGATCACCCGCCCATTGCGTGAAACCCTGGCGGTGGTCGATCGCATCGCCAGTGGTGACCTGTCCCAAAACGTCCTGGTTACCCGCCGCGACGAACTCGGCGTGTTGCAGCAAGGCATCGCGCGCATGGGCGTGACCCTGCGCGACTTGATCAGCGGCATCCGCGACGGCGTGACCCAGATCGCCAGCGCCGCCGAAGAGCTGTCGGCCGTGACCGAGCAGACCAGCGCCGGGGTCAACAGCCAGAAAGTCGAGACCGATCAGGTCGCGACCGCCATGCACGAGATGACCGCCACCGTGCAGGAAGTCGCGCGCAACGCTGAAGAAGCCTCGCGAGCCGCTGCCGCGGCGGACGGCGAAGCCCGTGAAGGTGACAAGGTGGTCAACGAAGCCATCGCCCAGATCGAGCGTCTGGCCAGCGAGGTGGTGCGCTCCACCGAAGCCATGAGCGTGCTGCAACAGGAAAGCGACAAGATCGGCAGCGTCATGGACGTGATCAAGGCCGTTGCCGAACAGACCAACCTGCTGGCGCTCAATGCCGCCATCGAAGCAGCCCGTGCCGGTGAAGCCGGTCGTGGCTTTGCCGTGGTGGCCGACGAGGTTCGCGGCCTGGCCCAGCGCACGCAGAAATCCACCGAGGAAATCGAAGGCCTGGTGGCCGGCCTGCAGAACGGCACGCAGCAAGTGTCGGCGGTGATGAACAACAGCCGCGTCCTCACCGACAGCAGCGTGGCCCTGACCCGCAAGGCTGGCGAGTCACTGGAGAACATCACCCGCACGGTGTCCAACATCCAGTCGATGAACCAGCAAATCGCCGCCGCTGCCGAACAGCAAAGCGCCGTGGCCGAAGAGATCAGCCGCAGCATCATCAACGTGCGCGACGTGTCCGAACAGACCGCTGCGGCGAGCGATGAGACTGCCAAGTCCAGCGTTGAACTGGCGCGGCTGGGTGGTCAATTGCAGCAGATGGTGAGCCACTTCCGCGTTTGACCGTATACCTGCTGTGATTGGAAGACCCATTCGCGGGCAAGCCCGCTCCCACAGGTAAAGAGTCGAACACAGAATATGTGAACGACTCAGAAAAACCTGTGGGAGCGAGCCTGCTCGCGATTGCGATCTCACAGACTACATCTGAAAAGGTGTGCTGCACGGGGCTTACCGCGTTCCACGCTGGCGCAATGCAGACGGCATGAAGTACGCGTCTTCCGGTACCGGTTGGGCGAAGTCCACTGTGGCCGGCTCTTCGTTGTCCAGGTTCTGCACGTAGTAACGACGCGCCTGCAAGTCATGGAATACGTCCAGCGCACTCCAGGTGGTGGGCAGGTCGTAGAAGTTTTTCAGGTAGGCCATCGACACCCGCCACAACTCCCCTCGCCCGTCATATTGATCCACCAATGCGGCGCCCCAACTGTCCTCGTCCAGAAACAGCACGCGCCTGGAATAGATATGCCGCGCGCCCGGCTTGAGCGTGCCTTCGACCACCCAGACCCGATGCAGCTCATAACGGGTGTATTGCGGGTTGAGGTGGCCCGGTGTGAGCAACTGCGCGTACTTCACCTCAGGGCTACCGACTTTGTAATTGTTATAGGGAATGTAGACCTCTTGCTTGCCCTTGAGCTTCCAGTCGTAGCGGTCTGGCGAGCCGTTGAACAGGTCAGTATCGTCCGCCGTACGCAGGCCGTCGGATGAGGCGATCGGGGTGTCATACGCGAGGTTCGGCGCCCGGCGTACACGGCGTTGGCCCGCGTCGTAGACCCAGGCCTGACGCGAGTCCTTGAGCTGGTCCAGGGTCTCGTGAACCAACGCCGCACCGCCAGCCAGCCGGGCCGGGCTCTTCACGAACGCCAAGTAGTAAAACAGGATGTTTTTCAGGTCGGCAAACTGCCCGCCCGGACGGTAATAGTTGAAGAGCCCCTCCTGCTGCGAGGTCACAAGCGCGAAACTGCCGTTGCGTTGTACCGGCGCTTCGGAGGCACGACGGACCACATAGATGCCGCGATAACGGGTGATGTGGTTCCACAGCACCTCGACCCCATCCTTGGGCACCGGGAACGGCACACCGCCATAGGCATCGGCAAAACCGGTCCCGCCATCGAGCAGCTTGGCCGAGATCGCATTTTTCAAGGTGTTGTCATACAGCCACTGCGGCGCCGAGCCAGAGCGGCGAGAGGGATAGACCGGCATCTGGAAGGTGTCGGGGTAGCTGTTGAACAGTGCGATCTGACCCGGGCTGAGGTGGGCCTTGTACTGTTCAAGGTTGGCCTTGGTGATGGTGAAAAGCGGCTTGTCCGCCGCATACGGGTCCAGGTGATGCTGGCCAGGCTTGTAGCCCGCCGGCGCCTGGGTGATACCGCCGCTCCATGCCGGAATGGTCCCGGCCGCGTTGCCGGCACGCTCGGCCCCCAGCGGCGTCAGCGTGCTTTTCAATTGCTCGGCTTGCTGGGGCGTGACCGCGGCCAGCGCACTGCCGGCGGCCAGACTCAGGAACAGCGCCAGCGTGGTCTTGGTCAGTCGTGAAGTGTAAAACATGATCGTTCTCCGAAAAAATCCAGCAGGTCTGCAAAACACAGCAGATCCCCTGTAGGAGCGAGCCTGCTCGCGATAGCGGTGTGTCAGCCAACATCAACTTCGACTGAAAGTCCGTCATCGCGAGCAGGCTCACTCCTACAGGGGGATGAGTTGGAACTCACAAGAAGTACTTGAGGTTGAAGCCGACGTTATCGCGGTCACGCAGGCCGTTGTCCTGCCCACCGCCATAGAACTCGGTGTATTGCAGCTCGGCCTCCAGTTTGTTCTGGTAGTTGGCCTTGATCCCCAGGGTGTAGGCCTTGCGGCCCTCGATGATGTTGCCCGCCTGATAGCTGTTGCCCTCGAAGTCATCCTTGTAGACGACATAAGGCGAGACGTTGACCCCGGCATACACGTCGTTCCAGGTGCCGTTGAGCATCGCGGTGTAGCTGTAGGAGTTGCGGTTGACCTGGTCGCTGCGCTCGCCACCGGACACATATGAAAAGTTACCTGTGCCCGCGAAGTAACGGGTACTGCCGTCAAAAGCGGTGTATTGCAGGCTGCTGCCGCGCAGGTGCTCGGACGCCAGTTCGAACACGCCGAACATCGAGTCGAATGACAGGCTCGGGCCAAAGTTGTAAATGGTGCCCATGGACGTGTTGAACGCTTCCACCCGCTCAGCGTTATTGATCTGGCTGTCGAGCGTGACCTGCTGCCCGCCGATGTTGATGGTCTGGCCGGCTGCCGCTGCGGCAGCGCCGTTGGCCAGGTCGCCGATCAGGTCGTTGGTGGCGGCGACCCCGATGGGCAGGTTCGGCCGATAAGCCACCTCACCGAACACCGACGCCTGGCCCAGGGTGGTGTTGAAACTGAAGCCGTACATGCGGATGTCTTCGGCGTAGCGCCGATGCGCCTGAATATTGCCCAGCACATCCACGGTCGCCAGGCCGTTGGCCAGTTGCCCCGCCTGACTGCCGGCGACACCGGCCAACAGGTTGGTCAGGGCATTCATGTCGATGCCCTTGTACCCTCCCAGATCGGCGGAAATGGTCGGTTCCTTGGCGTGGTAGTTGACCATGTACAACCCGAACTCGGTGCTGTTGAGTGCTTCTGCGATGTAGCGAAAAGCGAAACCGAACTGGCCGTCGTTGCGCGCGTTGAAATCCTTGCCGACCGAGGCCACTTTGACGGTGTTGCCAAAGGCCGGGGTTACTCCGTTGGCGTACAGGCCGGTGGTGCTCAGGGCCTGTTTAAGCACCGGGTTGTTGCCCAGCGCGCTGTACAGATCGATCACGTTGCCAAAGCCAGGCACCGGGGTGTCCAGCGCGGTACCGGTAAAGTTGTTGTAGGCGGTGTTGCCGCCGTCGGCGAACAGGTCCGTCTGCGAGTAGAAAGTGCCGACCGGGTCGATGCGGGTTTCCTTCCAGTTCGTCTGGTAAAAGCTTTCCATGGTCAGGGTGTCGGTCAGGCCGATGTTGAAGCTGAGCGCTTCCACCGGTACCAGCACTTCCTTGACTTCGGCCCCGGGCAAACGGTACTTGGCCGCATCCACCGGGTTGGTGGTGTTGATCCCGCCACGGTAGAAAATCCCCTCGCCCCAGTTGAACACCTGGCGCCCTATACGTGCCGTGAGCGGCATCTGCGCTACGTCCCAGTTGCCATAGAGGTAGGCGTCGAGCATCTCCACCCGGCTGCCGGCGATATCGCGGGTCTGGTCAGTGAAGTGGTCGTCCTGCGGGAAATTCTGACTAGGTTGCGCCGGGTTGTTGTTGCGGTAGTAATCGTTGCGCTTGTCCATCAGTTGGGTGTCATAGAACGCGGTGCCGCGCACGAACATCCCGTAGTTCTGATAGTTGGCCTCGAGCTCGGAGGTGATCTTGTACACCTCGGAAACCAGACCGGTGTCGAAGTTGCGATTGCCGTCGTTGGTGTTGATGTCGTCGTTGTTCTTGTCCCGGCCCTGGACCCGCCACAAGCGGCCATAAGACAAGGTACTGTCGAATGAACCGGTGATCTGTTTGTCCAGCACACTGAACTCTTCGGCCTGCACGCCGTCGACCGCGCACAGTTGCAGCAGCCCTGCCAGGCCGACGCCGGGAAGCGCCGCGCCAGACAGCCGAAATCGAGTCCTCATGATCTGTTCCTCTTTCCCTGGTTTTGTTGTTTTTATTGTTTCTGTGTAAGCGGACAAAGTTGCCGCAATGGCTATGGCGCCAATCCCGCACTGGCATAAATCCGGCTGTGTGCGCCGAAATGTCCCAGCAGTTTGAACAGCTGTTGATTAAGTGCCGGATGGTCGAAGTCTTCGCGCTGCAGCTGATTACCACTGCTGAAATCGCTGGTGATCGGTGCTGTGTCCAGCCATTGGCCGATGGCTTCATCGAACCCTGCGGATTCGTCGACGGACTCTGCACTCACCACTTCGCGCAGGTAGTCCACCGAGTACGGCGGATAACGGGCGTCCTGTGCAAAATCGGCATAAGCGTCGAGCATCGGGTGTACCTGGCCTGCGCGCAGCAGGCGACGAAGCCAGGTCGACTGATATTTCTCCACTTCCATGTGCCGGGTGGCGACCCGTTCGATGGCCGCCTGTTTGTCGGCATCGAAGCCGGCCAAGGCCTTGCCTTCCAGCAACAGCAGGCTCGCCAGGTCGACACCTGGCAGCGGCTTGGCGTGATAAGGCTGGGTCAGGTCCTGAACGTGGTGCAGGCCCCAACCGAGAAATCGATAGCCCCAATAAGGATGACCAGTGGCAAACGCCAGTCGCGCCAACCCCATGTACTGATAGGCGCGCCAGTCCGGCCAACTGCGCTGAAGAAATCCGGCAGCGGCATACACCACCGGGCTTTCATGGAAAAACCCCATATGGAACGGCGCCTGGGAGCTGTACTGAAAACGCGCGTCGCCGAAAGGCTGTGGGCCGAAACCGTACAACGCGCCCACCTCGCCCGGGTTGTCGCTGAACAGGTTGATGTCGTGGCCATAATCAGGCTCATCGGCGGCGCTGGCCAACACGGCCAGCGGTGCTACTTTTTCGCCGTCCTCCACGCGGATGAAGCGCTGACGATTCCACGGTGAGCGGGTCTGTTCAACCATGACCTGCCCGGCGTTGAGGTGTTCACGTTCAGGCTGGTCCTTGCCCGGCAACGGCTGGATCACCATGGCCAGATGAATCTGTGGATTGATCCGCATCGCGGTGAGGAAGTCGTGCCGCAAGTTGTCCCCGGGCACGACGGGCAGCCGCAGATTATCGGGGCGTGGCGGGTATTGGGCGAAGTGCTCGCGGGCGAAGCGTTCCTGTTCGTCCAGCAGAGCGCTCACTGCTTCGTATTGCTGCGCGAGAAACTGCTCCAATGGCTCGACTTCGACCTGCGGGACTGCGCGCAAGGCCGGCAGGTCCTGCAACGCCAGGTAGCTGCCCACCGTATGGTTGGACCAGCCCCACGCCGTCGGCACCGTTCCACAAAGCAGCAGCAGGAGAAATGTCAGCTTCATTGCTTTTGGTTCTTATTGGATGTGCAGTGAGGGTTGAGCCTAACAACCGGTCCTGCCCCTGACACTGTCCAATCTCACCAGAAAAGTTCTCCGATAGCGCCACATGCACGGTGTAAAAAAACACCGAAGGTCATTGTGGGAGCGAGCTTGCTCGCGATGGTGGTGGGTCAGTCACCATTGATATCGAATGTGCTGCCGTCATCGCGAGCAAGCTCGCTCCCACAGGGTTCTCGGGTGTTTTCCTAAGCGGGGTAACCGGTGATTTTGCGGATGCTTTGGTACAACGGCTTGAGCTGTCGATACATGCGCAGGTAGACCTCTTTGTACAGTCGCTCATAGATCTGCTGCGCCTCGGGTTGCGGCATGAATACCGCACCGACCCGAGTCATGGCGGCCATCGCCGTGGGAAAGTCCGCGTGCAGCCCCAGCCCCACCGCGCAGCAAATGGCCGCGCCCAGGCCGGACGCTTCGTAGACGTGCGGACGCTCGGCCGGCAGGCCGAAAATGTTCGCAGTGAGTTGCATCGCGGCATCACTCTGGGAGCCACCACCGGCGACGCGCAAACGCGTGATGGAGACCCTCGAACGCTTCTCGATCTTCTCCATGCCCTGACGCAAGGCATACGCCAGACCTTCGAGGATCGCCCGGTAAATGTGCGCACGGGTATGCACGTCACCGAAGCCGATCATCGCGCCCTTGGCTTCCACACCCGGCTCACGGATGCCGGGCGACCAGTAGGGTTGCAGCATCAACCCCATGGAGCCCGGCGGCACCGCGTCGACCAGCGCATCGAAGAGTTGCTCAGGCTCCACGCCCTGTGCTTTGGCCTGCTGCATTTCCCGCAGGCCGAACTCGTTCTTGAACCAGCTGACCATCCAGTAGCCGCGATAAATCATCACCTCGCAGTTGTATTGATCCGGCACCGCAGACGGGTAAGGCGGAATCAACGGGACGATTTCCAGGTAGCGCGACCGGGTGCTGGTGATCGTCGCCGTGGTGCCGTAGGAAAGGCACACGGTGCCTGCGTCGACGACGCCGGAACCGACGACTTCGCAGGCCTTGTCGGCACCCGCGGCGATCAGCGGCAGCCCCTCGGGAATGCCGGTGTGGCGGCTGGCCTCGGCGCTGATGTAGCCGAGGGTTTCACCGGGTTTGTGCAGGCTCGGCAGTTGCTCGGGACGCACCGCCAGCGCCTGCCATTTCCAGTCGGCGGGCGCAGCCCAGCGCAAGCGCTTGAAGTCGAACGGCAGGTAACCGACGCAACAGCCTACGGAATCGACAAAGCGTCCACAAAGGCGATGGGTGAGAAACCCCGAGAGCAGCAAAAACTTGTCGGTCGCCGCCCAGACCTCAGGCTGGTGGCGGGCGATCCAGTTGGCCTCGGCCTGGGTGCGAAAGTAGTCCACCGTGGCTTGCGCGCCGACCAGCTTGAACAGCCAGCCCCACGGTCCCTTGATGCCGTCCTTGACTTCGGCCTGGCGTTGATCGAGCCACAGGATCGCCGGGCGTAGCGGCTTGCCTTGGGCATCGACGTTGATCACCGTGCCGCGCTGGGTGGTCAGGGACACGCCGGCAATCTGTGAACGATCGATACCGGTTTGCTGCCAAACCTGCTGGCAGGCCTCACCCAGTTTTGCCCAGTAATACTCCGGGTCCTGCTCGGCCCAGCCGGGTTGAGTCGAGTAATAGGCCTGCAACTCGACCTTGCCTTTGCCCAGCAGATTGCCCTGCAGATCGAAGAGCAGCGCGCGCACGCTCTGGGTGCCATTGTCGATGGCCAGCAGGTAACGCTTGTTCGGGTGGTTATCCATGGAGCTCTCTTCAATGGGCATCAATGCGCGGCATCCGGCAAACCATGATGGCGTTGCCACAACGCCCGATAACGCTGTAATTCCTGCTGCCAATGCTCATCGTCCCAGCCCAGTCGCGGTTGGCAGAGCTGGCGAATGGCGGCGAAATAATCCTCGCCACCGCGCGGCAGCAACAGGCCCAGGCGGGTTCGGCGCAGCAGCAGGTCATCCAGGTGCAGGACCATTTCCGCCTCACACGCGAAGACCAGCTCCACCCACAAGGTGTCAGTGCCGCCGACGGTGTCATGGCCCAGTTCGACGAGCAGCTTCGCCAGCCTCGGCAGGTCACGGCCGTGCCGCCCGGCCAGGCGCCGCCACTGGTTGGCGCTGAGCCCCGGTATCGCCTGCGGCGGCACGACGGCGAACACCGGCGCGGCGTCATCATTGAAGGGGCGGTCGAGCATGCTCGCGCAGGCCTTGAGCACTTCGATTGCCTGGGGGCGAAAGGTGGTCAGCTTGCCGCCGGCCAGGGTCACGCACCCAGGCTCCTGCCACAGCACATGCTCACGGGTTTCATTCGACGGTTTGAGCTCACCCGCCGCGCTGCCCACTACCGGGCGCACCCCCGACCAGGTCGACAGTACATCGGCAGCGACCACACCGGCCTGGGGGAACTGTTGGCTGCAGGCCGCCAGCAGATAGTCGAGTTCATCAAAGCTGATGCTTGCGCTCTGGTCCAGATCGCCTTGATGATCGAGGTCCGTGGTGCCGACCACCGTGGCACCCTCCCAAGGGAAAACGAACACCGGTCGACGGTCGCGCTCGTGCAGGAAAGTGAAGGCTTGCGCCACTGGCAAACGCCAGCCCGGCAACAACAAATGACTGCCACGCAACGGGCGCAACTGGCGAGGGGCATCGGGCAGGCGCAAGCGCTCGGCCCACGCGCCGGTGGCCACGGCCAGCACACCACAACGCAATGTCAGTAATCCGCCACCCTCGCAGTCTTCGACCTGAACGCCGCAAACGCGCCCCTCTTCACGCAGCAATTGCTGCACGCGCACGCCGTTGAGCACCACGGCGCCGCCGGCCCGGGCCTCGCCCAATACGCGCATCACCAGACGGGCATCATCGGTCAGCGCATCGACAAAACAGGTGCCGCCCAGCAGGTCATCTTCCTTCACCCCGGGCGCCAGATAACGCAGTTGTTGCGCGTCATGGAAGCGATGGTTGCGCCGCCCGGCCAATGCGTCATAGATGGACAGCAAACCACCCAGCACCCGCGGTCCGGGAAAACCGCCACGGTAATGCGGCATCATGAAACTCATCGGCTCCACCAGCCCCGGCGCTTCGTCGAGCAGGCGCTGGCGTTCGCGGACCGAATCGCGGGTCAGCCGCCACTGGCCCTTGGCGATATAGCGCAAGCCGCCATGAACCATTTTCGAGGAGCGGCTGGAGGTGCCCCAAGCGAAATCGCGCTGCTCCAGCAGCAGGCAACGCCACCCTCGGCGTGCGGCTTCGCGCAGGATACCGGCGCCGCTGATGCCGCCGCCGATGACGATCAGATCCCAGGTTTCATCCGCCAGCGTCGGCAGCACCTGCTGACGCCACGCCGCATTCCAGTCCAGGCTCATGGCCGTCACTCCTGCAACAGCGTGCCAGGGTTCAGTCGCCCGGCCGGATCAAAATGCCGACTCAGTGCCTGCAGGGTGTCCATCGCCAGCGCGCCCTTCTCCCGCCGCAGGTACGGCGCATGGTCCTTGCCCACGCCATGCTGGTGACTGATGGTGCCGTGGTTGTCGACGATGGTCTGGCTGGCCGCCTGCTTGAGTGCCTGCCAGCGCGCCAGGGTGGCGGGGTAGTCCGCCGCCGGGCGAAACACATAAGTGGTGTAGATGCTTGATCCTTCGCCATAGACATGGGAAAGGTGGGTGAAGACATGCACCCGCTCGCCTTCGGCAGCCAGGGCGTCGCGCAGGCTGTTTTCGATAAGCGTGAGGAGGTGATCGACGTTGCTCCAGTCAGTGGCCGTTTCCAGGGTGTCCACCACGTAACCGGCGTTCCACAGGTTTTCGCGCAGGTAGGGAAAACGAAAACGATTCTGTGCCCACTTCTTGCCGAGCAAGGTCCCGGTAAACACCCCGCCGAAAGACTTGAGGTGCCGCCGGGCCTGACGCAGGGACAACGCATTTTGCCGGCGATTGCCGGTGACGCCGAACGTCAACAGGCATTTTCCCTCACCGGCACCGCGCAGGGCCAGGTACTTTTCCAGCCAGGCAATCTGCTGCGGGTGGCCGGCCAGCGCCAGCTGGGTTTCGGTTTCCACCGCGTTGGACAAGCGCAGCATCGACAGCGGCACGCGTGCCTGGGCCAACTGGCGGATGGCTTGCAGCGCCTTGGGCCAATCGGGCAGAAACACCCCATAGAAACGTTCATCGGCGGGCAGTGCGCTGACCCGCACCTTGACCTCGGAAATGATCCCGAAACGGCCCTCACAACCCAACACCACCTCGCGCAGATCGGGTCCGGCAGCCGAGGCCGGAAACGAGGTGATTTGCAAAGGTCCGGCAAAGGTTTCCAGGGTCCCACCGGCAAACAGTTGCTCGATGCGCCCATAGCGCAACGACTGCTGGCCACTGGAACGGCTGGCGACCCAACCGCCCACGGTCGACAGCTCCCACGACTGCGGGAAATGCCCCAGGGTGTAGCCGCGGGCGCGCAGCTGACTTTCCACCTGCGGCCCACTGGCACCAGGGCCGAAGGTGGCCAGCAGGCTCTGTTCGTCGAGGTCGAGCAAGCGGTTCATCCGCGCCAGCGAAACCGTCACCACCGGCCGCGTAGAATTCGGCGGATTGATGTGCCCCGCCACTGAGGTGCCGCCACCATACGGAATCAGGCACAGGTCCTGCTCATGGGCGAGCGCCAGCAACTGGCGAATCTGTTCAGCGGTTTCGGGGAATGCTACGGCGTCGGGATAACTCCCCAACGCGCCCTCACGCAACGCCAGCCAGTCCGGCAGGCTCTGCCCCCGGGCATGCAGCAAACGATCATGGGCATCCACACTGTACAAGGAGCGTTGCTGCAACCGCGACGGGGGCACGCGGGCCAATGCCGTCTCAAGCGTCGCATCGGGCAGCGCTCGACCGTCACCCACCCGCCGGGCGAGAAAACTCGCGCCCTGGGCCGGCAGTTCGACCACCGTGGTTGCATCTCCCCAGCCGTTCCAGCGTCGCATGCGTGTGTCCTTTTGCGGTTCTGATCAGTGATATTTCAGGCCCCCATACTAGTCAGCCGCCGGAAAGTGTCACGGTCGCATCGGGCCAGTTCGAGTAGCCAATTGAGTCAAACGTCGCGCAGGCGTCAGCCATTTACTTTAGCCGTGGTTTCAAATTACCTTTCAGGGCATTCATCCGCGCACGCGGGCCTTGATCAAAGGAATACGATCATGCAATCCCTGGGCTTCACTTCAGTTCCGCCGCTGCTCAAATACCTGCGTCATGCCGAACAACTGGGCATGGCCATCGAGCCTGCGTTGACGGCTGCCGGGTTGCAGGCACAGCAATTGAGTGACAACAGCCTGCGGTTGCCGGGTGAAGCCCATGAACGACTGCTCGATTATTTCTGCGAACACTCGTGCGATCCGTTGTTCGGTCTCAACGCCGCACGTTTTGTGTTGCCCAACTCCTGGAGCGTGCTGGGTTACATCACCATGAACTGCGCGACACTGGGCGACGCCATGAGCCGCATCATGCCGTTCGAGAAGCTGGTGGGAGACATGGGCGTCAGCCGCGCCGAGGTGCAAGGCAGCGACGTGCACCTGATCTGGACCTGCCGCCATCAACGCCCGCGAATTCGCCGGCACCTGGTGGAAAACGTGCTCGGTTCCTGGCTGCAATACGCGCGCTGGATCGCCGATACGCAAATGTCGCCGGCTGCCGTCTGGCTGGAGCATGCCTGTCCGGCCGACACGACGTTGGCACAGTACGAGCAGTTCTTCGACTGCCCGGTACTGTTCGACCAGCCTTATTCGGCGCTGATTGTGCCGTTGCCGTATTTGCAGTTGCCATTGCGCCAGGCCGATGCGCAATTGCTGCGCACGCTGGAAGAACATGCCCTGGGATTGATGGCCACACTGGAGGACGCGTCGCTGGAACAGCGCGTTAAAAGCATCCTGCGCCAGTTGCTCAAGGAAGGTTTGCCACGCAAGGAGCAGGTGGCCGAGCATCTCGCCGTGTCCGTGCGCACGCTGCAACGTCAGCTGCATCAGGCCGGTACATCGTACCAGCAGATCCTCGATGACCTGCGCCAGGAGTTGGCCGAGCATTACCTGCTCAACAGCACCCTGCCGATTCAGGACATCGCCCAATACCTGGGTTTCACCGAACCCCGCTCGTTTCACCGCACGTTCAAAAGCCGGCGCGGGATGCCGCCCGGCGAGTTTCGCCAAACCCACCGGGTACCAAACGAAGGCTGAAGGCTTAAGTCTGCGGGGCTGAAGGTTCAGAGACTGATCGCGTTGGTGAACACCAACCGATTGCCGAACGGGTCGACGATGGTCATGTCCTGGCTGCCCCACGGCATGGCCTGAATCTGTGGATGGGAAAACCTGTACTCCTTGGCCAACAGTTGCTGTTGAAACTTCTCCAACTCATCCGTCTCGATTCGCAGCGCAGAACCCGGCGTGCTGTCGCCATGGTGTTCGGACAAGTGCAGCACACATTCGCCACGGGAGATTTGCAGGTACAGCGGGAAATTCGCTTCGAATCGATGCTGCCAGTCGATCTTGAAGCCGAGGAAATCAACGTAGAACTCCACTGCCTTGGCTTCGTCGAAAATGCGCAGGATCGGAGTGGTTTTGCCGAAGCTCATCGAGTTGCTCCCTGTAGGAGCGAGCCTGCTCGCGATGGTCGTTAACGATAACGCGTTTTGACTGGCTAAACGCGGCGCCTTTGACTCCATCGCGAGCAGGCTCGCTCCTACATGATTGAACAGCGTTAGGTTGTCGGATTTGATATCAGTCCTTCGGCGCGGAAACGCCATTCTTTAGCCTCAAAGTGCCATCACTGTGACGCAGTCCTCGAAACGTCACTGAAACCCTGTGCGCAAATCCCCTTCCCGGGCCAGGAACCGCCCTTCCCTGCGCCCGTTGGCCTGGCCATCGCGGTAACTCAACACACCGTTGACCCATACGCCCTCGATGCCTTGCGCCGCCCGCTGCGGATCGTTGAAGTCGGCGACATCACGGATGGTCGCCGGATCGAACAACACCAGGTCGGCCCAATGGCCTTCGCGGATTTCCCCGCGCGCCTTCAAACCAAAGCGTGCCGCCGACAGTCCGGTCATTTTGTGCACGGCAGTGTGCAGCGGGAACAGTCCTACGTCACGGCTGAAATGTCCGAGCACCCTGGGGAATGCGCCCCACAGGCGTGGGTGTGGGAACGGGTCTTCCGGCAAGCCGTCGGAGCCGACCATCGACAGCGGATGCGCGAGGATCCGGCGCACATCCGCCTCATCCATGCCGTAGTACACCGCACCGGCCGGTTGCAGTTGGCGGGCGGCCTCCAGCAATGACAGATTCCATTCGGCGGCAATGTCCATCAGGTCGCGGCCGCCCATCTGCGGATGCGGAGTCGACCAGGTAATGGTGATGCGGTGGGCATCGGTCACCTGCTTGAGGTCCAGGGTCGATGAACTCGCGGCATACGGATAGCAATCGCAACCCACGGGGTGCGATTTCGCTGCTTCTTCCAGGGACGCCAACAGCTGCGGACTACGCCCCCAGTTACCGGCGCCGGCACACTTGAGGTGGGAAATGATCACCGGGCTTTGCGCATGACGACCGATCTGGAACGCCTCGTTCATGGCCTCCAGCACCGGTTCGAATTCGCTGCGCAAATGGGTGGTGTAGACCGCACCAAACGCCGACAACTCTTCGGTCAGTTGCATCACTTCATCGGTTGATGCCGAGAAGGCGCTGGCATAGGCAAGGCCGGTGGACAGGCCCAACGCGCCGGCCTCAAGGCTGTCGCGCAGTTGCTCGCGCATCGCGGCGATTTCATCCGCCGTGGCGGTGCGGAACAGGTCGTCCAGATGATTGCTGCGCAATGCCGTGTGGCCCACCAGCGCCGCGACGTTCAGCGTAGTGTTCGCCGCTTCCACCGCCGTGCGGTAGTCGCGGAAGGTCGGATAAACGAACGCAGCGGCCGTGCCCAGCAGGTTCATCGGGTCCGGCGGATCGCCGCGCAGACTCACCGGCGAAGCACTGATCCCGCAGTTGCCGACAATGACCGTGGTCACGCCCTGGCTGAGCTTGGGCAGCATCTGCGGTTGGCGAATGACCACGGTGTCGTCATGGGTGTGCACGTCGATGAAACCCGGCGCCAGCACATGGCCCTGTGCGTCGATTTCTTCATTGGCACGGGCATCGCGCAAGTCGCCGATACGCTCGATGCGCCCGTTGAGAATGGCCACGTCGGCGGGATAACCGGGGCTGTTGCTGCCGTCGATGATCAGGGCGTTGCGAATCAGCGTGTCGTACTGCATGTCAGTCTCCCAGCGGCAAGTGATCGTCGCCGCCGCGGTATTCGTCGAGGGCGAGTTTGATCCGCCGCAGACGTTCTTGATTGTCTTCAGGGTTGGCCAGGGCCAGCTCGGTGGCGAGCACATCGATGGCCAGCAGCATGCCGTAGCGCGCCGCCGTGGGTTTGTAGATGAACGAGGTTTCGGCACTTTGCAGGGGCAGGACGATGTCGGCCAGTTGCGCCAGCGGCGAATCGCCGCGAGTGATGGCCAGGATGCGCGCGCCATAGTTGCGCGCCAGCTCCACCGTCTCAATCAGCTCCGGGGTGATCCCGGTCAGCGAACATACAATCACCACGTGTTCGGTGCTGAGGCTGGCGGCGGTGACGCGCATCATCACCGCATCGTGGCACGCCGTGATCGGATAGCCGAGGCGCACCAGGCGCACTTGCAGTTCATCGCTGCACAGGGTCGAGCAGCCACCCATGCCGAAAGCGTGAATCATCCGCGCCTTGCCCAGCAGTTTCACCGCATCGGCGAAACGCGACTCATCGAATGCCGCCAGGTGCTGGCGCAAGGTCGATTCGATGTCGCCGACGATTTGCCCGTAGAACGCCGACTGCTCGGGCGTGCCCGCCGGGTCGAGAAATCGGCTGCCAACGCCACTGGCCTGGGCCAGTTGCAAACGCAAGTCACGCAAATCCCGGCAGCCGACCGTGCGGGCGAAACGTGACAGCGTGGCGCTGCTGACCTCTGCCCGCAGCGCCAGTTCATCGAGGCTGGCGGAGGCGGCAAATCCTACGTCGTCGAGCATCAGGCGTGCGATGCGTCCTTCACCGGCACTGAAGGAATCCTGACGGGCGCGGATCTGGTAGAGGATGTCCATGCGGGTGGCTCCGGCTAAATCAGATAAGAAAGGCCAACGGTCAAGCCGAAGGCGACGACCGAGATCAATGTCTCGAGCACGGTCCAGGTCTTGAAGGTTTGGGCAACGGTCATGTTGAAGTATTCCTTGATCAACCAGAAACCGCCGTCGTTAACGTGGGAAAAGATAACCGACCCTGCGCCCGTCGCCAGCACCAGCAGCTCCGGATGGGGATAACCCAGACCAATGGCCACTGGCGCGACCACACCTGAAGCAGTGGTCATGGCCACAGTGGCAGAACCGGTGGCGATGCGCATCAGTGCCGCGAACAGCCAGCCCATCAACAGCGGCGACAGGTGGAACTCGTGGGCCAGGCCGACGATCTGGTCGGTGACGCCGGCGTCCACCAGAATCCGGTTCAAGCCACCACCGGCGCCCACCAGCAAGGTGATGCTCGCGGTCGGCGCCAGACATTCGTTGGTGAACTTGAGGATCGATTCGCGGTTGAAGCCCTGGGCCAGGCCGAGGGTCCAGAAGCTCAGCAATGTGGCCAGCAACAGCGCGATCACCGAGTTACCGATGAACAGCAGGAACTGGTTGAAACCACTACCCGGCGTGGAAATCAGATTGGCCCAGCCGCCGATCAGCATCAGCACCAC
The DNA here is from genome assembly GCF_052114525.1 of Pseudomonas sp. KB_15. Taxonomy (NCBI): domain Bacteria; kingdom Pseudomonadati; phylum Pseudomonadota; class Gammaproteobacteria; order Pseudomonadales; family Pseudomonadaceae; genus Pseudomonas; species Pseudomonas sp. KB_15. The sequence goes on along the minus strand of NZ_JBFREX010000020.1, from coordinate 38,311 downwards.
TGGCAACAGGATGGTCGCCATGGTGATGCCGAACCCCGGCAGGCTGTCGCGGGGTTCGCGCTCCAGGAACTGACGCTCCAGCGGGTTTTCCGCCGGCAATTGAATGCGCGGCACGATGAACTTGGCATACAGGGGACCGGCAATGATTGCGGTCGGAATACCGATCGCTATCGCATAGAGCAAGGTCTGCCCCACCGACGCCTGATACACCTGCACCGCCAGCATCGCCGCCGGGTGCGGCGGCACCAGCGCATGCACCACCGAAAGCCCGGCAACCATCGGCAAGCCGACCATCAGGATCGACACGCCCACGCGCCGCGCCACGGTAAAGGCAATCGGTACCAGCAAGACGAAACCGACTTCGAAGAACAGTGGCAGCCCGACCAGAAACGCGATAGTCACCATCGCCCAATGCGCGTTCTTCTCGCCAAAGCGGTCGATCAAGGTCCGCGCCACCTGCTCGGCGCCGCCGGACTCGGCCATCATCTTGCCGAGCATGGTCCCCAGCGCCACCACCAGTGCGATGTGCCCCAGGGTTTTGCCGACGCCCGCCTCATACGCCCCCACCACGCCGGACGGCGGCATCCCGGCAACCAGCGCCAGACCAAGGGAGATCAGGGTGATGACAATGAACGGATTGAGCCGGTAACGGGCGATCAGAACGATCAGCGCGATGATGGCAACGGCGGCATACACCAGCAGCCAATAGCCGAAGGACAGGGTCATGCGGTACTCCTCGAGAGGGTCACGTCGAAATATTTGTGAAACTCTTAAAACATTTCGAGACGCGATATTCAAACGAGGTGAAAGTAATTTTCGCGCAGAGGTAAGGGATGTCGCGCAGGGGTATGGCGTGTCGCGAATTATGAAAGTCGGACGTGTGAATTTTCATCACCAACAACAGATCTTTCCCCCGCTCAGCGTGGGAAAGATCGAATGGCTGGATTCAGTCGTGATGCACCCGGGCGCGCTTGAGCAGTTTCTTGCAACGCTCGGACAAGTGCAGCACACGCAGGTGCTTGCCGGCCTTGGCGTAGCGCTCGCGCAAGGTGCCCAGCGCGGCAATGGCCGAGTAGTCGACAACACTCAGGTGACGACAATCCAGGGTCACTTGCACCGGGTCATTAGCAGGATCGAACTGATTGAGAAACGCTGTGGTCGAGGCGAAGAACAGCGTGCCATGCACCCGGTACAACTTGTTGCCGTCGTTCTCCAGGTGACTGTCGGCATACAGCTGCCGGGCCTGCTGCCAGGCAAAATTCAGCGCCGCAATGATGATGCCGCAAAGCACCGCAGTGGCCAGATCGGTGAAAACGGTAATCACCGTCACCGCAATGATCACCAGCACGTCGTTGAGCGGCACCTTGTTCAGCACCCGCAACGAAGCCCAGGCGAAGGTCTGTTGCGACACCACGAACATCACCCCGACCAGTGCGGCCAGCGGAATACGCTCGATCAGCGGCGACAGAAACAGAATGAACAGCAGGACCGACACTCCGGCCACCACCCCGGACAAGCGCCCGCGCCCACCGGAACTGAGGTTGATCATGGTCTGGCCGATCATGGCGCACCCGCCCATGCCGCCGAACGCACCGGACACCACATTCGCCGCCCCCAGCGCCACGCACTCGCGATCCGGGTAGCCACGGCTCTCGGTGATTTCGTCGGTGAGGTTCAGGGTCAACAGGGTTTCCAGCAACCCGACCAGCGCCATCAGGATCGCGTAGGGCGCGACGATGCGCAGGGTGTCCAGGGTCCAAGGAATGTCCGGCAACGCCAGCGTCGGCAAGCCACCGGCGATGTGCGCCATGTCGCCGAGGGTGCGGGTCGGCAAGCCAAGCAGATACACCGCCAGGCCCACGCCGAGAATAGCCACCAGCGCTGGCGGCACAGTGCGGGTCAGGCGCGGCAGCACGTAGACAACAGCCATGGTCACCGCGACCAGGCCAAGCATCATGTACAGCGGCGTACCGCTCAACCAGGCTTCACCGCTCTTGAAGTGCTCCAGTTGCGCCAGGGCAATGATGATCGCCAGGCCATTGACGAAGCCGAGCATCACCGGGTGCGGCACCATGCGCACCAGTTTGCCGAGCTTGAGCAGCCCGAACGCCATCATGATCAGCCCGCCCAGCAACACCGTGGCCAGCAAATACTGCACGCCGTGTTGCACCACCAGCGCGACGATCACCACGGCCATCGAGCCGGCCGCCCCGGACACCATGCCCGGCCGCCCGCCAAACAACGCAGTCAGCGTGCAAATGATGAACGCGCCATAAAGCCCCATCAGCGGATTGAGGTGGGCCACCAGCGCGAAAGCGATGCACTCGGGCAATAAGGCGAAGGAAGTGGTAAGTCCGGCCAGGACATCGGCGCGTAGACGTTTTGCTTTCATGGAGGGACCGCACACAGGGAGAGACGGGAAAAGAGTGTGCGGATGTTACGGAAATGCAGTCAGACCGACCAGTTGTTGTGCCTCTGCAAACGCCATCGCGAGCAAGCTCGCTCCCACATTTGATCTCCATAGGGCACAGATTTTGTGTTCGACGCAGATCCCTTGTGGGAGCGAGCCTGCTCGCGATAGCCGCAACTCGGTCTAACGCGAACTCACACCCTCTCGCCGCAAACCCGTTGGCCATTTCATAACCCCATTCACCCTTGCGCAGCAATCACGAATCAGCCCTTGAAATCCGCGTCCGCATAATCCGACAACTTCCCCTGGATGAAGTCCAGGAAGCATTGAATCCGCAGGGCCAGTTGCGAGTTGCGGTAGTACACCGCGTTGATCGGCTGGCGGTAGCCGCTGTTGAATTCAGCCAACAACACTTTCAAGCGGCCGGCACGAATGTCTTCGATGGTCATGAAGTGCGACAGGCTGGCGATGCCCTGGCCGTCCAGTGCGAGATGGCGGATGGTCTCGCCGCTGGAGGCGCTGATCGATGCCTGGATCGGCCAGCGATCGCCATGCACATAACGCAACGGCCATTGGTTGAGGCCTTCGTTCTGGGTAAACCCCAGCAGCGTATGGTTGGCCAGGTCAGCCACGGCTTGCGGTGTGCCGTGCTTTTCCAGGTAGGCCGGGCTGGCGACGATGTGCAACGGGCTGCATCCCAGGGAGCGGGCATGCAGTGTCGAGTCGGTCAGGGTGCCAATGCGGATGGCGATGTCAGTGCTCTGTTCCAGCAGGTCGATGATCAAATCGTTGCTGTTGAGTTCGAGCTGGATGTCCGGGTAGAGCCTGCGGAATTCATCGATGTAGGGCACGATGGCATGCAGCATGAAAGGCGCTGCCGCGTTGATCCGCAGGCGCCCGGACGGCGTTTGCTGGCGTGAGGACAGGCGTTCTTCGAGTTCATCCATCTGATCGAGAATCCGCTTGGCGTGCTCGAAGAAATACTTGCCCTCTTCGGTCAGGTCCATGCGCCGCGTGGTGCGATTGATCAACGTGGTGTCGAGCTTGGCCTCCAGCCGCGACAGCGTACGGCTGACCGCCGAAGGCGTTTGCCCGACCTGCTCGGCCGCCGCAGAAATCGACCCGCATTCAATCACGCAGACGAAAATCTGCAATTCATCGGATCTGGCTTTCACGTGTGTACCTTATCGATAGTCCTGCGCCGTTCTTCTGGGCTGAGAGAAACCATTGTGGCGAGGGGGCTTGCCCCCTCGCCACAGTTCAGCGTTCGCTTCAGATGTCGATAGTAGCCGAGCGTTACGCCTTCAGACCAAACACCTCAGTCAAATGCTGCTCATAACGCGCCACATCAGCTTCGATGTTCGGGCGCTTCATCACGTCCACGCAGAGGAACGTCGGCAAACCGGACATGCCAAGGAACTCGTTGGCCTTGTGGAACGGGAAGTACACCGCGTCCACACCTTTGGCTTCGAAGAAATCTGTCGGGTCGTCGAAGGCTTGCTGCGGGGCGTTCCAGGTCAGCGACAACATGTATTGCTTGCCGTGAATCAGGCCGCCGCTGCCGTACTTCTGCGACGCGTCCGAACGGGTGCGACCGTCGCTGGCATAGAGGCTGCCATGCCCTTCGGTAAAGACTTCATCGATGTACTTTTTCACGGTCCACGGCGCGCCCATCCACCAGCCGGGCATCTGGTAAATGATCACATCGGCCCAGAGGAACTTGGCCACTTCTTCGGCGATGTCGTAGCCCTCGTCGATGAAGGTGGCTCTGACATCCACACCGCCGCGATCCAGCACGCTCAACGCGGTTTCATGCAGGGTGGTGTTGTAGCGGCCATCGGAGTGCGCAAACTTTTTGCCGCCATTGAGCAACAGGACTTTTTTCATGGGAGGTCTCGGGAAGGTCGGGAATCGGATGGCGGCAGAGTACCGACCGGCCTCACGCGGAGTAAGCGTCGATTGGGCAAAAATCATTTGACCCACAAGCACGAATCAATGGCCGATTGTTGCCTTAGACTGGCGCCAGTTCTGACCTGAGGAGAAATGTAGATGAGTGAAATCCAGGGCTTCATCCTGCACGCCAAGACCCGCCCGGAAAAATCCGACGCCTTCGAAGCGTTTTTCAGCGGCTACGTGGAAGCAAGCCGCGCCGAGCCTGGCTGCATCGAATACCACATGCTGCGCGACAAACAGGACCCGACCCTGTTCATCTTCTACGAAATATGGCAGTCCCAGGCCCACCTCGATGTGCACTCGAACCTTCCACACATGAAGCAGTTCCTCGACCAGCGTGATGAATACCTGGAACGGGACTTCGAGATCCGCGCCATCGAGATGATCAGCCCGTCGTCCGCTAGCCGCTGATCAGCAAATGGCCGCCGAGCAAACCCAGGCCAATGAAGAACACACGCTTGAACAACACGGCGCTGATCCGCTGGCGCAGCGATTGCCCCAGCCACATGCCGAGCATTGCCGGGATCAGCGCCAGCAGCGACGCGCTCAACTCGCCCCCGCCGAGAGCGCCGCGCCATAGCAAGCCTCCGGCCAGGGCCAGGGTCGAGACGGTGAACGACAGGCCCAGCGCCTGCACCAGTTCGTCCCTGCTCAAACCCAGCGCTTGCAGGTAGGGCACCGCCGGAATCACGAACACGCCGGTGGCCGAAGTGATGACGCCGGTCAGCAGGCCGCACAGTGGACCGAGCCAGCGTTCACGCTGGGGTCCTACGCGCAAGGTCGGCAGGCACAATCCGCTCAGTGCATACAGCAACAACGCAGCGCCCAACCCTCGCACCACCCAATGGCCACCGCTCATGCCGATCCACAGCGTGCCCGCCCCGGTGCCGATGAAAATCGCCAGCAACATCGGCCACAGTCGTTTGACCAGCCCGGACAAATGCCCGCCGAATGCCAGTTGCCAGACGTTGGTGAGGGTTGCCGGAATGATCAATAGCGCCGCAGCCTGCGTCGGCACCATAGCCAGACCGAGCAGGCCCATGGCAACGGTCGGCAGGCCGAGGCCGATCACGCCCTTGATCATGCCGGCCAGCACAAAGGTGCCGATAACCAGTACGGAAAGGGTCAGACCGAGGTTTTGGTAAAACGCCGAGAGTGTGTTCATGGGGCTATGGTGAGCCCGCGAGGATTGATTGAAAATCTGCCATATACTGAGGGTGCCTCTCGTAAGGCAAGAGGCTGAATAACTGGGTGCGGCATCTGTCCCCATCGCGAGCAAGCTCGCTCCCACAGTGGATCGCATTTCTCCCACGCGAACTCGGTCACTTGTGGGAGCGGGCTTGCCCGCGAAGGCGTCCTCCCAGACAACACACATCTTGAGGTTGCTGTAATGCACTTCGACCTGACCGACCTGCGCCTGTACCTGAACATCCTCGACACCGGCAACATCACCGCCGGCGCCGCACGCAGTCATCTGTCCCTGGCGGCGGCCAGCGCGCGCATTCGTGCCATGGAAGCCTCACTGGGGATCGGGTTTCTCGAAAGAGGCCGGCGCGGTGTAACGCCAACGCCGGCCGGCAATGCCCTGGCCCGACACGCACGTGTGCTGATGCAACAAGCCGAACGCCTGCAGCAGGACCTGGCCGAATACGCCAAGGGCGTAAAAGGCCAGGTGCGATTGTTGTGCAACACCACGGCGATCACCGAGTACCTGCCGGAGTTGCTCGCCGACTTCCTGCGCGACTACCCCAACCTGGATATCGACCTGCAGGAATTGCCCAGTACCCGTATCACCCATGCCTTGCGCCTGGGTGCGGCAGACCTCGGTATCGTCTCCGACGCCATCGACACCCACGACCTGCAAACCCGCCCGTTTCGCGATGATCCGCTGGTACTGATCATGCCCCGCGAACATCCCTTGGCACAGGCGGCCTCAGTTAGTTTCACCGACACATTGCGTCACGATTACGTCGGCCTGAACGCCAACAGCGCCCTCGCCGTGTACCTGGAGGAACAGGCGCTGCACACCGGTACACGGATGCAGATCCGCATCCGCGCCGACGGCTTCGACGGGGTGATGCGCATGGTCGCACACGGCGCCGGATTGGCGATTGTGCCGTTGGCGGCGATCCAGCGCGGGTCGCTCGATGAGTCGTTGAAAAGTGTCGCGCTGGAGGAAGACTGGGCGCAGCGCAAACTGCTGCTCTGTGCTCGCTCATTCGACAACCTGCCCGGTTATGCCAAAGCCCTGTTCGAGGCATTGCAGGGCGACAGCCTTTGAAGACTGTCGCCCCGCCGTGTTGCTTCCAGACTAGACCTTGGGCAACGGACGCAAGGCTTCGGCAGTCTTGGGTTTTCTGAAAAAGATCCCGTAGATCACCGTGAGTACCACCAGGAAAGGCACACCGAAGACCAGGGTCATCTTGAAGGCGTCGGTGAAATAGGTGGTGATCATCACCGCGCCCATCAACACCAGCCCCAACAGGGTCGAGTAGGGGAACAGCCGCATGCGGAACGACAGTTTGCGTTCACCGTTGCGCTGGTGATAACGACGGAAGCAGTAATGCGTCAGGAAAATCATGAACCAGGTGAAAATGGCGCCGAACATGGAGATTGCCATCATCAAGGTGAACGAGCTTTCCGGATACAGGATGTTGAGCAAGGTCGCCAGGGCGATACCCGAGCTCGACAGCAACAGTGCGTTCAGCGGAATCCCGCTCTTGCTCAACACGCCCATGGATTTCGGCGCATAACCACCACGGGACAGGCTGAACATCATGCGCGTGGTGATGTACAACTGACTGTTCATCGCCGACAACGCCGCAATCAGAATCACGAAATTCATCACACCGGTCGCGCCGGGAATACCGATCGACTGCATGACCGTGACGAACGGGCTCTGGGCTTTGCCGGCCTGGACCCACGGCACAATCGCCAGCATCAGCGCGAGGGTCAGCAGGTAGAACACCACCAGGCGCACGATGGTCGCGCGAAAGGCTTTCTTCACCGCTTGCTCCGGATCCTTCGCCTCACCGGCGGCCACCGCGATCATCTCGACGCTCAGGTAACTGAAGATCGACACGATCACCGCGACCCACATGCCTTGCAAACCGTTGGGGAAAAAACCGCCATGGGAGGTGTAGTTATGCACGCCGTATTCCGGGTTGCCGGAGCCAAACACCACATACACCGCCAGAATGATGAAGCCGACAATCGCGCCGATCTTGATGGTCGAGAACCAGTACTCGAAGGTGCCGAAGGTCTTCACGCTGATGGCGTTGAGCACGATCAGCACACTGGAGAACGAGACGATCCAGATCCATTCCGGCACGTTGGCGAACCAGTACTTCATGTACATCGCCACCGCCGTTACTTCCGTACCGACCGCCAGCACGATCGCCGCCCAGTAGGCATAACGCACCAGGAACCCGGCCAGCGGGCTGACATAGAATTCGGCATAAGCACCGAACGAACCCGAGGTCGAATGGGCCACGGTCATTTCCGCCAGGCAGCCCATCAACAGCAGGGTGATGATCGCGCCGATGGCGTAGCTGAGCAGCACGCTCGGCCCGGCATAGCCGATGGCGTAGGCGCTGCCCATGAACAGCCCGGTGCCAATCGCACCGCCAATGGCGATCATGCTCATCTGCCCCGACGTCAGTTGACGCCGCAAGCCTTGTTCACGGTTGGATATCGTTTCAAAACCGGAGTTATCGGTCATTTGTCTGTCCTCTGAATATTGTCTGTCTTGAAGAGAGCACGTGGTTGGATGGTCTCGTGGGGATCAGCCACGCACAGCAGGACACGGATCAGAAAATACTCAGTGGATACTCGATGATGACGCGGACTTCGTTGTTGTCCGTGGTGTCGGCGCGCGCCACTTGAGCGGTCGAACGCACACTGGCCTGACGCACCCGCACCGACAGATCCCTGGCTTTGCCCGACTGCACGACGTAGCGCGCTTCGAGGTCGCGTTCCCAGCGTTTGCCGTCATCGCCGTAACGCCCGTAAGCGCCGTTGGGGCCGCCGTCGTAGTGGCTGTCGTCGATATGGTCACCGCTGACGTAACGCGACATGAAGCTCAGGCCCGGCACGCCGAATGGCGCCATGTCCAGGTCGTAGCGCAGTTGCCAGGAACGTTCGTTGGGGGCGTTGAAATCGAGGACCTGGATCGAGTTGGCGAGGAAAATCGAAGTCCCCGGTTGTTGATCGAACCCCAGGTAATCGAACGGCTCATCGCCATCGACGCGTTGATACGCCAGGGTCAAACGATGGGCGCCGAACTTGTACGCTGTGGCCAACGACCAGGTGGTGTTATCGATCTTGCCGGCCAGGCTCTGGCCATCGTCGTTGGTACGGTAAATATTGAGATCCAGGTTCAGCGACTGCCCTTCGCTCAAGGCAAAGGTGTAGTTGGTGTTGGCGTAATACTGCCGCCAGATGTCGGTGAACTGCGAACCGTACAGGCTGACGCTCAGTTGATCGCTCACTGCATAGCTGCCGCCCAGATAGTCGACGCTGCGGGTTTCCACCCCGGCATACAACGCTTTCAGGGCGCCATCGGCGTTGGTGGAGTTACTGTCGTTGCCGGCTGTGAAGTGGCCGATGTCCACTTGCAGCGCCTTGAGTTCATTACTGGTCAGCTGAAAGCCGGTGGCCACGCTGGTAAACAGCCGCGCATTGCCCGTGCCGAACACCGGGTTGAACGGGGTCAGGTTGCCGTACTTGAGTTCGGTGTTGGAGATCCGCGCCTTGAGCGCACCACCTGCTTCGGAATACTCATCCTCGGGGCGACCGTCGGAATCGACCGGCAGCAAACCGGTGCCGGTTCGTCCCTTGCCGCTGTCGAGTTTGAGGCCCAACTGCGCATAGGCATCGACGCCGAAACCCACCGTGCCCCGGGTATACCCGGAACGGTAATCGAGCATGATCCCGTGGGCCCATTCGTCCCGATAGTTCTGGCCACCCGGGTTGTTGAGATTGTTGCGGTAGAAATAGAAGTTGCGGTTGGTCAGGATCAGGCTGCTGTCTTCGACGAATCCATTGTCGTTTGCGGCGTAAGCCATTTGACCGAGGCAACTGGTGATGGCGAGCGGCAAGGCGGGCCAAAGGGACAATTTCATTCTGCGTGCTCCTTATTATTGTGTTTGCACAGAACTCTTGATTGACGGCACCCGAAGCCCTGCCGCCAGGAAAACCCGGCAGCAGGACGCGGACATCGGTTAACTCAGGTGACGCTGTGGCGGACCTGGAATTGCGCCTGCGCCCAGGTTTTCCGGTCGAGGATTTCGCCGAGGATCTGCACGGCATCCCAGACTTCGGTGAACGTCGTGTACAGCGGGGTAAAGCCGAAGCGCATGATCCGCGGCTCGCGGTAGTCACCGATCACACCGCGGTCAATCAGGGCCTGGATCACGGCATAACCCTCGGGATGCTCGAAGCTGACATGGCTGCCACGCCTGGCGTGTTCGCGTGGCGTGACCAGGGTCAGTTCATGAGCAGCGCAGCGCTGCTCGACGAGTTCAATGAACAGGTCGGTCAGGGCCAGGGATTTGCGGCGCAGGCTGGCCATATCGGTCTGGGCGAAAACATCCAGCCCACACTCGACCATCGCCAATGAAGTGATGGGCTGGGTGCCGCACAGGTAGCGGGCGATGCCGCTGCTCGGCTCGTAGCGAGATTCCATGGCGAACTGCCGCGAATGGCCGAACCAGCCCGACAGGGGCTGCGACACCAGATCGCACAGCTGCGGCGAGACCCAGACAAACGCCTGTGAACCCGGACCGCCATTGAGGTATTTGTAAGTGCAACCGATGGCGTAGTCGGCGCCCGCCTGATGCAAATCAACCGGCACCGCCCCGGCGGAATGCGCCAGATCCCAGATAGCCAGCGCGCCACACTCGTGGCTCAGCGCGGTCAGGGCCTGCATGTCGTGCATGTAGCCGGTCTTGTAATTGACGTGGGTGAGCATCACCACTGCCGTGTCCTGGTCAATCGCTTGCGGCAACTCTTCCGGGCTGTCGACCAGACGCAAGGTGTACCCCTGCTGCAGCATGTCGGCCAGGCCTTCGGCGATGTACAGGTCGGTAGGGAAGTTGCTGGTTTCGGTGACGATCACCCGGCGCTCTGGCGACCGGGTGGCCTGCACACGCAACGCGGCGCTGAGCACCTTGAACAGGTTGATCGAGGTGGTGTCGGTCACCACCACTTCGCCGTCGCGGGCACCTATCAATGTGGCCAATCGGTTGCCCAGACGCTCGGACAGATCGCGCCAGCCAGCGCTGTTCCAACTGCGGATCAGGCCATTGCCCCACTCCTCGGCGATCACCGCCTGAGCGCGAGCCAATGCCGCGACAGGGCGTGCGCCCAAGGAGTTGCCATCGAGATAAATCACGCCTTCAGGAAGCGCAAACTGCTGACGCAGAGGCGCCAGACTGTCCTGTGCATCAAGCGCCAGGCAATCGTTTCTTGTAGTCATTGGATGTCCTGTTTTTTTGAATGACATGCCGTCCGGGCACATCGTGAAAGTCGAGGCGAGCAGAGCGCCCAGCGCCCTGTTTCAGGCGCTATTTGCGCCTTTTTGGTGGAGAGATAATGAACTAAGCCTTGGAGAATTTTCGTGCAAAGTGAGCGACGCTATAGTACTTATCTCGCAGAAAATTCGATTCCAACGCTAATAAACACGGATTTATTTCAACCATGAATCTCGACTCGACAGACCTGCGAATCCTCCATCAACTGCAACAGGATGGTCGTATCAGCAACCAGGAATTGGCAGAGAAAGTCGCGCTGTCGCCGTCAGCTTGCTTGCGTCGACTACGCCTGCTGGAAAGCGAGGGAATCATCACCGGCTATCGCGCGGTGCTGAATGCCGAACGGCTGGGAATCGAACTGGAAGCCATCGTCCATGTGTCGTTGCGACAGGACGTCGCGGACTGGCACGAGACCTTCATCAAGAAGGTCCAGTCGTGGCCGGAAGTGGTCACCGCCTATGTGATTACCGGGGCGAGCAACTATGTGTTGCGAGTACAGGCGCGCAACCTGAAACACTTCTCGGATTTCATCGTGAATCACCTGAACCGCACGGTGGGTGTCACCGATATCCGCTCGGAAATCGTCCTGCAGAAAATCAAGGAGCGCGACGAATTGCTGGATCTGGTGGTGCGCAAGTAAGGGCGCCCGGCCCCTCAGAAGCCACGCATGCGGCGGGCTTCGTTGCGCTGCAAGGTTATGGTCGGTGTTTCGTCGAACAACTTGCGGTACTCGGCGGAAAAACGCCCGAGATGGGTGAAGCCCCAGCCCATGGCGATAGCGGAAATATTGCGCGCAGAACCGTGCTCAAGAATCTCCTGACGCACGGCGTTCAAGCGGTATTTTTTCAGGTAGGCCATCGGCGACAAGGCGAAGTACTTCTTGAACGCCTCGAACAGCTTGAAGCGCGAGACTCCGGCGGCGGCTTCAATGTCCTCCAGGTGCAGGGCTTCGCGGGCGTTTGCATGGATGTACTGCCGGGCCCTGATCAGGTAGTGCGGCAACTTCACGCCCAGCACGTTTCGCAGTTCTTCTGAATAGTTGTTCGGCTGAGCGAGGATCAAGCCTTTGATCAGCGAACTTTCAATGTCCCGAGTGAAGGCCACCTGCTCATAGAGTTCGCTGCTGCGCTCCAGCTCGGCGATGAAATAGCGCGCCATGCGCCACCATGAGGCCGACGCTCCGTCGACCGCGTCCATCACCGGCTCGAACCGCAGCGGCGTATCCAGAGGCCGCTGTAGAAGCCCCTCCAGAGACTCGCTCATGGCGACTCGGGTTATCACCACCTGGACCTTGCGGCAATCGCCGGAGATCGCCAACAGCTGGTTTTCATTCGGGGAAATGATCACCCCTTGATCGCGGTCGGACTTCACCACGCTGCCGTTCTTGCTCAACTCCTGCTCGCCCACCAGCGGCAGACTCAGGCTGTAACTGCTGAAGTGCTCGGCGTCTTCGATATCGATGGTGACATCGGTGCCGTACTCGATGGTGCCAAGGGTCGTGGCCATCGACTTGAACATGTTGGCGCTGTGATGAAAACGGATCCGTTCGGGCGTCGTGGTGACGAGTCGATGCGGCCCGCAGATACCGGACATCCAGCGCCTCGCGGCCTCAAGGTCATCGCTGTCGACACGAATGTCGCGACACTGCGGATCAGTTTTGCTGTTCATCACGGCGCACTCACGGGCTATTTTTTCGGCGCGCTCTGACGGCGCGTCTCAGGATTGGAAAGGCAAGTTCCAAGCCACAAAACACCAGCGCCAACTTAGCGGATAGCAATCCTCAACTAAGCGGATAACGCCGCCGGCCAGAGGCAGACAATCGCTATCAAACCGCATTCGACGCTGCACAAAACAGTACCTGATTGCTGCAAACAGGGGCAGCCGTTCATCGCCTGGTGCGCCGTTTGAGTCGTCGCTGCCCAGCCTGATACCGGGTAGGTGTTACCGCACCAATTTTATGGACTGCCTTCGCCGACTAACCGGATAGACCCCTACCCGCCCTGCCCCCTCTAATGAGCCCACGATTAGCCCCAATAAAAACAGGTACACACCCATGAGTGGCGAAAAAAACGTCGAGCAGTGGAAAGCGTTTATCAAAGGCTGCCTGGATTTCCGTCCGGTAGAGGGCGTGTTCCGCATCGCCCGGGACATTTTCACCGAGCCGCAGTTGTTCGATCTGGAGATGGAACTGATCTTCGAGAAGAACTGGATCTACGCCTGCCACGAAAGCGAGCTGGCCAACAATCACGACTTCGTCACCATGCGCGCCGGCCGTCAGCCGATGATCATCACCCGCGACGGTGAAGGAAAACTCAACGCCCTGATCAACGCCTGCCAGCATCGCGGCACAACCCTGACCCGCGTCGGCAAGGGCAACCAGTCGACCTTCACTTGCCCGTTCCACGCCTGGTGCTACAAAAGCGACGGCCGCCTGGTGAAGGTCAAGGCGCCCGGCGAGTACCCGGAAGGTTTCGACAAGGCCACCCGGGGCCTGAAAAAGGCCCGTATCGAGAGCTACAAGGGCTTCGTGTTCATCAGTCTCGACGTACACGCCGACAACAGCCTCGAAGACTTCCTCGGCGACGCCAAGGTGTTCTTCGACATGATGGTTGCCCAGTCACCAACCGGTGAGCTGGAAGTGCTGCCCGGCAAGTCGGCCTACACCTACGACGGCAACTGGAAACTGCAGAACGAAAACGGCCTCGACGGCTACCACGTCAGCACTGTTCACTATAACTACGTGGCCACGGTGCAACACCGCCAGCAGGTCAACAGCGAGAACGGCACCAGCAGCGGCAGTACCCTCGACTACAGCAAACTCGGTGCCGGCGACGCCAATACCGATGACGGCTGGTTCGCCTTCAACAATGGTCATAGCGTGTTATTCAGCGACATGCCGAACCCGACGGTGCGCTCCGGCTACGCGACGATCATGCCGCGCCTGGTCGAAGAACACGGCCAGCAAAAAGCCGAATGGATGATGCATCGCCTGCGCAACCTGAACATCTATCCAAGCCTGTTTTTCCTCGATCAGATCAGCTCGCAACTGCGCATCATCCGCCCGGTGGCCTGGAACAAGACCGAGATCATCAGCCAGTGCCTGGGGGTGAAAAACGAGTCGGACGCCGACCGCGAAAACCGCATTCGCCAGTTCGAGGATTTCTTCAATGTCTCGGGCCTGGGTACACCGGATGACCTGGTGGAATTCCGTGAAGCCCAACGCGGTTTCCAGGCGCGCCTGGAGCGCTGGAGCGACATTTCCCGAGGCAGTCACCAATGGGCCACCGGCGCCACGCCCAACAGCGAAGCGATCGGCATTGCCCCGGCCATGACCGGCACTGAATTCACCCACGAAGGGCTGTACGTCAACCAGCACAGCAACTGGCAGAAATTCCTGCTCGATGGCCTGGACGCGAAATCCCTGAAACTCCGTGAGGTGCAATGATGAATGCGCAATTGAAGTACCAGATCGAACAGTTTTTCTATCGCAAATCCGAACTGTGTGACGCCCAGGATTGGGACGCCTATCTCCAGTTGTTCGACGAACAGAGTGAGTTCCACCTGCCGCAATGGGACTCGGAACACGTCTACACCCGCGACCCAAAACGCGAAATGTCGCTGATCTACTACCCCAACCGTTCCGGCCTGGAAGACCGCGTGTTCCGTCTGCGCACGGGCAAGTCCGCGTCTTCGACGCCGATGCCGCGCACCTTGCATTTGATCAACAACGTGCAGATCGACGAACTGGAGAACGGCGAGCTGGAGGTGCGCCTGAACTGGCACACCTTGTTCTATCGACTGGCCACGGCCGAGCAGTTCTTTGGCCGTGCGACCTATCATCTCAAGCCTCATGCCGACAGCTGGCTGATCAGCCGCAAGCATGTGCTGCTGCTCAACGACACCATCAACTCGGTACTCGACTTCTACCACCTCTGAACCCATGGAGACCGAGGCATGAATCACAAAGTAGCGTTCAGCTTTGCCGACGGCAAAACCCTGTTCTTTCCGGTACAGCCCAACGAAATCCTGCTCGACGCCGCCCTGCGCAACGGCATCAACATTCCCCTGGATTGCCGCGAAGGCGTCTGCGGAACCTGTCAGGGTCGCTGTGAATCGGGCGACTACAGCCAGGATTACGTGGACGAGGAAGCGCTCTCGAGCCTGGACCTGCAGCAGCGCAAGATGCTCACCTGCCAGACCCGAGTGAAGTCCGACGCGGCGTTCTATTTCGACTTCGCCTCCAGCCTGTGCAACGCCTCGGGTCCGGAACAACTGAGCGCAACGGTGACTGACGTCAGGCAGATTTCAGCCGGCACCGCGATCCTGCACCTGGATCTCGGTACGACGACCCCACTGGATTTTCTGCCGGGGCAATACGCCCGGTTGTTGATTCCGGGGACCGAAAGCAAGCGTTCCTACTCGTTTGCCAATCGGCCGAGTGAACACAATCAACTGCAATTTTTGATTCGCCTGTTGCCCGACGGGGTGATGAGCAACTACATCCGTGAACGCTGCCGGGTGGGCGACGAAATCATGCTGGAGGCCCCTCTGGGTGCGTTCTATCTGCGGCATGTGGCCAAACCGCTGATTCTGGTGGCGGGCGGAACCGGGCTGTCGGCACTGCTGGGCATGCTCGACGACCTCGCCGAACGTGGTTGTGCGCAACCGGTGCACCTGTACTACGGCGTGCGCGACGCTGCCGATCTGTGCGAACGCGCACGGATTGAGGCCTATGCCGAACGCCTTCCGGGGTTTCGCTACACCGAAGTCGTCAGCGATCCATCGCCACAGTGGACGGGCAAGCGAGGCTACATTGCCGAGCATTTCGACATCAGTGAACTGCGCGACGCGCCGGTCGACATGTACGTCTGCGGTCCACCGCCGATGGTCGAGTCGATCAAGGACTGGTTGCAGACCCAGGCAATGGACAGCATTCACCTGTACTACGAAAAGTTCACCGAGAGTAATATCTGATCTTTCAAATCAGGCCTGACAACAATAACCAGAAGGGAACGAGATGGCGGATGAAATCTTGCAACAGGGAACGCTCAAGCGGGGGTTGAAAAATCGCCATATTCAACTGATCGCCCTGGGCGGGGCTATTGGTACCGGGCTGTTCCTCGGCTCTGCAGGCGTGCTCAAGTCGGCCGGCCCGTCGATGATCCTCGGTTATGCGATTGCCGGGTTCATCGCCTTCCTGATCATGCGCCAGTTGGGCGAGATGATTGTCGAGGAGCCGGTGGCCGGTTCGTTCAGTCACTTCGCCCACAAGTACTGGAGCGGTTATGCCGGCTTCCTGTCCGGCTGGAATTACTGGGTGCTGTACGTGCTGGTGGGCATGGCCGAGCTGACGGCCGTCGGCAAGTACGTGCAGTTCTGGTGGCCGGAGATCCCGACCTGGGTCAGCGCCGCGGTGTTCTTCGTCCTGGTCAACCTGATCAACACGATGAACGTAAAAGTCTTCGGCGAGATGGAGTTCTGGTTCGCGATCATCAAGGTCGTGGCAATCATCGGCATGATCGTCCTGGGCTGCTACATGCTGTTCAGCGGCACCGGCGGCCCGCAGGCGTCGGTCAGTAACCTGTGGAGCCACGGCGGTTTCTTCCCCAACGGCACCACCGGCTTGCTGATGTCGATGGCGTTCATCATGTTCTCCTTCGGCGGCCTGGAACTGGTCGGCATCACCGCCGCTGAAGCCAGCGAGCCGAGGAAGGTGATTCCCAAGGCGATCAACCAGGTGGTTTATCGCGTGTTGATCTTCTATGTCGGCGCACTCACCGTGCTGCTATCGCTGTACCCCTGGGATCAACTGCTGCAGACCCTCGGCGCGTCCGGCGATGCCTACAGCGGCAGCCCGTTCGTACAGATCTTCTCGCTGATCGGCAGCGACACCGCCGCGCACATCCTCAACTTCGTGGTGCTCACCGCCGCGCTCTCGGTCTACAACAGCGGCGTCTACTGCAACAGCCGCATGCTCTACGGCCTGGCCGAACAGGGCGACGCACCGAAGTCGCTGATGAAACTGAACAAACAGGGCGTGCCACTGCGGGCGCTGGGCATCTCGGCGCTGATCACCATGCTGTCCGTGCTGGTCAACTACCTGGCGCCCCATGAAGCGCTGGAATTGCTGTTCGCCCTGGTGGTCGCCTCGTTGATGATCAACTGGACGCTGATCAGCCTGACCCACCTGAAGTTTCGCAAGATCATGGGCCAGCAAGGCATCGTGCCGGGCTTCAAGTCGTTCTGGTTTCCCTACAGCAACTACCTGTGCCTGGCGTTCATGGCCATGATCATCTGCGTGATGTGGATGATTCCGGGCATACGCGCCTCGGTCATCGCCATCCCGGTGTGGGTGGCGATCATTTACCTGTTCTACCGGATACGTGTGGCGCGGGATCGCGGCTTGTCAGTCGCTCAATAATCCTGCGTGCAACAAAAAGCCCCGGCATTCATTGAATGCCGGGGCTTTTTAATGCCTGTCAGGTCAAAGGGTCGAACGCACCCGCCACAACTCCGGGAACAGCACGGTATCGAGCATCTTGCGCAGATATCCCACCCCTTCAGTGCCGCCAGTGCCGGGTTGGAAGCCGATGATCCGCTCGACCGTGGTGACATGGCGGAAGCGCCACTGGCGGAACGAGTCTTCGAGATCGATGAATTTCTCGGCCAGTTGATAGAGATCCCAATAACGCGACGGATCCTTGTAGACCACACGCCAGGCCGCTTCGACCGAGGCGTCATGCTGCGTCGGGGCGGCCGGATCATGCTCGAAACGCTGCGGGTCGATCGTCAGGCCGGCGCTGGCCATCAAGCGAATGGCTTCGTCATACAGCGAAGGGGTGGCGATGGCTTTTTCTAGCTCCTGCAACAGCTCCGGCCGATGGGCGTGGGGGCGCAATAGCGTTGCGCTCTTGTTGCCCAGGATGAACTCGATTTCACGGTACTGAAACGACTGGAAGCCCGACGATTGCCCCAGGAAAGGCCTGATCGAGTGGTACTCGGTGGGCGTCATGGTGGCCAGCACCGTCCACGCATGCACCAGCTGATCAAAGATCCGCGAGACCCGCGCCAGCATCTTGAAGGCCGGCGGCAACTCACCCAGCCGAACGTGTTCGCGGGCGGCCTTGAGCTCGTGCAGCATCAGCTTCATCCACAGCTCGGAGGTCTGGTGCTGGATGATGAACAGCATCTCGTTGTGGTCCGGCGACAACGGGTGCTGGGCACTGAGAATACGCCCCAGGTCCAGGTAGTCGCCGTAGCTCATGGAGTCGGAAAAATTCAGCTCGGCGTTATGCCATTCTTCTGTCTGATTGGCAGGCGAATACGGACATTGGCTCATTGAGCAGGCTCCTCATGTGGCGGTGAATTCAGTGGACGCAATATGGCCCGGACCGGGCTGGCATCAAGATTGGCAAAACGTAACGGCAGCGCGATCAGTTCATAATCGCCTTCGGGGACTTCATCGAGCACGATGCCTTCGAGAATGGCCATGCCGTGATGCGCCACCGCGTTGTGCGAATCCATGGTCTTGGATTGCTGCGGGTCCAGCGACGGCGTATCGATGCCGATCAGCCGCACGCCGAGGCTGGCCAGCAGATCGACGGTTTCTTTGGCGACGGCGGTGAAATTCGGGTCCCAGGTGGTCAGCGGTGCGTTTCGATAAGTACGCAGCAGGACGCGCTCAGGCAGATGGTCCAGGCGCCCCTGCAGTTGCTCCGGCTGCACCAGTTGGCCACTGTCCAGGCAATGCAACACCCGGCAAGGCCCGATATAGACGTCCAGCGACACTTCGCCAATGGCCTTGCCATCCGCGCTGTAGTGCAGTGGCGCGTCGACATGGGCGCCGGTGTGCGGCGACAGCGTGATGCGCCCGACATTCACAGGGCACTCGGGCCCCAAGCTCCAGACGCGTTCTTCCTGAAACGGCGTATCACCCGGCCAGGTCGGGGTTGCGGTACTCAGGGGCGGGCTGATGTCCCACCACGACATTGTTTTTTTCATAGCAAAGCTCTCGGCCTTTTCCGAAGTGAATGATACGAGTGATACCAGTGCATGTTCTTGCGAAAACTTTCGGTAATGCTCGGGTCTTTCGCAGAAACCGCCGGAAATCGATCAATTATCGAGGGTAAATTTCAACCGCTTCGGGTAACGCGTCCAAGCAATGGCCGCTGCGTTTCTGGATACATCAATGTCGAGCACAGACAACTGATGCCCGGCCAGGCCCTATAGGTGCGACTTCAGCTCTCCCTCATGCCCGGAGTCATCATGACCGCACCGATTACCGTTCTTCGCGACACCCACCCGCTGCCCGTACTCGACGCCTGCAAATGGGAAAAACTCGAAGGCGACCCGCACACCGTCAACCTCAACGCCTACACCAGTGAAGACGGCAGCAAGATCATGGGCACCTGGATCTGCACGCCGGGCAAGTGGTACGTGGAATACGTGAAGTGGGAATACTGCCACTTCCAGGAAGGCTACTGCATCATCACGCCGGAAGGCATGGCGCCGATCCACCTGCGCGCCGGCGATATTTTCGTCATCGAGCCCGGGATGAAAGGGACGTGGGAAGTGGTGGAAACCGTGCGCAAATATTTTGTGTTTGCCTGATACAAAAAAACCGGGGGATCACCCGACGTGATCTCCCGGTAAATATCTTTGAGTACATGCAACCCCTGTGGCAGCGAGCTTGCTCGCGATAGCGGTGGATCAATCACTGCCAATGTTGAATGTGCCGTCCCCATCGCGAGCAAGCTCGCTCCCACAGTGAATCGCGTCACCTGTGGGAGCGGGCTTGCCCGCTAAGGCGCCCATCCAGACAACACAAATCCAGAGGTTGCTGTAATGCACTTCGACCTGACCGACCTGCGCCTGTACCTGAACATCCTCGACACCGGCAACATCACCGCCGGCGCCGCACGCAGTCATCTGTCCCTGGCGGCAGCCAGTGCGCGCATTCGTGCCATGGAAGCCTCACTGGGGATCGGGTTTCTCGAAAGAGGCCGGCGCGGTGTAACGCCAACGCCGGCCGGCAATGCCCTGGCCCGACACGCCCGGGTGCTGCTGCAACAAGCCGAACGCCTGCAACAGGACCTGGCCGAATACGCCAAGGGCGTCAAAGGTCAGGTGCGCCTGCTGTGCAATACCACGGCGATCACCGAGTACCTGCCAGAGCTGCTCGCGGACTTCCTGCACAGCCATCCCAACCTCAACATCGACCTGCAGGAATTGCCCAGCGCCCGCATCACCCACGCCTTGCGCCAGGGTGCAGCGGACCTCGGCATCGTTTCCGACGCGGTGGACACCGATGACTTGCAGACCCGACCGTTCCGCGACGATCCGCTGGTGCTGATCATGCCCCGTGAACACTCCTTGGCACAGGCGACTTCAGTGAGCTTCACCGACACGCTGCATCACGACTATGTCGGCCTGAATGCCAACAGCGCGTTGGCGGTGTACTTGGAAGAACAGGCACTTCACACCGGCCTGCGCATGCAGGTTCGCATCCGCGCCGACGGTTTCGATGGCGTGATGCGCATGGTCGCCCGCGGGGCGGGACTGGCAATCGTACCGCTGGCCGCCGTCGAACGCTGGTCCGGTGGACTGTCTTTCAAAAGCCTCGCCCTGCAAGAACCCTGGGGCCAACGCAAACTGTTGCTCTGTGCCCGGGACTTTGCCGCATTACCCGGCTATGCCAAGGCCCTGCTGCACGCCTTGACTCTCCCTTGAGGGGCAGACTTTATCCTTGAAGTTTCATCTTCAAGGACAGCGATGATGGGCAAACGAATACTGGTGATCCTCGGGCATCCGTCCAGCAACAGCTTCTGCGCCACCCTTGCCGAGCGTTACACACAGTCGGCAATGCGCGCCGGGCATGAGGTGCGGCAGTTATTTCTGGGCAGCATGGATTTTGACCCGGTGTTGCGCGAAGGCTATCAGCAGGTCCAGCCGCTGGAAGCCGACTTGGGTAACGCTCAGGCCGATATCCTGTGGGCCGAACAACTGACGCTGGTTTATCCGATCTGGTGGGGTGGCGTACCGGCCTTGCTCAAGGGCTTTTTCGACCGGGTGTTCTTGCCCGGTTTTGCCTTCAAGTATCGCCAGGGCAAAGCCTTCCCCGACAAACTCCTGCGCGGCCGAACCGCCCACCTGCTGGTGACCATGGACACACCGCCCTGGTACTTCCGCTGGATCTACCGCATGCCCGGTTTGCATCAGGTCCGTAAAACCACGCTGGAATTCTGTGGTATCAAGCCAACCCGAACCCTCACGTTCGGGCCAATTCTCGGCGCCAGCGCGGACCGGCATGCGGCTTGGCTACGGCAAGCCGAAGCTATCGCCAGTGGTTGAGTCTGTCGATAATGCACCGAGCGTTACCCTTGGAGAAAAGGAGCTTCCCATGTACATCGGCCAAGCCGCGCAACGTTCCGGAACCACTGTCAAAAGCATCCGTCACTACGAATCGATTGGCCTGCTGCCTGCCGCTCGCCGTCAGGGCAAGTACCGCATCTATGACCAGAACAGTGTCGACCTGCTGATGTTCATCAAGTGTGCCCAGCAGCTGGGTTTCAAACTCAAGGAGTTGCAGTCAGTCTTCGCTGGACATCAGGGCCCGCAGTTGCCATGGGAGCGGGCACATCAGGTCATCGCCAGCAAAAAACAGGAAATCGGCGAACGGATAGCGGCGCTGTCGCAACAGCACTCGCAATTGGTCGAGTTCGAGAACAACCTCGAACAATCCAGGCTCGACTGCCCACTGACCAGCCTTTGAGGGCCGTGCGTTTCTGGACAGCTCAGTGTCGACTACAGACAACTGAACAATGGACGGGCGCTATAGGGTGCGACTTCAGTTCTTGAGCCCACTGCCCGGAGTCATCATGACCGCACCGATTACCGTTCTCCGCGACACCCACCCGCTGCCTGTGCTCGACGCCTGCAAATGGGAAAAACTCGAAGGCGACCCGCACACCGTCAACCTCAACGCCTACACCAGTGAAGACGGCAGCAAGATCATGGGCACCTGGATTTGCACGCCGGGCAAGTGGTACGTGGAATACGTGAAGTGGGAATACTGCCACTTCCAGGAAGGCTACTGCATCATCACGCCGGAAGGCATGGCGCCGATCCACCTGCGCGCCGGCGACATTTTCGTCATCGAGCCCGGGATGAAAGGGACGTGGGAAGTGGTGGAAACCGTGCGCAAGTATTTCGTGTTTGCCTGAACACCCCCGCTAAAACCACTATCGACGTTCGCAGTACCCTGCCGCAGCGAGTGGCTACCGAAGTAACTACTCGCTGCGGCACAAGCCCTGCGCAATCACCTGCGCCTGCAATCGGCCCGTCCCGAAAACGTCCTGCACGCTCATAACGCCCGCTCCCCCCATTCGCTGCGGACCTGGCAGATCTCCCAACAAAACAAAATGGTTGCTTATTGCCATTCCGTGACCGACTGGTTTTAATCGCGAACGCAAAGCTTGCTCGTGTCGATTTCAGACACAGAGGTGACGCGATCAGAGAACTGGAGCGGCGGACAAGCCGGGTAAGGTGGCGCTGTTTTTCATCGTAATAACCACATCGCGATGATGGGTTCGACAAGAACAGCAGCGTCTGGAGGGCGCCGCTTTCAGAAAGGGCAACAGACAACCCGTGATGATCGCTGCCCCCCATCAGCACGCCTAAATGTCGTTCACCAGAGAAAAAAAACAATGATCAGCCCGAGCTCCAAGGATTCGAGTGGCCAATTGGCGCAGGGCTTCAAGCCTCGTCACGTCACCATGTTGTCTATCGCCGGGATTATCGGCGCAGGTTTATTCGTTGGCTCAGGACATGCCATTGCGGCTGCTGGCCCGGCCGTCTTGCTGGCCTATCTATTCTCTGGCCTGTTGGTCGTTCTGGTCATGCGGATGCTCGGTGAAATGGCGGTGGCCAACCCGGACACCGGCTCGTTCTCCACCTATGCCGACCAGGCAATCGGCCGTTGGGCGGGCTTCACCATCGGTTGGCTCTACTGGTGGTTCTGGGTGCTGGTGATTCCTATCGAAGCGCTGGCCGCCGGCCATGTGTTGAACCAGTGGTTTCCCCAGATCGATGCCTGGCTGTTTGCCCTGGTGTCGATCATTGCACTGGTGGTGACCAACCTGTTCAGTGTGTCCAAGTACGGCGAGTTCGAGTTCTGGTTCGCCATGGCCAAGGTCGTAGCGATCATTGGTTTCATCGCCGTAGGTTTTGCCGTGTTGATGGGCTGGGTTCCCGACCGGGAAGTCAGCGGATTGAGCGGCCTGATGGCCGAGCACGGCGGGTTTGCTCCCAACGGCCTGTCGGCGGTAGTCGGCGCCTTCATCACCATCATGTTCAGCTTCATCGGTACCGAGGCGGTCACCATCGCCGCCGCCGAATCCGACAACCCGTCACAGAACATTGCCAAGGCAACCCGTTCGGTGATCTGGCGCATCGGGGTGTTTTACCTGCTGTCGATTTTCGTGGTCATCTCCGTGGTGCCCTGGAACGATCCGCTGTTGGCTTCGGTAGGCTCCTACCAGCGCGCACTGGAAATCATGAACATTCCCCACGCCAAGTTCATGGTGGACGTGGTGGTGCTGATTGCCGTGGCCAGTTGCATGAACTCCTCGATCTACATTGCCTCGCGCATGCTGTACTCGCTGGGCCGTCGTGGCGATGCGCCGAAGGCGCTCAAGGCGACCTCCTCCGAAGGCGTGCCGCGGGCAGCAGTCATCGCCAGCACCGTGCTGGGCGCGGCGATCACCGTGTGGAGCTACTTCATGCCCGCCGGACTGTTTGACTTCCTGCTGGCCAGTTCCGGTGCGATTGCCTTGCTGGTGTACCTGGCCATTGCGGTGTCGCAGCTGCGCATGCGCCGGATGCTGCGCCGACAGAACGTCGAGCTGACCTTTCGCATGTGGCTGTTTCCATGGCTGACGTGGCTGGTGATCGCGTTCATTTGCGCAGCGCTGGCGGTGATGATGGTCACCCCTGAACACCGTACCGAAGTGAGCACGACTATTGGCCTGGCGCTGGCGATTTCCTTTATCGGCCTGGTCACATCGCGTCAACCTGCGCAATCCGCAAGGGCGACGTCAGTGGGATAACACAAGAGAGATACCTGCGAGAACCTGATACTTGCGCGTACCCAAGGCAGGTGCGTTACACGCTACCGTGCCTCGGGCCGCCATCTCTCTTCGTGAGGACATGACCACAATGTCATCGAGCTCCAGCGTATCCGTCGGTACGACTCAATCCGTTGGTTTTCTGTTGCTGGATCAATTCACGCTGATTTCCCTGGCGTCCGCTGTAGAGCCACTGCGCATGGCCAATCAATTGTCAGGGCAAGAGCTATACCGCTGGCACACGTTCAGCCCCGGTGGCGAGCCAGTATGGGCCAGTGACGGCGTGCCGATCACCCCGGACGCCTCGTGGAACGATCCCAGGGTGACAGACACTGTGATCGTGTGCGGTGGCGTAGGTATCCAGAATGTGGTCACCCGCGAGCACATTGCCTGGCTCAAAGCCCTGGCGCGTCAATCCAGGCGGCTGGGAGGCATATGCACCGGTAGCTGGGCACTGGCCAAAGCGGGCCTGCTCGATGGCTACGAGTGCCGTGTGCATTGGGAGTTTCTGGCCGCCATGCAGGAAGCTTTCCCGCGGGTCAGCATGAGCGCGAGTCTGTTTACCCTTGACCGGAACCGGTTCACCAGCTCCGGCGGAACGGCGCCCATGGACATGATGCTGCACCTGATCGGCCGCGATCATGGCCATGAATTGTCCGCTGCCATTTCGGAGATGTTTGTCTACGAACGCATACGCAACGAACAGGACCATCAGCGCGTACCGCTCAAGCATGTGCTGGGCACTCATCAACCCAAGCTGCAGGAAATCGTTGCGTTGATGGAGGCCAACCTCGAGGAGCCGATCGAACTGGATGATCTGGCAGATTACGTTGATCTGTCACGTCGGCAATTGGAGCGGCTATTCCAGAAATACCTGAACTGCACGCCGTCCCGTTACTACCTCAGATTACGCCTCATTCGAGCGCGGCAGTTGCTCAAGCAAACGTCGATGTCGATCATTGAGTTGACGGCCGCCTGCGGTTTTGTGTCCACGCCCCACTTTTCCAAATGCTATCGCGAGTACTTCGGCGTCCCACCTGGCGACGAGCGCGCCGGCTCTGAAATGAGTCAAAAACCGGCAACGCTTACGATTGTTCAGCAGCCATCGACCAGGCCGGTGACGACGTTGGAGCAGGCGCGAAATGAGTCGACATTTGCCAGCGTCCGGATGAACGATCATTCCTGGTAACGCCCCTCACCAAGCAAAAGATCGCTGGCTGCGATCTTTTTCCGAATAAAAAACCGGGAGCCCGCCCGACGCGGACTCCCGGTAAATGTTGATGCGCACATGCCTTACCTGTAGGAGCGTCGACCGGCTGCTCCTACACAGGCTTGCGATAGCTGTTGATGATCGCCGAGAAGTCGCTGCCGCCTTCCCCACGCAAACTCATCGCCTGATACAACTGCTGGGCCACCGCGCCGAGCACCACGGGCTGATGCGCCTGGCGCGCCGCTTCAGTGGCCAGCCCCAGATCCTTGAGCATCAGTTCAGCCCCGAAACCACCGGTATAACCGCGCGACGCTGGCGCCGTTTCGACGATGCCCGGCCACGGGTTGTACATCTCCGAACTCCAGCAACGTCCGGTAGAGCTGTTGATGATGCCCGCCAACACCTTGGTGTCGATGCCCAGGGCATCGCCCAGCGCCATGGCTTCGCTGACGCCGACCATGGAAATCCCCAGCAGCAGGTTGTTGCAGATTTTAGCGATTTGCCCGGTGCCAACCTCACCACAATGGACGATGTTGCGGCCCATTTGCGCCAGTACCGGTTGCAGGGTGGCGAACAGTTCAGGGGTGGCGCCGACCATGAAGGTCAGCGTCCCGGCGGCTGCACCACCGGTACCGCCAGAGACCGGCGCATCGGCCATGGCCACACCCTGTTTGGCGGCGGCAGCGGCTACGTCCCGCGCGGTCTGCGGATCGATGGTGCTGCAATCCACGGCCGGTACGCCTTTACCGATACCGGCGAGCACGCCGTCTTCACCCAGCCACACACTGCGCACATGCACCGCGGCAGGCAGCATGGTGATGACCAGTTCGGCGCCCTCTGCCGCTTCGCGGGCCGATGCGCTGATACTGCCGCCTAGTTGCTCCAGCTCCGCCAACACGGTTTTGTTCAGGTCCACCAGGCGCAGTGCATGGCCGGCCTTGATCAGGTTGCGCGCCATCGGCGCGCCCATGTTGCCCAGACCGATAAAAGCAATTTTCATGTCCGGCTCCTTAACGCAGGTTGATCGTGGTGTTCACACCGTCGTTGACGCTGTCGTCATCGAACCAGCGGCTGGTGACGGTCTTGGTCTGAGTGTAGAACTGCACCACTTGCTTGCCATACGGGCCGAGGTCGCCGAGTTTGGAACCACGGGAACCGGTGAAGCTGAAGAACGGCACCGGCACCGGGATCGGGATGTTGATACCGACCTGGCCGACATCGATCTCGTTCTGGAATTTACGCGCCGCCGCACCGCTCTGGGTGAACAGGCCCGTGCCGTTGCCGAACGGGTTGGCGTTGACCAGGGCGATGGCCTCATCGAGAGTGGCGACTTCCAGCACCACCAGCACCGGGCCGAAGATTTCCTGGGTATAGATCTGCATGTCGGTGGTCACGCCGGAGAACAGGGTCGGGCCGACGAAGTTACCCTTCTCGTAACCGGGAACCGAGATCTCGCGACCGTCCAGCTCCAGTTTGGCGCCTTCCTTGATGCCGCTTTCGATCAGATCGAGAATCCGTGCCTTGGCTTTTTTCGAGATCACCGGACCGACATCGGTGCCCGGCTCGCTGCCGGCATTGACCTTGAGTTTTTGCGCCAGCGCCTTGAGATCCGGCAACCATTGCTTGGCCGCGCCCACCAGCACCACCACAGAAGTGGCCATGCAACGTTGACCGGCAGCACCGAAGCCGGCCCCCACCAGCGCATTCAGCGCTTGTTCGCGATTGGCGTCCGGCAGCACCACGGCGTGGTTCTTGGCGCCCATCATCGATTGCACACGCTTGCCGTGTTTGCCCGCCAGGTCATAGACGTGGGTACCGACAGCGGTCGAACCGACGAAGGAAACTGCCTTGATGTCCTTGTGGGTGCAGAGCCCGTCCACCACGTCCTTGCCGCCATGCACGACGTTGAGCACGCCGGCCGGAATACCCGCCTCGATCGCCAGTTCCACCAGGAGCATGGTCGACATCGGGTCCTGTTCCGACGGTTTGAGCACGAAGGTGTTGCCGCAGGCGATAGCCATCGGGAACATCCACAGCGGAATCATCGCCGGGAAGTTGAACGGGGTGATGCCCGCGCACACGCCGATCGGCTGGCGCAGGGTGTAGGTGTCGACGCCACCGGCGACGTTTTCAGCGAATTCGCCCATTTGCAGGCTGCCGATGGAACAGGCGTGCTCGACCACTTCCAGGCCACGGAAAATATCGCCTTCGGCGTCGGCAATGGTCTTGCCCTGCTCGGCACTCAGGACCGCGGCGATGCGCTTGGAATGCTCGCGGATCAGCGCCTGGAGCTTGAGCATGATGCGCATCCGCGCGCCGATTGGCGTCAGCTTCCAGGTCTGGAAAGCACGATGAGCGGCGCTGATGGCGGCGTCGACTTCTTCGGCGGTGGCAAACGGCACTTTGGCCAGCACTTGCTGGGTCGCCGGGTTGACGATGTCGTGCCATTCGGTGGACTTGGACTCGACCCACTGGCCGTCGATCAACAGCTTGACCTTCTGCACGGTGGTTTCGTTAGGCGTGAGCGATACGTTCATGTGGGTCTCCGGATGTTTATTTTTATCTGGGAGCCAAGGCGAAAAAGTCGCCTTGAGATGAGGCGTGTGCCGCGAAATGGTTAACGGACTGTTTTTGGAGTATAGATGTGCAAACTTCTAATAAGAACGCACATAAAAACCGGTCCAACATGCAAAAAAACATCACCTCCCTCGGTTCGTTGAACTGGGATGACCTCAAGTTTTTCCTTGAAGTCGCCCGCACACGCAAAGCCAGCACTGCGGCCAAGCGCCTGGCGGTGGACTACACCACAGTGTCGCGGCGCATCAGTTCCCTGGAAACGGCGTTGGGCACCTTGCTGTTCGAGAAATCCCGGACCAACGGCTTTGTCCTGACCGCCGAAGGCCAGCGGTTGATGGGGTATGCCGAGTCGATCGAAAGCACCTTGCACATGGCGTGCGAGCAGGTTTCCGGGTCCGGCGTGGCGCTGTCCGGCCATGTGCGCATGGGCTGCACCGAAGGTTTCGGCAGCTTTTTCATCACGCCGCAGCTGAGCCACTTCGTCGACACCTATCCGGCCATTTCGGTGGATATTCTGCCGCTGCCGCACTTCATCAGCCTGTCCAAGCGCGAGGCCGACATCGTTATCGCCCTGGAGCGTCCGGAGCATGGTCCGTATGTATGCTGCAAATTGTGCGACTACCGGTTACAGCTGTACGCGACCCAGGACTATCTCGACAACCACCCGGCCATCCGCCGCCCGGCAGACCTGGCGAAACATTCGTTTATCAGTTACGTCGACGACCTGGCGTTCAGCTCGGAGCTGCTGTACCTGGCCAACGTGCTGCCGGGCGCCAGTGCCAATCTGCGCAGCACCAGCGTGATCGCGCAGTTCGTGGCGGCGCAGCAGGGGCGCTCACTGGCCATCCTGCCGTGCTTCCTCGCCACTCAGGACCCTCGCCTGCTGCCGGTGTTGCCACAGGAAATCAATATCACTCGACAGTTCTGGATGTACTGCCGCGAGGACCTGAGGAAGCTCAAGCGGATCACCCTGTTGTGGGATTACATCCGCCAGGTCACCGAGCAGAATCAGGGCCTGCTGATGGGCGAAAGCCGGGAGATGTT
This sequence comes from Pseudomonas sp. KB_15, assembly GCF_052114525.1. Taxonomy (NCBI): domain Bacteria; kingdom Pseudomonadati; phylum Pseudomonadota; class Gammaproteobacteria; order Pseudomonadales; family Pseudomonadaceae; genus Pseudomonas; species Pseudomonas sp. KB_15. The sequence goes on along the minus strand of NZ_JBFREX010000020.1, from coordinate 9,460 downwards.
GTTTGCCGATTAGTCTGCGCCGAGCGCCAGCATCAACCCGCTCAAGCGCTTGACCTTGCGCCTCACCGCCTCTTCGAACACCCCTGCTCGGGGCTCGATCAAGGTGAACCAGTTCTTGGCCCGGGTGATCCCGGTGTAGATCAGTTCCTTGGTCAGCACGGGGTTCAAGGCGTCGGGGAGGATCAGCGCGGTGTGGGCAAATTCCGAGCCCTGGGATTTATGCACGGTCATGGCGTACACGGTTTCGACATCATTGAGCCGGCTCGGCAGGACAAAGCGCACGCCACCCTGGCCGTCATTGCGCGGAAAGGCGACACGCAGAACCTGCTTGCCGGCCTCGGGGCCCTCACGCTCCGGAAGCTTGAGGGCGATGCCGATATCGCCGTTCATCAAACCCAGGCCGTAATCGTTGCGGGTCATCAGCACGGGGCGACCTTCGTACCACTGCTGGTCACTGTCGATCAGGCGCGCCCTTAGCAAGGCGTCCGTCACTCGCTGGTTCAAGCCCTCCACACCCCACGGCCCCTTGCGCACGGCACATAACAACTGGAACGCGTCGAAGGCTTGCAACACCTCCCGGGCCCAGTCGGTCCAGCGTGAATCTTCCAGCGGACTATCGAGCGCCGGGCGCTGATTGCGCAGCAGGCTCAAGTAGTGCCGATAACCCTGCGGTCCTTCACCGTGGCCTTCGAGCAACAAGCGTTCCAGAGCCCGGTCCTGCTCCCCCTTGAGGGACAAGGAATACACGTCGTCATGGCTTCGCGCAGACAACAACTTGCGTGCTTCTTCGGGTTGCTGCTGGTTGACCCAACGAGCCAGTTGGCCAATACCGCTGCCTTCTCCGAATCGCCGGGAATGGCGCAACATCACAACCTGTTGAGCCAATGGATGAGCACCCTGCACGTCCTCCTGCAGTCCGCTGGCCTGCAGGCTTTCGCCACTGACGGCTTCCAGCCACTGGCGCGTCTGCGGGCTGTACCAGCCCGCCTCCGCGTCGCGACACAGATCCCCCAATACCGCACCGGCTTCTACCGAAGCCAACTGATCCTTGTCACCCAACAGCACAAGGCGCGCATGGGCCGGCAATGCGTCGAGCAGATTGGCCATCATCTCCAGGTCGATCATCGAGGCCTCGTCCACCACCAATACATCCAGCGGCAGGCGATTGCCCGCGTGGTGCCGAAAATGACGAGTCCCGGGCCGGCTGCCGAGCAGACGGTGAACGGTGGTGACGTCGGACGGGATCTTTTCCCGGATTTCTTCCGTGACCTTCAAGGTCCGGACTTGCTGGCTGATGGATTCTGTCAGACGCGCCGCAGCCTTGCCGGTAGGTGCGGCGAGGCGAATGCGCAGGGGCATGCCGGCCTCGACCGCTGGTGCCTGGAGCAAAGCCAGCAAGCGCACGACGGTCGTGGTCTTGCCGGTTCCCGGCCCCCCCGTCACGATGCTGAAGGCGCTGCGCGTCGCCAGGGCGCAGGCAAGCTTCTGCCAGTCGATCACTTCACCGGACCGGGCAGGCCCAAACAATCCTGTGAGGCGCTGGAGCAGGTCGCTCGGCGTGGATTCGTGTTCCGTCAGACGCTCGCGCAACGAAAGGTCGATCCGTCGCTCGTAGGCCCAATAGCGACGCAGGTACAAGCGTTTGCCCGATAACACCAAAGGTCGGTCGCGCACGTTGTCACGACTGTCAGCAGCCAGAGCCACCAGGTTGCTGGCGGCCAGTACCTTGCACCAATGGGCCCCGTCCAGCGATCCGAGCAATTGCGAGGGCAACAGCATTGCGCCGCCTTGCACGTCACCTTCGGGCGGTAATGACAGGGCGAAGTCAGGTTCTTTCAGGGTCTCGAACAGGTCAAGGCAGACATGCCCGTGGCCCAATTGGTGGCTGGTCAGCGCGGCGGCCAGCAACACCAACGGATCACCATCCGGAGCCAGTTCATGCAGAAACGCCACAAAGGCTTTGTCCAGCGCTCGCAACCAGCCACGTTCGACCCAACGCGTGAGCAACAACAGCAAGTCATCGGCACGGCTCAGCGGCGCGAGTTCGGCCAGGCTTTCGGCTGCCAGCGATGTGGGCAGCAAATCGGCGAATGAGCGATTCATAACAGTACTCCCCGTTCCCAGGCGGGCTCGGCCTTGGGCTCTGGCTTGCCCTGGAACAGCCGGTCCAGACGCTCGATCAGTTCTCTTGGCGGACGGGTGAAAAACATACCCTGGCTGGCCGCACGCGTACCCCGCAAAAACAGGTACAAGGCACCGCCGACATGCCGGTCGTAGTCGTAATCGGCAAGCCGCGCCTTGAGCTGGCGATGCAGGGCCAACAGGTACAACACGTATTGCAGGTCATAACGGTTGTCGAGAATCGACTGTTCCATGGCCTGCACTGTGTAAGCCGCATCATCGGCGCCAAGCCAGTTGGATTTGTAGTCGGCAACGTAATAGCGGCCGTTGTGCTCAAACGTCAGGTCGATGAAGCCCTTGAACATGCCGTTGAGCAACACAGGTTCGGCGGCCACCCGGGCCACGCCGTTATGGGTGTATTGGCACACCAGCGCGTCGAGCTTGAGCACATCGACCTTATGGCTGGCGAACCAGAATTCCATCTCGACCTGGTACTGCGTCAACTGCCCGAATATCACCGGGGCCTGACCGGCGCCCAGATGCAACGGCGACTTGAGCAGATGCTGCAGCCAGTCACTCAGCGTGGTGATCCAGCCTTCCCAGCCTCGACGATTGCAGCGACGGGCAATCGAGTCGATCACATCTTGTGGTGCCGCATCAAAACCCTCGCCCCCCGCCCATTCGAGCAAACCATGGAGGAAGGTGCCAGGGTTCGGACCGCGCGGGAAGCGATGGATATCGCCGCCACCAGCAACCACTTCTCCAGGGGCCTGCGGGTCGAGACGTTCGTCATCGAACAGTTTTTGCGCCTGCGGACTCTCCGGCGCTTCGTCCGTGCCGACACTCAGGGTGTCGCCAATGCGCAATGCACTGTAAGAGGCAATCCACCAGTTTTCACTGGCCTTGCGTTTCGGGATCAGCGGAACCAGTAGCGCCGCTTCGTTTTGCGGTGGCTGGTAATGCTCTGTTGTCGCTTCAGGCAGCTCGGCATACGCCAGCGCCGGGCAGTCCTGTTGCAGGTCCCGCAACCAAAGCTGCAACGCCGGGGAGTCGGCCAATGACGCACCGCCGCCCAACAGATAACCCAATGCCGACAGATGCAGCACCGAGCCATTGTTGTTGCCGCGCTTGAGGTCAGCCACCCCCAGCCAGCAGGCGTGTTGCGCCCGGGTCAGGGCGACATAGAGCAAGCGCAGATCCTCGGCCAGACGCTCATCGTCAGCCAGGGCAATCAATTCTGCCGTCGGCTTCAACGTGACCTGGGCATTGCCTGATTCATCGTGGTAGTGCAACGGCAGTCGGCTGCCATCTACCGGTTTCGCCGAGCAAATAAACGGCAGGAACACCAACGGATACTCAAGGCCTTTGGATTTGTGAATGGTCACGACCTTGACCAATTGCTCATCACTTTCCAGACGCAGGATCTGCTCTTCGCCAGCCTGACCGGACAACGCCAGATGCTCGGACAAATGCCGGATCAGGGCTTGCTCGCCATCGAGTTCAGCCGCCGCCTGTTGCAGCAATTCGGACAGGTGCAGGAGGTTCGTCAAAACCCGCTCGCCGTCACTGCGTGCGATCAACGCCTGGGGCAGACGGAAGTCGTGCAACAAACGGCGCAGCATCGGCAGCACACCCTGCTTGCGCCAGACTTCGCGATAGCCACGGAACTGCATGACCCGGGATTCCCAGGCCAACTCGTCCTGATTCAGCCGCTCCAGCTCAGTCAACGAAAGGTTCAACGTGATGCTGGCCAACGCGGCACGCAGCGGGCGCTCGACATCCGGCTCGGCGCAGGCCTTGAGCCAGGTCAGCACGTCATGCGCCTCCTGGGCGGCGAACACCGAGTCCTTGTCCGACAGATAAACACTGCGCACGCCACGGGCGGCCAATTGCGCACGAACCGCCTGCGCCTCCTTGCCGTCGCGTACCAGGATGGCGATGTCCGCCGGCAGCAGGCCCCTGAAGGCTTTGCCGTCCTGGGTGAATCCCGCTTGCCCCTGCTGCCCGCCATTGAGCAATGCGGTGATTTCACTGGCGCAGGCAGCCGCCAGATGTTGCCGGTACACCGCGCCGGACAACGGCTGTTCGGCCGGCAAGTGCCAGATGTTCAAGGCCGGGACTGCCTGATCATTGATGCGCAAGATCTCTTTGCGGCCCTGGGAGGCCACCGGCATGAACGGAACCGGGGTGTCGCCGTTTTTCTCCCGGAAGAGGAAAGCGCCGCGTCCTGACTCCCGGGCTTCAGCGCGCTCGAACACATGGTTCACCGCGTTGACCATGCCATGGCTTGAGCGGAAGTTGGTGCCCAGGGTGTGCAGACGGCCAGTGGTGGCCTGACGGGCGCGAAGGTAGGTATGGATGTCGGCGCCGCGAAAAGCGTAGATCGCCTGTTTCGGGTCACCGATCAGGAACAGGCCGCACTCGGGGCTGTTCTCTTCAATGCGGTAGATGCTCTCGAAGATCCGGTATTGCACCGGGTCGGTGTCCTGGAACTCATCGATCAGTGCGACCGGAAACTGTTCACGAATCAGGGTTGCCAGTCGCTCGCCGCCATCGGACTGCAAGGCCGCATCAAGGCGCAGCAACATGTCGTCGAAGCCCATTTCCGCGCGACGGCGCTTCTCTTCCTCGAATCGTGCCCCGACCCAGCGGGCGGCGTGTTGCAGTACGGCGGCATCAGGCGTTGGCAACCCATCGAGACAGGCCTTGAGGCCGGCCATCGCATCGAGCCCCGGATGTCGAGGCGCTTCGCCCTTCCAGGCTTCGGTCATGCCATCAGGGGTCAGGCGAGTGAAGCCGGTGCCGATATCCAGTTGCTCAAGGGATTCGTCCTCGGCCCAGGCTTTGATCTTTTCAAACCAGGGCTCGAAATAGCGTGCCTGCATCTTGCGACCGTCGACAGCCTTGCTGGCAACGCCCTGGTGACAGATCGCAAGCAACTCGTCCGCCCACTGGAGCCAGGGCTTCTTGAGTTCGATCAGGGCAACCCGTCGCTCCTGCAAGCATTGCGCAATCACCTCGGCGGGCTCTTTCCCTTGAGGCGTATCCCGCTCACTGGCGAACAGCGCACGAATCCGCGGCAGCAACGCCGCCGGTCCACCCCAATTGCTGCGCACCCAATTCAATGCGTCACCTTGCATCGGGTAACAGAACAGCCGCCAGTAATCACGCAGGACTTCCCCCAGCAAGTCGCTGTGGTCGGTTTCCAGGGTCTGGGTAAACAGGCTGCCGCTGTCGAATGCGTGCTCGCGCAACATGCGCTGGCACCAACTGTGGATGGTCGACACCGCCGCCTCGTCCATCCACTGGGCGGCGATATCCAGGCGGTTTGCGCACCCGGGCCATTGCTCGGGCAAGTACTGATCACGCAACTCGGCAATCAGGCTGTCGGGGGCGGGCGTTTCATCGCGGAAAAATCGTGCGGCCTCGGCGAGCCGGGTGCGAATGCGTTCGCGCAGCTCTTTGGTCGCGGCGTCGGTGAACGTCACGACGAGGATCTGCGGCGGCAACAGCTCTCGCCCGAACCCCGAGCCCTCGTCACCGTGGCCAAGAACCAGGCGCAGATACAACGCGGAAATGGTGAACGTCTTGCCGGTCCCGGCGCTGGCTTCGATCAGTTGACTGCCACGCAGCGGGAAGGCCAGGGCCAGAGGTGTCTTTGTACTCATCAACGCGACTCCTCGCTGGACAGTGAACGCCAGGGTGCTTCAAGCAGCGGGCGATAGAGCGCATCACACCAGTCGGGGAAGGTTTCATCGGCGGTCAAGCCATCGTAATCGGCGAATTGGCGTGCGAGTGCCGGGCTTTCGCGACGCTCTCCTTCCGTCGTCTGCCCATCACCTTCATAAGCCTTGCGCGCAGCGGCTTCGGCTTTGACCGGGTCGGTCTGCCCCAGCCACGCGAAGGCTGTCTTTACCGCGATCGGTAGCGGCTGGCGCATACCCGACTGCCAGGCCATCAACAGCTCGCCCAGAATCTTCTGTGCCGTAGACTCGTCCATCGGTCCGAGCAACAGGCTGTCGTCGCTGGCCACCAGTGCGGTGGTCAACGCCATGCCACTGGCATTAGCCACCAGATGCGTGAGCCACGGGCGCGTCAGTCGATGCCATTTGCGCGACTTGATCGAGCCGATACTGTTGGGGATCGTAGTGATAGACAGCAAACCACCATCAGCGCGTCGATGCAGGCCGCTGAGCCAGCCCTCGATCTGCAGGCCTTGCAGTTCAAGATTGACGGGCAACGCGCTGCTGAGCGGTGTTGGCCACAAAGCCAGGAGCTGTTGGTGGCGTTGCAACAAGTCAGGTAAAGGCTCGATCAATTCATGTTGCAGGCACTCACCGAATCCGGCCATGGGCAGCAGTCCGCTGTTTTGCAGGCGCTTTGCCTGATCTTCCAGTGCTTGTCCGGTATTTCCCGGATCTGCCAGCGCCGCTTCGAGCAAACGGTCGCTGAGGCTGTAACGCTGCAACGCATCCAGGACAAAAGGCTCTTCATCGGCCAACGGCACTTCAGCCGCCTCGAAAAAGACCTTCAGTCGCTGGCTGAAAAAGTGCCGTACCGGATTGCGCAGGAAATCCTGCAGTTGACCGAGACTGAGTGGTTCGTCCTGAACGTGAGCCTCAAGCACTTCGACACTCGCCTGTTGCTCTGCCGCTTGATGAAGGACCTGCCATTCGGTGGCGTAGCTGAACGACTCATCCCCTTCGTGAAAGTAGCGGGCGCTAAAAGGTTGCAAGGGGTGTTCCCGGGTCATGGCTTCAAGCAGATCCTCGCCACTTTGTGCCAATCGCCAACCGCTGGCCAAGTGGTCACGCAACTGGCCGATCAGTACCGACGCAGGTCTCTCGCTGTTATCGCGGATGCTGCGGCCCACCCAACTGATGTAGAGCTGGTCCCGTGCCGACAACAAGGCCTCCAGTAGCAGGTAACGGTCATCTTCGCGCCGGGAGCGATCGCCTGGCCGGTAATCACTGCCCATGAGATCGAAATCCAGCGGTGGCTGCGCGCGCGGATAATCGCCGTCATTCATGCCCAGCAGGCAGACCAGTTTGAACGGGATAGCGCGCATGGGCATCAAGGTGCAGAAGTTGACCGCACCGGCCAGAAAGCGTTGGGACAAACGGCCCTGATCCAGACCTGCAAGCCAGGCTTCACGGACGACGGTCAGCGGCAACTCGTCCTGCAAGCCGACGGATTCGCAGGTCTCGAGCCAGGTCTCGCGCAGCTCTTCGAGCTGGGCCAGCAAGTAGTCATCGTGTTCGTTACCGGCAAGGAAGAACAACTGCACCAAAGCCTGCAAGCGCAAGCCCCATTGCCCCGGCGGCGCAGGTTGAGAGAGTTCATGATGAGCCACTTCCAGCGCGTCCAGCAACGCAACCAGCGGACCGATGAGCGCAGCGTCCAGACCACCGATCTCGTCGTAGGGTTCGATCCCCTCATAAGCATCGGCGCTGCCAACGGCATAACCGAGCAACATCCGTCGCAAGCCGAAACGCCAGCTGTTTTGCTCCAGCTCATTCGGCAGCCCGAGCCCGGCACGTTGCTCGGCATTCATACCCCAGCGAATGCCGGCACCTTCGATCCAGCGGTGCAGCGTCGGCAGGTCACGCTCCTCGACACCAAAGCGAGCGCGCAGTGCCGGGACGTCCAGCAGATCGAGAATCTCACTGACGGGGAATCGGCTGTCAGGCAACTTGAGCAGGTGCTCGACCGCAATCAGCAGTGGATCGCGACCACGCTGGCCCTGGTCAGCCAAAGTAAATGGAATGAAGCGTGGGTCCTGGCGGTCAAGCTGACCAAACACGGCACGAATATGCGGTGCGTAACTGTCGATGTCCGGGACCATCACGATGATGTCCCGGGGCCGCAATTTCGGGTCGGCGCTGAAGCGCGCGAGTAATTGATCGTGGAGGATCTCGACCTCTCGCTGGGCGCTATGAGCGATGTGAAAACGGATCGATCCGTCCTTCTGCAGATCGATGGCCGGCCAACGCTCCCGAGTCTCGTTGAGGGGGCGCAACTCGAGGATGTCATCCTGCAACTGGTTGAGCACATTCAACGGCTGACCGTCACTGAACAAGTCGATGCGCCCGTCGCGGAATGCCGAGCGATAGCTGTTGGGATCGTCATAACTGTCGAGCAGGTTGATATAGTCCCGCCCCTGTTTACCCCAGGCAGCCAGCAGCGGGTGAGCATGTTGGTGGAGGGTTTGCGGATCGATCACTACCGGCATGCCGCTTTTGCGGGCCTGACGCTTGTATTGATGCCGTAACAAGTCTTTATCGGCGACGATGTCGGCCCAATGATGACGACATGGGTTATGTACGCAGAGCAGGACCTGGCTGAATCGTGCCAATCCCGCCAATGCTTCCAGGGCTTGAGCAGGCAGCGAAGAAATCCCGAAAACGATCACTCGCGAGGGTAATCCCTTGGGGGCTGCCTCGAGATTGTTGATTCGCTCGACAAACCGCTGATGGACGCCGGCACGGCTTTGCGCCATGCCTTCTTCTCCCACATCCAGCAAGAGTGCGCGCCATAACTCTGCCTGCCAGCAATTGGCCGGCGTCAGGGGTTGGGCTTCGCCCCTGCCGTTTCTTGTTTGATGTCGACCTTCTGCCCAATCTTCGAGCCAGTCAGCTCGGTACACCTGATATTGGTCGAACAGATCCGCCAGACGCTCAGCCAATTGATAGCGTTTGCGCAGATCGGTGTCATGGGTCAGGAAACGCTGCAGCGGCTCGAAGTGCGGTTGGTTGATCAACTGCGGCAGCAGTCGCATCAGACGCCAGGTCAGCGGAGCTTTATCAAGCAGGGACTTGGCCGGAATCTCATCGCGGCCAAGGACCATGCGATAGAGCTGCCACATGAAACTACCGGGCAACTGCACGTCGATGGCGGCGGCGATGCCGCAGCCTCCCATGTCGTCTTCCTCGGAATCTTCCGCCAGTGCCAGCTTCAGCCATTGGGCAATGCCATTGCTTTGCACCAACGCGATTTCATTCTCCAGGGGAGCCAGCGGGTAGCGCCGCATCCAGCTGACCACCAGGCTGCGCAACTCGTCCAGGCGATTGCCGTGAACCACCATAAAACCAGCACTGAGGGACGTCGCGTCCGGCATAAGGCTTCCTTGGAAAATGCAAATTCGAGGGACGACTTTAGCATTGAAGGCGATTGGCTGTAGGAGCGAGCTTGCTCCTACAGGAGCCAGAAAAACAAAACCCCTACCTGCGTACGCAGATAGGGGTTTCGGAATTTAATCTTGACGATGACCTACTCTCACATGGGGAAACCCCACACTACCATCGGCGATGCATCGTTTCACTGCTGAGTTCGGGATGGG
>NZ_JBFREX010000019.1:0-94284 GCF_052114525.1 Pseudomonas sp. KB_15 | reverse complement strand
GGCTTGCTCGCGAAGCAGGCGACACGATTTATCTGGAAACCGCGTTATCGTTCTTCGCGAGCAAGCCCGCTCCCACACACGGCGAATCAGGCTTCAGTCTTGGCAGCAGCGGCCTTGGCGGCGGCGTCCTTGATCAGGCTCTGCAGCGAACCGTCAGCAGCCATTTCAGTCATGATGTCGCTACCACCGACCAACTCACCGGCAACCCACAGCTGTGGGAAGGTTGGCCAGTTGGCGTATTTTGGCAGGTTGGCGCGGATTTCCGGGTTCTGCAGGATGTCCACGTACGCAAACTTTTCGCCACACGCCATCACGGCCTGCGCGGCTTTCGCGGAGAAGCCGCACTGCGGGGCATTCGGCGAGCCTTTCATGTAAAGCAGAATGGTGTTGTTGGCAATCTGCTCTTTAATCGTTTCGATGATATCCATGGAGCACCTCGGCTGAACTTTCCGACTCATGGGTCGGCACGGTGGCGCATTGTAACGGAAAGCCGAGCGCCCTGCTCGGTCTCTCCGTCAGACTGATTCAAGCCGCCGCCACGGTCACCGGCACGCCATTGAGCGCAGCATTTCCCGACAACTCGTCAATCTGGCAGTCGTCGGTCAGGTCGTTGGCGCTGGACCCCGGCTGGCTGCTGGCAATCGTCATTTGCACACCCGGCCGCGCATGGCCCCAGCCGTGCGGCAGGCTGACCACTCCCTTCATCATATCCAGACTGCCAAGCACCTCAACCTCAATCACACCCACCCGTGAACTGACCCGCACACGTTGCCCGTCGCTGAGCCCGCGACTGGCCAGATCGTCCGGATGCATCAGCAACTGGTGACGTGGCTTGCCCTTCACCAACCGATGATAGTTATGCATCCATGAGTTGTTGCTGCGCACATGTCGGCGGCCAATCATCAACAACTCGTCGGCGGCCGGCGCCTGCAAGGCTGCGAAGCGCGTAAGGTCAGCGAGAATCGCGGCCGGCGCGGCCTGGATGCGTTGATTGGCCGTCTTCAGGCGTGGTGCCAGGTTGGGCTTGAGCGCTCCCAGATCGACGCCATGGGGATGATCGAACAAAGTCGCCAATGACAGCTTGTGCTCTGAAGTGTCGCCGTACATCCCCATGCGCAGGCCGCGATCGATCATTTGCGCCGGGGCGATGGTCGGCTTCAACTCTTTGCCGGTCCTGGCGGCAAATGCCTTGGCCAGCCCGACGAAGATCTCCCAGTCGTGCAATGCACCTTCGGGTTTGGCGAGGATTGCGCGGTTGAAACGGCTGACGTTGCGCACCGCAAACAGGTTGAACGTCGTGTCGTAATGGTCGTTTTCCAGCGCCGATGTGGACGGCAGGATCAGGTCGGCGTAACGCGTGGTTTCATTGATGTACAAATCGATACTGACCATGAACTCCAGACCGTCCAGCGCCTGCTCGAGTTTTCGGCCATTGGGTGTGGACAGCACCGGATTGCCCGCCACGGTGATCAACGCCCGTACCTGCCCGTCCCCTCCGGTGAGCATCTCTTCGGCCAGCGCCGACACCGGCAGCTCTCCGGCGTATTCCGGACGCCCGGAAACCCGGCTCTGCCACAAGTTGAAATGCCCACCCGAAGTCGTCGCCACCAGGTCCACCGCCGGTTCAGTGCACAAGGCCCCACCAACGCGATCGAGGTTGCCGGTGACCAGGTTGATCAACTGCACCACCCAGTGACACAGCGTACCGAAGGCCTGGGTCGAGACGCCCATGCGGCCATAGCAGACTGCACTCGGTGCCGCGGCGAAGTCCCGCGCCAATTGGCGGATCTGTTCCGCTGGTACGGCGCATAATGGGCTCATGGCCTCGGCGGTGAACGGCGCGACGGCGTCCCGCACATCCTCCAGACCGTCTACCGGCAGATGACTGTCGCGGGTCAGACCTTCAGCGAACAAGGTATTGAGCAGGCCGAACAACAACGCCGCATCGCCGCCAGGGCGCACGAACAGATGCTGATCGGCAATCGCCGCCGTTTCACTACGGCGCGGATCGACCACCACCACTTTGCCGCCTCGAGCCTGTATCGCCTTCAAGCGTTTTTCCACATCCGGCACGGTCATGATGCTGCCATTCGAAGCCAGTGGGTTGCCGCCCAGGATCAGCATGAAATCGGTGTGATCGATGTCCGGGATTGGCAGCAACAAACCGTGGCCGTACATCAAATGACTGGTCAGGTGATGGGGCAATTGATCGACCGAGGTGGCGGAAAACCGGTTGCGGGTTTTCAGCAGGCCGAGGAAGTAATTGCTGTGGGTCATCAGCCCGTAATTGTGCACGCTCGGGTTGCCTTGATAGACCGCCACGGCATTTTGTCCGTGATGCTCCTGAATGGCGGTGAGGCGTTCGGCAACCAGATTGAATGCCGCTTCCCACTCAATGGGCTGCCACTCATTGCCCACCCGCTGCATGGGCTGATGCAGACGATCCGGATCGTTCTGAATGTCTTGCAGGGCCACGGCCTTGGGGCAGATGTGCCCACGGCTGAAAGTATCCTGGGGGTCGCCCTTGATCGATGTGATCTGGACGTTACCGCCTTCGACCTCGGTGGTTTCGATGGTCAGGCCGCAGATGGCTTCGCACAAATGGCATGCACGATGATGGAGAGTCTTGGTCATGGCCAGTCTCTGTCTTGTTATGGGCGGGCAACGTTGGCCACGGAAGCAAAACTATGGCGCCAGACCCGTCACCGCGCCAGCGACGTTCGTCTTGTGAATCGAGGGTCATCAGGCCAGCCGATAGCCGCCAGAGCTGAGTTCGAAGGCAGCCTGGGCGGCGCCTGCAAGTGGATTTACTGAAGGGGTTCAATCGGTCCGTGGGGGGCCATGCACACCGGTCAGTTCGCCGATCAGGCGCCCGTGTTCGTCGAGCCTGGCAGGGATGAATGACAGGTCAGAAACCGACTGTCAGTGCACCATTGCCGCCCCGCCTGATTGCCAAGCCCCGAGAGGCCGGTGTACAAATGAGACGCTGCTGTCAGGAAACAAGCTTCAAAAGCGCTACCTCGGTGAACCCGTAGCACCTCTGAAACTCCCTAAAAACTGTAGCCCTATTGGTAAGACGCGACATTTAATTATAAGATCGCGCCTTCCCCTATTTCGTCGCCCCGTGCGGCTTACGCCGCAGGTCTCGCCCGTTGTTCCGTTAAACAAGGCTTTGAGCATCTGCGGTTTGTAGCAAAAAGGTAGTCAATGATGAGCGCAAGGCACTTTCTCTCCCTGATGGATTGCACGCCCGAAGAGCTGGTCAGCGTGATCCGTCGAGGCGTTGAGCTCAAGGACCTGCGTAACCGCGGCGTACTGTTCGAGCCTCTGAAAAACCGCGTCCTGGGGATGATTTTCGAGAAATCCTCGACCCGCACCCGGATCTCCTTCGAGGCCGGCATGATCCAGCTCGGCGGCCAGGCGATCTTCCTGTCGCCCCGTGACACTCAACTGGGCCGTGGCGAGCCGATCGGCGACTGCGCCATTGTCATGTCGAGCATGCTCGACGCAGTGATGATCCGTACCTTTGCCCACAGCAACCTGACCGAATTCGCCGCCAACTCCCGCGTGCCGGTGATCAATGGCCTGTCCGACGATCTGCATCCGTGCCAGTTGCTGGCAGACATGCAGACCTTCCTCGAACACCGCGGCTCCATCCAGGGCAAGACCGTGGCCTGGATCGGCGACGGCAACAACATGTGCAACAGCTATATAGAAGCGGCGATCCAGTTCGACTTCCAGTTGCGCGTTGCCTGCCCGGAAGGCTACGAGCCCAACCCGGTGTTCCTGGCCAAGGCCGGCGATCGGGTCACCATCGTTCGCGACCCGAAAGATGCTGTGCGCGGTGCGCACCTGGTAAGCACCGACGTCTGGACCTCCATGGGCCAGGAAGAGGAAACCGCCAAGCGCCTGCAGCTGTTCGCACCGTATCAGGTCAACCGCGCCCTGCTCGACCTGGCTGCTGAAGACGTGCTGTTCATGCACTGCCTGCCGGCGCACCGCGGCGAAGAAATCAGCGTCGACCTGCTCGATGACAAACGCTCGGTTGCCTGGGATCAAGCCGAAAACCGTCTGCACGCGCAAAAGGCCTTGCTCGAATTTCTCGTTCCGCCTTCGTACCACCACGCATGAGCCAGCCATTACTGCTTAACCTGCGCAACCTCGCTTGCGGCTATCAGGACCARCGAGTGGTTCAAAACCTCAACCTGCATTTGAACGCCGGGGACATCGGTTGCCTGCTAGGCTCTTCGGGCTGCGGCAAGACCACCACCCTGCGGGCGATTGCCGGTTTCGAGCCGGTACATGAAGGTGAAATCCAGTTGGCTGGCGAGACGATCTCCAGCGCCGGTTTCACCCTTGCCCCGGAGAAACGTCGCATTGGCATGGTGTTCCAGGACTACGCACTGTTTCCGCATTTGAGCGTGGCCGACAACATCGCCTTCGGCATTCGCAAGCATCCGCAAAAGGATCGCGTTACCGAAGAGCTGCTGGAACTGGTCAACCTGAAGAACCTCGGCAAGCGCTTCCCCCACGAGCTTTCAGGTGGTCAGCAGCAACGTGTCGCCCTGGCCCGCGCCCTGGCGCCGGAACCGCAACTGCTGCTGCTCGACGAACCGTTCTCCAACCTCGATGGTGAATTGCGCCGCAAGCTCAGCCATGAAGTGCGCGACATCCTCAAGGCCCGTGGCACCAGCGCGATTCTGGTGACTCACGACCAGGAAGAAGCCTTCGCGGTCAGCGACCATGTTGGCGTGTTCAAGGAAGGTCGCCTGGAACAATGGGATACGCCCTACAACCTGTATCACGAACCACTGACACCTTTTGTGGCGAGCTTCATCGGCCAGGGTTATTTCATACGCGGTCAGTTGAGCAGCCCGGAATCGGTACAAACCGAGCTGGGTGAGTTGCGCGGCAATCGGGCCTACACCTGGCCGGTAGGCGGTGCCGTGGACGTGCTGCTGCGCCCGGACGATATCGTCTATGCACCGGACAGCACACTGAAGGCGCGAATCGCCGGCAAGACATTCCTGGGTGCTTCGACCCTGTATCGCTTGCAGTTGCCGACAGGCGCACAGCTGGAATCGATCTTCCCGAGCCATGTCGATCGTCAGGTTGGGGCGGATGTGGGTATTCGTGTCGCGGCTGAACACCTGGTGTTGTTCCAGGCGTCTGGCAGCACGGCGGCGCAGATTCCGGTTGTTGAGTCGGGTGTCCGGCGTTACAGCGCGGCCAGCTGACACACAAAACCCCTGTAGGAGCGAGCTTGCTCGCGATGGCGTCGGATCAGTCAACAAACTTGTTGAATGTAATACCGCTATCGCGAGCAAGCTCGCTCCCACATTGGGTTTGCGTTAGCCCAGCATCAGCGTTCCGCTCGCAACCAGCGTCGCATTCCCGCCAATCTTCACCCGCTCCCCTTCCAGGCGGCAGAACAATTCCCCACCCCGGGCCGAACGCTGACAGGCCGTCAAGCTCGACTTGTCTAAACGCTGCGACCAGTACGGAATCAGAAGGCAATGGGTCGATCCGGTTACCGGATCTTCGTTGATGCCGATCGCTGGCGCGAAATAGCGGGACACGAAATCGTGCTGGCTGCCACGCGCCGTCACGATTGCGCCCAACCACGGCAGTTTCGCCAGGGCGACCATGTCCGGCTTGCAGTCGAGCACCGCTTGCTCGGACTCCAGCACCACAAACAGTTCATTGGAACCCAGCACATCGACAGCCTCAACGCCGAGGGCACGCTCGACATCCAGGGTCACGTCGATTTCCGAGGGAATGATCGCCGGGAAATCCAGCCACAGGCGCCCACCTTCACGGGTCACGCTCAGCGGTCCGGATTGGCAGGTGAAGTCCAGTCGTTCGACTGGTTCTTTATAGATTTCAAACAACACATAGGCACTGGCCAGCGTTGCGTGACCACACAATGGCACCTCGGTGGTCGGCGTAAACCAGCGGATGTGCCAGCCCTGCCCTTCGCGCACGACAAACGCCGTTTCGGCGAGGTTGTGTTCGGCGGCAATCTTTTGCATCAACTCATCGGCGAGCCAGCTATCGAGCCGATAGACCATCGCCGGGTTGCCACTGAATGGCTGATTGCTGAACGCGTCGACCTGATGAAACTCCAGCTGCATAACCTTCTCCCTTTGTCAGACCACGGAGCATGCCGCACGGACCGCACCGGCACCAGTGACAGAGCAGGCTGATTTTCACCATACAGAGCTGCGTTCACTTCGACGCTCACGTACGGCCGATATCGGCAAACTTCGCCTGGGTGTGTTCGGCCAGCACGGCCGGCGCCAGTTCGACTTCCAGTCCGCGCCGGCCCGCACTGACAAAAATACTGGCGAAGGGCTGGGCTGAATTATCAATGAAGGTTCGCAAACGCTTTTTCTGCCCCAGCGGACTGATCCCGCCCAACAGATAGCCAGTGGAACGCTGCGCCGCCGCCGGGTCGGCCATTTCGACTTTTTTCACGCCAGCGGCGTGGGCCAGCCCTTTCAAGTCCAGGCTGCCGACAACCGGCACCACCGCCACCAACAACTCCCCTTTTTCACTGGCCGCCAGCAAGGTCTTGAACACCTGGGCCGGGTCGAGCCCCAGTTTCTCCGCTGCTTCCAGTCCGTAGGAGGCGGCCTTTGGGTCATGTTCGTAACTGTGTATGCGATGTTCGGCCCGAACCTTTTTCAACAAATCCAATGCGGGGGTCATGGCAGCTCCAGAGTGGGCGGCAGAAGAAAAATACTGCGGCGGATTCTAGGACATTGATCGTTAAAAGGCTCCAGGGCAGCGCATCCATGACGCCATTGCCCAGCCTTCCCAGCACCCAAAGACTCGTTCATTCATGCGACGAATAGTTTATTTATGACCGATGGTTCACTTTCGACCTTTGACAGCAGTGTTTCTTGTCTATATTTTTTCGTTTCTGAAACTGTACGAAACGTCCTACCGCAGCACCCAGCAGTAAACCGCGACCAGGATGGGGATCCTGCCTCGCTGAAAACCGCGCTTCGACCATGATGGAAAAAGCGCCAGACAACAAAAAAAACCGAGGTTTCAATGACAACTGCTTTACAACAACCGTCGCTCTCGAGCCAATGCATGGCCGAATTCCTGGGTACGGCGCTGCTGATCTTTTTTGGTACGGGTTGCGTTGCCGCGCTCAAAGTCGCGGGTGCCAGTTTTGGCTTGTGGGAAATCAGCATTATCTGGGGCGTCGGCGTCAGCATGGCGATCTACCTCACCGCCGGAGTTTCCGGGGCACATCTGAACCCCGCCGTCAGCATTGCCCTGAGTATTTTCGCGGACTTCGAAAAGCGTAAACTACCTTTCTACATGCTTGCTCAAGTGGCAGGCGCCTTCTGTGGAGCGCTGTTGGTTTACACGCTTTACAGCAATCTATTCTTCGAATTCGAACAAACGCACCATATGGTTCGCGGAACCCAGGCAAGCCTTGAATTGGCCTCCGTGTTCTCCACTTTCCCGAATCCTGTGCTGACCACCGCCCAGGCGTTTCTGGTCGAGGTGATCATTACGGCCATCCTGATGGGCGTGATCATGTCCCTGACCGACGACAACAATGGCCTGCCAAAAGGCCCGCTGGCACCGCTGCTGATCGGCCTGCTGATTGCGGTGATCGGCAGCTCGATGGGACCGCTGACCGGTTTTGCCATGAACCCGGCGCGGGACTTCGGCCCTAAACTGATGACTTTCTTCGCTGGCTGGGGTGAAATTTCCTTCACCGGCGGACGCGATATTCCGTATTTCCTGATTCCTGTTTTTGCACCGATTGTCGGTGCCTGCCTCGGTGCTGCCGCCTATCGCGGGCTGATTGCCCGCCATCTGCCCAGCGCCGTGCCTGCTACAAATGACGCACTACCTGCCATTGACGGCAAACCCAGAACTTCTTGATACCGTTGGCGCGTGCCCCTGCCCTTTGATCGCGCGCCAGACCTCACTCCCTTATTCACCCCAAGGCAATCGACATGACCGACACACAGAATAAGAACTACATCATTGCCCTCGATCAGGGTACGACCAGCTCCCGCGCGATCATTTTCGACCGCGACGCGAACGTGGTCTGCACCGCCCAACGGGAGTTCGCCCAGCATTACCCGCAAGCCGGCTGGGTCGAGCATGACCCGATGGAAATCTTCGCCACCCAAAGCGCCGTGATGGTCGAGGCCCTGGCGCAAGCCGGCCTGCACCACGACCAGGTGGCAGCCATCGGTATCACCAACCAGCGCGAAACCACCGTGGTGTGGGACAAGAACACCGGCCGCCCGATCTACAACGCAATCGTCTGGCAATGCCGACGCAGCACCGAGATCTGCCAGCAGCTCAAACGCGATGGTCACGAGCAATACATCAGCGAAACCACCGGCCTGGTCACCGACCCCTACTTCTCCGGCACCAAGCTCAAGTGGATCCTCGACAATGTCGAAGGCAGCCGCGAACGTGCGCGCAACGGCGAGCTGCTGTTCGGCACCGTCGACAGCTGGCTGATCTGGAAATTTACCGGCGGCAAGGTGCATGTCACCGACTACACCAACGCTTCGCGCACCATGCTCTTCAACATCCACACCCTGGAGTGGGACGCGAAGATGCTGGAGATGCTGGATATTCCGCGCGAAATGCTGCCGGAAGTTAAATCGTCCTCGGAAATTTATGGCCATACCAAAAGCGGCATCGCCATCGGCGGCATTGCCGGTGACCAGCAAGCCGCCCTGTTCGGACAGATGTGCGTCGAGCCAGGCCAGGCGAAAAACACCTACGGCACTGGCTGCTTCCTGCTGATGAACACCGGTGACAAGGCGGTGAAATCCCAACACGGCATGCTGACCACCATCGCTTGCGGCCCCCGTGGCGAAGTGGCCTACGCGCTGGAAGGCGCGGTGTTCAACGGCGGTTCTACCGTGCAGTGGCTGCGTGACGAACTGAAAATCATCAACGACGCCCACGACACCGAATACTTCGCCAACAAGGTCAAGGACAGCAACGGTGTGTACCTGGTGCCGGCCTTCACCGGTCTTGGCGCTCCCTACTGGGACCCGTACGCCCGTGGCGCACTGTTTGGCCTGACCCGCGGTGTACGCGTGGATCACATCATTCGTGCCGCGCTCGAGTCGATTGCCTACCAGACCCGCGATGTGCTGGACGCCATGCAGCAGGACTCCGGCGAACGCCTCAAGGCCCTGCGCGTGGATGGCGGCGCGGTGGCCAACAACTTCCTCATGCAGTTCCAGGCCGACATCCTCGGCACCCAGGTCGAGCGCCCGCAAATGCGCGAAACCACCGCACTCGGCGCCGCTTACCTGGCAGGCCTGGCCTGTGGCTTCTGGGGCAGCCTGGAAGAGCTGCGTGGCAAGGCCGTGATCGAGCGCCAGTTCGAGCCGACCCTGGATGAAGCTGCGAAGGAAAAACTCTACGCCGGCTGGAAAAAAGCCGTCAGCCGCACCCGCAATTGGGAGGCTGAAGACTCGGCTGAATAAGCCAGGCCCCAGACTCGTATCTGGTTGTAACTGGTAGGGAGCGGATTCCTGCGGCATCATGGGCAAATTTTGCACGGCAGCCCAAAGGACGCCCCATGAATCTGCCTCCCCGTCAGCAGCAAATCCTCGAACTGGTCCGCGAACGCGGCTATGTCAGCATCGAGGAAATGGCCACGTTGTTCGTTGTTACACCGCAGACCATCCGCCGCGATATCAATCAGCTCGCGGAAGCCAATTTATTGCGTCGCTACCACGGTGGCGCCGCCTATGATTCCAGTGTCGAAAACACCGCCTACGCCATGCGCGCCGATCAGATGCGCGACGAGAAACAGCGTATCGGCGAAGCCATTGCCGCGCAGATTCCCGACCATGCCTCGTTGTTCATCAACATCGGGACCACCACCGAATCCATTGCCCGGGCACTGCTCAACCACAGTCACCTGAAGATCATCACCAACAATCTGCATGTGGCGTCGATGCTCAGCGCCAAGGATGACTTCGACGTGCTGCTGACCGGTGGCAACGTACGGCGCGACGGCGGTGTGGTGGGTCAGGCCAGTGTCGACTTCATCAACCAGTTCAAGGTCGATTTCGCCCTGGTGGGCATCAGTGGTATCGATGAGGACGGTAGCCTGCTGGATTTCGACTATCAGGAAGTGCGGGTATCCCAGGCGATCATCGCCAATGCCCGACAAGTGATCCTCGCAGCCGACTCCAGCAAGTTCGGGCGCAACGCCATGATTCGCCTGGGGCCGATCAGCCTGGTCGATTGCCTGGTCACCGATCAGCAGCCTTCGCCAGCGCTGGCGCAGCTGCTGAACCAGCACAAGGTTCGGCTGGAAGTCGTTTAACCTCACCGCTATATCTATGGCGCCTGCACCGCCGCCATCGCGAGCAAGCTCGCTCCCACAGTGATTGATGGCGTACACAAGTTTTGTGACCGACTCAATTCCTTGTGGGAGCGGGCTTGCCCGCGAAGACGATCGCACATACAGCACCCCTCTTGCGCCATAACGCGCATCAAAATGTTCGTAAATTTTCCTTTAACGGCCCTTCGATGAGTATTTTCAATCGAAGCTGACTGGCTGCGCGCCTCTTTATGGGCTAGTATTTTCGCAAATGAACATTAATGTTCGATTTCAAATACAGAACATAAAAGAATTCCGAGGCCGAGCCGATGCCCACTTCCACCTTGTCTACGCCCCCTCTCGCCGAGGTTTACGATATCGCCGTCATCGGTGGCGGGATCAATGGCGTGGGGATCGCAGCGGATGCTGCCGGTCGCGGCCTATCGGTGTTCCTTTGTGAAAAGGATGACCTGGCCAGCCATACTTCGTCGGCCAGCAGCAAGCTGATCCACGGCGGCCTGCGCTACCTCGAACATTACGAATTCCGCCTGGTGCGTGAAGCCCTGGCCGAACGTGAAGTACTGCTGGCCAAAGCACCGCACATCGTCAAGCAAATGCGCTTCGTGCTGCCACACCGCCCGCACCTGCGCCCGGCGTGGATGATCCGTGCCGGTCTGTTCCTCTATGACAACCTGGGCAAACGCGAGCAACTGCAAGGTTCGAAAAGCCTGAAGTTCGGTCCTGACAGTGCCCTGAAAAGCGAGATCACCAAGGGTTTCGAATACTCCGATTGCTGGGTCGACGATGCGCGACTGGTGGTGCTGAACGCCATGGCCGCCCGGGAAAAAGGCGCCCACGTTCACACTCAGACCCGCTGCGTCAGTGCGCGGCGTACCAAGGGCCTGTGGCACCTGCACCTGGAACGCGCCGATGGCAGCCTGTTTTCGATCCGCTCCAAGGCATTGGTCAATGCGGCCGGGCCATGGGTCGCCAGGTTCATTCGTGATGACTTGAAGATGGAATCGCCATATGGCATCCGCCTGATCCAGGGCAGCCACCTGATCGTGCCGAAACTGTACGAAGGCGAACACGCGCACATCCTGCAAAACGAAGATCAGCGCATCGTGTTCACCATTCCGTACCTGAACCGCTTCACCCTGATCGGCACCACCGACCGCGAGTACACCGGCGATCCGGCTGCCGTTGCAATTACCGACGGCGAAACCGATTACCTGTTGAACGTGGTCAACGCCCACTTCAAAAAGCAAATCAGCCGCGACGACATCCTGCACAGCTATTCCGGCGTGCGCCCGCTGTGCAACGACGAATCCGACAACCCGTCGGCCGTGACCCGCGATTACACCCTGGCGCTGTCGGGCTCTGGCGAAGAAGCTCCGTTGCTGTCCGTATTCGGCGGCAAACTCACAACTTATCGCAAACTGGCCGAGTCGGCGCTGGGGCAACTGGCACCGTACTTCAAGCACATCAAGCCAAGCTGGACCGCCAGCGCCACGCTACCGGGCGGTGAAGACATGACCACCCCGCAAGCCTTGACCTCGCGTATCCGCGACAAATTCGACTGGGTACCGAGCGAGATCGCTCGCCGCTGGGCCACCACCTACGGCAGCCGTACCTGGCGCATGCTCGAAGGCGTACAGGATCTCAGCGATCTGGGTGAACACATCGGCGGCGGTCTCTACACCCGTGAAGTCGACTATTTGTGCAGCGAAGAATGGGCAACCAGCGCCCACGATATCCTCTGGCGTCGTAGCAAGCTCGGTTTGTTCACGACGGTGGCCGAACAGGAAAAGCTCAAGGACTACCTGAACAAGGTCGAACAGAACCGTAGCAAGATCGAAGCGGCCTGATCGATCACCGGCATAAACAAAAGCCCCTGAATCTCACGATTCAGGGGCTTTTTCGTATCGATGGATTTCAGTCGCGCAAATCCGATTCGTGAATAGGCTGCTCACGGTGGGTCGCCCGCTGATACTGTGCCGGCCACACGGCCTTGTGCCCGCCCAGATCGTCATCTGCATGCAGCGCCCAGTACGGATCGCGCAACAACTCACGGGCCAGGAAGATGATATCGGCCTGACAGGTGCGCAGGATGTGCTCGGCCTGGGCCGGCTCGGTAATCATGCCAACCGTGCCGGTGGCCATGCCCGACTCCTTGCGCACACGCTCGGCGAAGCGGGTCTGATAACCCGGCCCTGTGGGAATCTCCGCATTCGCCGCGGTCCCGCCCGACGAGACATCGATCAGGTCCACGCCCAGGTCTTTCAGGCGGCGCGCCAACTCCACGGTTTCATCAGGGTTCCAGCCGTCTTCCACCCAGTCGGTGGCCGAGACCCGGACAAACACCGGCAACTCTTCAGGCCACACCGCACGCACCGCTTCGGTGACCTGCAGCACCAGCCGAATGCGATTTTCGAACGAACCGCCATATTGATCGCGACGCTGATTGCTCAACGGCGACAGGAACTGGTGCAGCAGGTAACCATGGGCCGCGTGGACTTCGACCACCTTGAAACCGGCAATCAGAGAGCGCTTTGCCGCGTCGACAAACGCCTGGATCACCTTGGCGATCTCGCCGTCATCCAGTTGTCTGGGTTGCGTGTGCTGTGGGTCGAACGCAATCGGCGAAGGTCCCACCGGCACCCAACCGCCATCATCGGGTTTGACGCTGCCGTGTTTGCCAATCCATGGCCGGTAGGTACTGGCCTTGCGCCCGGCATGGGCCAGCTGAATGCCGGCAACGGCGCCCTGTGCGTTGATGAAGCGGGTGATGCGTTGCAGGGGGTCGATCTGCTCGTCATTCCACAGACCGAGGTCCTGAGCGGTGATACGCCCGTCGGCGGTGACCGCCGTGGCTTCGGTAAACACCAGCCCTGCCCCGCCGACAGCACGGCTGCCGAGGTGGACCAGGTGCCAGTCATTGGCCAGGCCATCGGCGCAGGAATACTGGCACATCGGCGATACCGCGATGCGGTTGGGCAGGGTCAATTGGCGAATGCTAAAGGGTTCAAGCAGCAGACTCATGGGGCACCTCTTCGAATCAGTGGGCAGGCTCCAGGTTCTGTTTGAATAGTCGACGAGTGACAGGAAAAAGGTACAACACCCGCCCCCGCGGGCAAAAAATTCGACAAGACGTCACAAGGCTAAAATCAAGCAGTGTTTAGAGCCTAGTCGACATCGACGGATCAGGGAGGGTTCCGAGGGATTTGGTGGAGAGGAAATCGCTTTGGTTATTGTAGGAGCGAGCTCGCTCGCGATGGTCGTGAACGATAATGCGCTAAACCTGATACCCAGGGGCGCCATTGGGTTTTTCGCGAGCAAGCTCGCTCCTACAGGGGGTCAACGCGGTTCGATGTGGGCAATCATCAGCTGAACTGTCTCGTTCCCGCGAAACTCGTTGAGGTCGAGTTTGTAGGCCAGTTCCACCCATTTGATGGTCGGATTCGGCCAGATGTCGCGGTCGATCCCGAAGGCAATGCCGTCGAGTTTCACCGAACCACATTCACTTTTGAGCACGACTTTGAGGTGCCGTTCGCCAACGACGCGCTGCTCGACCAACTGGAATACCCCATGAAACAACGGCTCCGGGAAGTGCTGCCCCCATGGGCCGGCATGCCGCAGGGCACGGGCCAGTTCCAGGTGAAACTCTTCCACCGCCAGGGTGCCGTCCGAAAGCAGGCGGCCGGTCAGGTCTTCCTCGCGCAGTTGCCGGCGCACTTCAGCGTCAAAAGCTTCGGCGAACAAGGGGAAGTTCGCTTCCGGCAGCGTCAGGCCGGCCGCCATGGCGTGGCCACCGTACTTGGTGATCAGGTTCGGATGCTGCGCCGCCACCACACTCAAGGCGTCGCGGATGTGAAAGCCCTGGACCGAACGCCCCGAGCCTTTGAGCAGGCCATCTCCGGCATCGGCAAAGGCGATGGTCGGGCGGAAATAGCGCTCTTTCATCCGTGACGCGAGGATACCGATGACGCCCTGATGCCACTCGGGATCGAACAGGCACAAGCCGAACGGCATCGACTCCACCGGCAGATCCTTGAGCTGTGCCAGCGCTTCGCGCTGCATGCCCTGCTCGATGGACTTGCGATCCTGGTTCATGCCGTCCAATTGAGCAGCCATCTCACGGGCCAGACCTGAGTCTTCGGTCAGCAGGCATTCAATGCCCAGGCTCATGTCATCCAGGCGCCCCGCCGCGTTCAGGCGCGGGCCGACAATGAAGCCCAGGTCGGTGGAGGTGATGCGCGCATGATCGCGCTTGGCCACTTCGAGGATCGCCTTGATCCCCGGCCGGGCACGTCCGGCACGAATCCGTTCCAGGCCCTGATGCACCAGAATCCGGTTGTTGGCATCCAGCGGCACCACGTCGGCCACGCTGCCCAAGGCCACCAGATCGAGCAATTCGCCGATATTCGGCTGCGGCTTGCTTGTGTACCAGCCGAGTTCGCGCAATCGCGCACGCAGGGCCATCAGCACATAGAAAATCACCCCGACACCCGCCAGTGCCTTGCTCGGGAACGCGCAACCCGGCTGGTTCGGATTGACGATGGCGTCGGCCAACGGCAGTTCGTCGCCGGGCAAGTGGTGGTCGGTGACGAGCACCTTGAGCCCGGCCTTTTTCGCCGCGGCCACGCCATCTACGCTGGAGATGCCATTGTCCACGGTGATCAGCAGATGAGGCTGGCGCTCCAGCGCCACCGCAACGATTTCCGGTGTCAGGCCATAGCCGTAGTCGAAACGGTTAGGCACCAGGTAATCAACATGTGCAGCACCCAACAGGCGCAAACCCAGGGTGCCCACGGTGCTGGCCGTCGCGCCGTCGGCATCGAAGTCGCCGACGATCAGAATGCGCTGACGCTGTTCGAGCGCCGTCACCAGCAGGTCCACGGCGGCATCGATACCCTTGAGTTGCTGGAACGGAATCAACCGCGCCAGGCTCTTGTCCAGTTCCGCCTCGGATTGCACGCCTCGCGCCGCGTACAGGCGGGTCAGCAGCGGCGGAATATCACCGAGGAATGGCAGGGTATCGGGCAGCAGGCGAGGTTCGATGCGCATGGGGTGACAGGGGCTTCTCTTGAATGTGTGGGATCAATCGGGGGATGACGCAGCCTCAGCCGCGCTCGCCGAGCAACCAGGTCAACTGGACTTCATGCTGACCACGGTCGTCGGTGACGAAGATCGTCCCTTCGCTGATCATCACGTCCCACTTGATAACCCGTGGCATGTCTTTGGCCAGGGTCTCCAGGACTTCCTGAGGCACGGCAGCGATGTTGACGTTCTTCAGGTTTTTCACCGCCGGCACCACTTTGCCTTCCCACACGCGCAGGCTGCCATAGGCCAGCAGGCTGGTGCGCTCAGTGCGGCGCGAACACCAGGTCAGGCGCTCGGCATCCGGCTGGCCGACTTCTATCCAGTGCAGGACACGGTCATCCAGGCTTTTTTCCCACAAGGCCGGTTCATCCACTTCCGACAGACCACGGCCAAACGACAGCTGCTCGTTGTACCAAAGGGCGTAGGCCAGCAGGCGTACGGTCATGCGCTCTTCGGTTTCCGAAGGGTGACGGGCGATGGTCTGCTTCACGTTCTCATAGACGCTGCGGTCAAGGTCGGTGAGGTTCAGTTCAAACTTGTAGGTCGTGGACGGCTGGGCCATGAACGGGCTTCTTGATACGAGGAAAGTCGGCAAGTCTACCCGATGCGACGGGCAATCCACGAATAGAACACAATCAAGCTGGAGCGTCGGACAGTCGGCTATGTTAAAACCCTCTATTCGCTCAACCTTTGCCCCCACAGGATCCAGCATGTCGCTCACCGCCAAACCGCTTTCCGGTCTGAAAGTCATTGAATTGGGCACCTTGATTGCCGGCCCGTTTGCCTCGCGCATTTGCGCCGAATTCGGTGCCGATGTGATCAAGGTCGAATCCCCGGACGGCGGTGATCCATTGCGCAAATGGCGCAAGTTGTATGAAGGCACTTCGTTGTGGTGGTTCGTCCAGGCGCGCAACAAAAAGTCTCTGACCCTCAATCTCAAACACCCCGACGGTCAGGCGATCCTGAAACAGCTGCTGGGTGAAGCAGACATTCTGATCGAAAACTTTCGTCCCGGTGTCCTGGAAAAACTCGGCCTGGGCTGGGATGTCCTGCACGCCTTGAACCCGAAACTGGTCATGGTGCGGCTGTCGGGTTTCGGCCAGACCGGCCCGATGAAGGATCAGCCCGGCTTTGGCGCGGTCGGTGAATCCATGGGGGGGCTGCGCTACATCACCGGCTTCGAAGACCGGCCACCGGTGCGCACCGGCATTTCCATCGGCGACTCGATTGCCGCGCTCTGGGGCGTGATCGGCGCGTTGATGGCCCTGCGTCATCGCGAAGTCAACGGCGGCCAGGGGCAAGTGGTGGACGTGGCGCTGTACGAAGCCATCTTCGCCATGATGGAAAGCATGGTCCCGGAGTTCGACGTGTTCGGCTTCATCCGCGAACGCACGGGCAATATCATGCCCGGCATCACCCCGTCCTCGATCCACACCAGTGCCGATGGCAAGCATGTGCAGATCGGCGCCAATGGCGACGCGATCTTCAAACGCTTCATGCTGATCATTGGCCGGGAAGACCTGGCCAACGACCCTCTGCTTGCCAGCAACGATGGCCGCGATGCCCGACGCGACGAGATCTATGGCGTCATCGATCGCTGGGTCAACTCGTTGCCGCTGGACAGGGTGCTGGCGCTGCTCAATCAGGCCGACGTGCCGGCCAGCCGGATCTTCAGCGCCGAAGACATGTTCAATGACCCTCAGTACCTGGCGCGAGAAATGTTCCTGCAAGCCAAGCTGCCGGATGGCAAGGACTTCAAGATGCCGGGCATTGTGCCGAAACTCTCAGAGACGCCCGGTGAATGTGAATGGGTCGGGCCACAACTGGGTGAGCACAACACACAGGTACTCCAGGAACTTGGCTATGACGCGACGCAGATCGCACAGTTGCGCAAAGACGGAGCCATCTGAACCCAGGCGCCTGCCTCGACGCTGCCCGTCGCGCGGCGGGTGGCTGCTGTGCATGCTGGCGATTTTACTCTTGCTCCTTGAACCGCTCCCGTCAGCCCTGGCTCAAACCCGGGAAACCCTGATCTGGCTCAAGCGCGACCTGCCGCCGCTGACGATTTTCGATGGGCCGAAAAAAGGCCAGGGTGTCATCGATCAACTGCTTCCACTGTTGATTGCCGGCATGCCGCAGTACCAGCACCGCGTGATGAGGGTCAATCGCGCGCGTGGACTGCAAATGCTCCACGAACCGTCTCTCGTCTGCGACGCGGCGCTGAACTGGAGCAAGGAGAGGGAACAGTGGATCGCCTTTTCCATCCCGGTCTTCCGCGCCATGAGCAATGGCCTGGCCGTGCGGCGTGCTGACCAGAAAGTGTTGGCCCCCTTTATCAAGGACGGCGAAGTGGACCTGGCAGCGCTGCTCGCCAGCGGCAGTGAAAAACTGGGGATCATTGCCGAGCGCAATTACGGCGAATACCTCGACGGGCTGCTCAAGCAAGCGCCAGCCGAAGCGCTGACCCCTCATTACGGCAACGATGCCTTGGGCAGCCTGCTGCAAATGCAGCGTCTGGGACGCTTGCGCCTGCTGTTGGGCTATCGCCCGGAAATTCGCTACCAGGCCTCGCTGCAAGGCATCGCCGAGGATGAATTGCAGTTCTATCCGATTCGCGGCACGGGCAAATACCTGTCCGGCTACATCGGTTGCACCGACACGCCAAAGGGCCGGCAGGCCATTGTCGAGATCAACCAGGTGCTGCGCACCCTTCCCCGCGAACGCCTTGACGAGGCCTACGCCGCCTGGCTGGATCCGGAGAGTCGCAGCGATTACCTGAAAGACACCAAGGCGTTTTTCGACAATCTGGCGCAACCATGACAAATCCCGGGCAAAAAGAAACCCCGGGAAGTGGGGAGACGACCCGGGGTTAAACGTGGCCTGCTTGAAGACCAGTAGCAGCAAGCTACAAGCACCGGAGCACAATGCTTGATCCTGCCGTTACAAAGTCTGACTGACCTGGGCGCGGGAAGGTTCCCACAAAAATCCGTTCAATTGCGGCTGGCCAGAAGCTTGTCCTGGGCAGCATTGCGCAATGCCGCGATGACACAAGGCTCCAGGCGTCCTTCAGCGATCAGCACGTCGCGATGCAATCCGTCGACCACATCCGTCAGCAGGCGTTTGTCATTGAACTGGGCCTGATTGAACTCGCGCTCGACCACGGTCGCGCCGATAGCATTCTTCAGGGTCACCCGGCATTCGCCACGAATACCTGACGGGGTCAATGTGACCTGATACGGGCTCAGCGCCTCACCGAGCAACAAACTGATACTTTCCATCCCGATCACCACTCAATAGTCCGAAACAACGTGCCTGGGGCATGCCTAAAACAGATGACCGCTGGCCCGAGAAGAAAGTTCTGGATACTGACCGCAGATGAAACTACAGGTCAGTCAAGARAGCATGCACGGCGAACATGACAGAGAAAAAACGCAACCGTCACGTTTGTCGGGTACGCCTGGCGATATCGGCCCAGCCCCCCAGCAATCCTCGTAGCTGGCCATCCGCTGTGTAAAACGGCACCGTCCACTGGTAGATATCCCTGACACCTTCCTTGAACATCAATTGGCGCTCGAAGAAGCGCGTCCTGCGCGTACTCAACTGAGCCAGGAACTCGGCATGCAGCAGTTCCGCGGTTTGTCTGGGCATGACATCGACCTCGATCAACTGCCGCCCCTGCATCCGGTCAAAACGAGTCGACAAGGCGTCCTCATAACTTTTGTTGCACATGATCAAACGCCCTTGCAGATCACGGACAAACATCGGGTCAGGCATGGCATCCATCAGGGCATGCTGGAATGCGAGCTGATCGCGCAGGCACCTTTGGGCCTCGACCCGCTGCCTGACCACCACCGCCAACCGCCGGTTCCAGAGCAGGGACAACAGGCCGAACAGGCTGAGCACAAACATGCCCCA
Source organism: Pseudomonas sp. KB_15 (assembly GCF_052114525.1). Taxonomy (NCBI): domain Bacteria; kingdom Pseudomonadati; phylum Pseudomonadota; class Gammaproteobacteria; order Pseudomonadales; family Pseudomonadaceae; genus Pseudomonas; species Pseudomonas sp. KB_15. The sequence continues at coordinate 74,927 of NZ_JBFREX010000019.1, read as the reverse complement.
GCAGACCCATTGGTCAAGCCGCTGCCAGAAGCCAGGCGCCTGTGGCACGGTAGCGCCACCGAACCACTTCAGGCGAAGGTCGCGCAGTTCCTGCGCAGGAAACGCCTCAAGCGCCTTGTTGAGGATACTCAGCAACTGCGGCTGGCCTTTGCGCACCGCCAGATAATCCGCATCCCATTTGCCCGGCACCACAGCCCCGATCTGCAGCCGGCCCGACGGAATAAGCTGGGCGCCGATTTCGCTTTCGATGGTGACATAGGCTTCGCCGCTTTCAACCCAGGCACGGGCTTCGGCGTAGGTCTTGACCGAACGCAATTCGATGGACGGATAATCGCGACGGATCGTCGCCTCCAGTGCATGCCGGGTCGGCAACACCAGTACCCGCTTCGCCAGATCCTCCAGCGACTGCACTGGCGGTGCCCCGGCCTGCCCGACAAAGACCCATCCTGCACCGCCGAACGCATGGCTGAAATCGAGAAACGCCTTGCGTTCGTCATTTACTGACAGCGTGGTGCTCAAATCCGCCGCGCCGCTTTCCAGGCGTGCCAGCATCTGATCGACGGAAAAAGACTCTTCGTAAACGAACTGCAACCCCGTCATGTCACTGATACGCTTGAGCAGGTCACTGTTCAGGCCCGTCCATTGACCATACTCATCCTTGAACTGGTACAACGGGTATTCCAGTGCGGTGACCACGACCCGTGGATGGCTGGCTATCCACTGCACCTCCTGGTCATCCAGCACGACCACTGAACGTTCGACAGTCTTCCCACGCTCCTGAATCGATGCAGGGCTTGCCCCTCCCCATTCGGCGGCTCCCACGATGCCGAATAAAATCAGCCAGCGCGCGACTGGCTTGAACACACTTGTAAACCGCATTCCCATGTCCTTGGTGATCCTCTCGCCTGTCCTTTCGCGGCGATAACACGACAAGTGTGCATGCAGAAATGAAAAAGCCCGTCAGGAGACGGGCTTCAAAATGTAACAGCGCTGACCGGTTACAGCGGCTTGCCGCGGTTGCCATGCTGACTGACAAAGGCCTGCACGGCCTTCAGGTCATTTGGCAATACGGTGCAACGTTCGTCTCGTTCAAACAAATCAGAAAGATGTGCAGGCAGTTCGAGAGCTTTTCCTACACCGGCTTTTTCCACGGCGTCCGGGAATTTGACCGGGTGGGCGGTACCCAGGATCACCATTGGAATGTCCAGGCTGCGGCGGCATTCCCGCGCTGCTTTCACCCCGATGGCAGTGTGTGGATCCAGCACTTCGCCAGTCTGCTCGTAGACTTCGGCGATGGTTTCGCAGGTTTGCGCGTCATCCACGGCCAGCGAGTCGAACAACTTGCGGGCTTCGGTCCAGCGCTCTTGCTCGACGCTGAAACCGCCGCCCTGTTTGAACGAATCCATCAGCCCGGCGATTGCCGCGCCGTTGCGGCCATGCAGGTCGAACAGCAGGCGTTCGAAGTTCGACGACACCATGATGTCCATGGACGGCGACAGCGTCGCGTGCAGGGTTTCCTTGACGTACTGGTTGCCGCTCATGAAGCGGTGCAGGATGTCGTTGCGGTTGGTGGCGACGATCAACTGGTTGATCGGCAGGCCCATGTTGCGCGCCAGGTAACCGGCGAAAATGTCGCCGAAGTTGCCGGTCGGCACCGAGAACGACACCGAACGCGCCGGGCCGCCCAGTTGCAGGGCCGCGTGGAAGTAGTAAACGATCTGGGCCATGATCCGCGCCCAGTTGATCGAGTTCACCGCGACCAGGCGCGTGCCCTTGAGGAAACCCTGGTCGGCGAAGCTGGCCTTGACCATTTCCTGGCAGTCGTCGAAGTTGCCTTCGATGGCGATGTTGTGAATGTTCTCGCCGAAGATGGTGGTCATCTGCCGACGCTGTACTTCGGACACCCGGTTGTGTGGGTGCAGGATGAAGATGTCGACGTTTTCGCAGTGCTTGCAGCCTTCGATGGCGGCCGAACCGGTGTCACCGGAGGTGGCACCGACGATCACCACGCGCTCGCCGCGCTTTTCAAGCACGTAGTCAAGCAGACGGCCGAGCAATTGCAGGGCGAAGTCCTTGAACGCCAGGGTCGGGCCGTGGAACAGCTCCAGCACCCATTCGTTGCCGTTCAGCTGACGCAGCGGCGCAATGGCGCTGTGGGCAAACACGCCGTAGGTTTCTTCGAGGATTTTCTTGAAATCAGCGTCTGGAATGCTGCCGGTGACAAACGGGCGCATAACGCGGAAAGCCAGCTCGTGATATGGCAGGCCGGCCCAGGAAGCGATTTCTTCCTGGGTGAAGCGTGGCAGGTTTTCCGGGACGTACAGACCGCCGTCGGTGGCAAGGCCTGCCAACAGGACGTCTTCGAAATTCAGGGCCGGTGCCTGGCCGCGGGTACTGATGTAGCGCATAAGGGCAAACCTTCGGTTTGGGCTGCAAGCTTCAAGCTACAAGCTGCAAGTAAAAGCCTATCTGCCTTTGACTTGCCGCTTGAAGCTTGCAACTTGCCGCTGCTTTTAATTAATTCAGGTGCTCGACACGGATCCGTACGACCGGACCAACCACGCCCGCCAAGGCTTCCAGGGCGGCGATCGCATCGTTGATGTGCTGCTCCAGCACTCGGTGGGTCAGCAGGATCATCGGCACCAGACCGTCGTGTTCCTCGGCTTCCTTCTGCATGATCGACTCGATGTTGATGCCACGCTCCGAGAGGATGCTCGCAACCTGAGCCAATACGCCCGGATGGTCCTTGGCCTGAATACGCAGATAGTAGGCGCTTTCGCAGGCCTCGATCGGCAGGATCGGGTGAGCCGACAGCGAATCCGGCTGGAACGCCAGGTGCGGTACGCGGTTTTCCGGGTCGGAGGTCATGGCGCGAACCACGTCCACCAGGTCGGCGATCACCGACGAGGCGGTCGGCTCCATGCCGGCACCGGCGCCGTAGAACAGGGTCGAACCGGCAGCGTCACCGTTGACCATCACTGCGTTCATCACGCCGTTGACGTTGGCGATCAGGCGATCGGCCGGGATCAGCGTCGGGTGCACGCGCAGTTCGATACCGGCCGCGGTGCTGCGTGCCACGCCCAGATGTTTGATGCGGTAGCCCAGCGCTTCGGCGTAGTTCACGTCAGCTGTGGTCAGCTTGGTGATGCCTTCGGTGTATGCCTTGTCGAATTGCAGCGGGATGCCGAACGCAATGGACGCCAGGATCGTCAGTTTGTGCGCGGCGTCGATGCCTTCAACGTCGAAAGTCGGGTCGGCTTCGGCGTAACCCAGAGCCTGGGCTTCGGCCAACACGTCTTCGAAGGTGCGACCCTTCTCGCGCATTTCCGTCAGGATGAAGTTGCCGGTGCCGTTGATGATGCCGGCCACCCAGTTGATGCGGTTGGCGGACAGCCCTTCGCGGATCGCCTTGATCACCGGGATGCCACCGGCCACCGCCGCTTCGAACGCAACGATCACGCCCTTCTCGCGGGCCTTGGCGAAAATTTCATTACCGTGAACGGCGATTAGCGCCTTGTTCGCGGTGACCACATGCTTGCCATTCTCGATGGCCTTGAGTACCAGCTCGCGGGCAACGGTGTAGCCGCCCATCAGCTCTATAACGATGTCGATCTCAGGGTTCGTGGCCACTTCGAAGACATCGTTGGTAATCGCAATACCGGTCGTTTGGAACTGAGGCTTTGGCGTGCGCATGGCAATTTGTGCCACTTCGATACCACGCCCGGCACGACGAGCAATTTCCTCGGCGTTGCGCTGAAGTACGTTGAAGGTACCGCCACCGACGGTTCCTAACCCACAGATGCCTACTTTGACCGGTTTCACTGTGAACTCCCCATAAAACGGCCGACTCAAGGCCGGCCGTGAAAACAACCGCAGACTCGCGGTTCTCTATTGATGGCCCGGCGATGTCGCTGCCGGAGCATGATCGTCAAGGCTTGCCGTGACGATGCGAATTTACTTCGCGCCCAGCGCCAGTTTGGCGACTTGTGGCGCAGGCTGGTAGCCCGGAATGACCTGACCGTCGGCCAAAACGATGGCCGGTGTGCCGTTCACGCCAATCGACTGGCCGAGAGCGAACTGTTTGGAAACCGGGTTATCGCACTTGGCGGCCTTGATTTCCTTGCCGTCGACCATTTTGTCCATGGCCGCTTTCTTGTCTTTCGAGCACCACACCGCTTGCAGTTGTTCGTCACCCGGCGAACCCAGGCCCTGACGCGGAAACGCAACATAGCGCACTTCAATACCGCGCTTGTTCAGCTCAGGCACTTCGGCGTGCAGTTTGTGGCAGTACGGGCAAGTGGTGTCGGTGAACACGGTAATGTGCGACTTGGTTTCGCCAATGGCCGGGTACACCACGGTTTCAGCGACCGGAATATCGTTGATCAGCTTGGAAATACCCAGGCGCTCGGTCTTCTCGGTCAGGTTGACCGGCTTGCCGTCCTTGAGATCGAACAGGTAGCCCTGAACCACGTACTGGCCGTCGGCACTGGCGTACAGCACACGGCTGCCTTTGAGTTTGACTTCGTACAGGCCTGGCAACGGGCTGGCGGTGATGCTTTCCACCGGGACTTCGAGCTGGAGGTTTTCCAGGCTTTTACGAATGGCTTTGTCGGCCGCGTCATCGGCGACGGCAAAGGTGCTGACCAACGCAATGGCTGCGGCGGCAAAAATCTGGGTCAGACGCATGAGAACTCCTGAAGGCGAACATATGGGACGATCAGAACGCCCGTGCCGAAACACCGGGTCATAACCGCCCATCGTGCAAACCGGCCAAGCCTATCACATAAGGTCCGTGGGGGCCGAATGCGCCTGATGCACGACATTTCGCTCACGTTGCACGACGCATTTATGTAGCAGCTGGCGAAGCCTGCGTCCGGCTGCGCAGCAGTCGTAAACCCTGAGTTCTCGGTTTAACTGATGTACCTCAGTGCCTGATCTTACGACTGCTGCGCAGCCGGACGCAGGCTTCGCCAGCTGCTACACAGTCCCGTGCTAGCCGCGCGGGTGGTGTTTGGCGTGCAGGTCCTGCAAGCGTGCGCGTGCCACGTGGGTATAGATCTGGGTGGTCGACAAATCGCTGTGCCCCAGCAGCATCTGTACCACCCGCAAGTCTGCACCGTGGTTGAGCAGGTGCGTGGCGAAGGCATGGCGCAGCGTGTGTGGTGACAGCGACTTGCCGATCCCGGCCACCTTGGCCTGATGCTTGATCCGGTGCCAGAAGGTCTGGCGGGTCATCTGCTCGCCACGCTGGCTCGGGAACAATACATCGCTGGGACGCCCGCCAAGCAGTTCGCTGCGGGCATCACGCATGTAGCGTTCGACCCAGACAATCGCCTCCTCGCCCATTGGCACCAACCGCTCCTTGCTGCCCTTGCCCATCACGCGCAACACGCCTTGACGCAAATTGACTTGTTCAAGGGTGAGGCTGATCAGCTCGGTCACCCGCAGTCCGCAGGCGTACAGCACTTCGAGCATGGCGCGGTCGCGCTGGCCGATGGCTTCGCTCAGATCCGGCGCTTTTAACAAGGCCTCTACATCTGCTTCCGACAAGGATTTTGGCAATGGCCTGCCGAGTTGCGGCATATCGACGCGAAGGGTCGGATCGACAGCAATCAGCTTTTCCCGCAGCAAATAGCGATAGAAGCCACGCACGCCGGAGAGAAATCGGGCGGTCGAACGGGGTTTGTAGTTTTGCTCCAGGCGCCAGGCCAGGTGATCGAGGATCAGCTCGCGGCCTGCGTTGATCAGTTCCAGGCCTTTTTCCTGCAGCCAGCCGTTGAACAGCGCAAGGTCACTGCGATAAGCATCGCGGGTGTTGTCGGAGAGACCTTTCTCTAGCCACAGGGCGTCGAGGAATTGATCTATCAGGGGATGATCGATGGCGGGCATAAAGACTCAGGCAGCGGAAAGACTGACCGCAAGTCTTTCATAGCCCGCGCGCCCGCGGAACCATCGCACGCATAAATCGCAGGCAACAAAAAAGCAGCCCGAAGGCTGCTTTTTTCTGCATCGGAAGCTGGACTTAAGCCAGTTTTTCCTTGATGCGAGCTGCTTTACCCGACAGATCACGCAGGTAGTACAGCTTGGCTTTACGTACGTCACCGCGACGCTTGACAGCCATGCTGTCGATTTGCGGGGAGTAGGTCTGGAAAGTACGCTCTACGCCAACACCGTTGGAGATTTTACGAACGGTGAATGCACTGTTTACGCCGCGGTTACGCTTGGCGATAACAACACCTTCGAACGCTTGCAGACGCGAACGGTCGCCTTCCTTCACTTTCACCTGAACGACAATGGTGTCGCCCGGGGCAAAGGGAGGGATCTCTTTGGTCATCTGCTCTGCTTCGAGTGCAAGGATGATTTTGTTAGTCATGCTGTGCTCCTAAGGTAAATCGTCTGATCTACCATCGATACGTTGTTAACTATCGTCCCGCTCGCGGATGTATTCCTCGAGCAGCTTCTTCTCTTCTCCAGAAAGCGAGCGGCTTTCCAGAAGATCGGCGCGTCGTTCAAAGGTCCGACCAAGGGACTGCTGTAAACGCCAACGCCGGATGTGCGCGTGATTGCCACTTAGCAATACGTCGGGAACACGCTGATCCGCATACACCTCCGGTCGGGTGTAGTGCGGGCAATCCAGCAAACCATCCGTAAAGGAATCTTCCTCGGCGGAGTCCGCATGCCCTAAAGCTCCAGGCAGCAGTCGTGTAACCGCATCGATCAGGACCATCGCCGGCAGCTCGCCGCCAGACAGTACATAGTCGCCAATCGACCACTCTTCATCGACATGAGCATCTATAAAACGCTCGTCAATGCCTTCATATCGGCCGGCAATCAGGATCAATGCATCCAGATTCGCCAACTCGCGTACCGCCGACTGAGTCAGTTGACGGCCTTGGGGGGACAGGTAAATTACCTTCGCTCCCTCCCCGGCGGCTGCCTTGGCCTGAACCAGAGCATCTTCCAGGGGCTTGATCTTCATCACCATGCCCGGACCACCGCCAAACGGGCGATCGTCCACAGTGTGATGTCGATCCGTCGTGTAGTCTCGCGGATTCCAACAGGTGAGCTGCAAGAGCCCCTGTTTCACCGCACGACTGGTGATGCCGTAATCGCTGATGGCGGAGAACATCTCGGGAAACAGACTGATCACTTCTACGCGCAAGTTAGCCACGCTTAGAAATCCGCATCCCAATCCACCTTCATCTCGCCTGCGGCCAGGTCGACGGCCAACACGCATTGCTCCGTATAGGGCAACAGGCGTTCGCGATCATCCAGGCTGCCAGCGCAAGGCTTGACCACCATGACATCGTTCGAGYCGGTCTCCAGCAGGTGATCGATTTTCCCGAACAGTTGTCCGAGCGTGTCGATAACCTTGAGACCTTCCAGCTGGTACCAGTAGTACTCGCCGTCGGTCAGTTCAGGGAACAGGTTGCGCGGCACGCAGATCTCATAACCGGCCAGAAGACGAGCTTCTTCGCGATCATCGAGACCCTTGAGCTTTGCGACCAGGAACTTGTCATTCCCGCGTCCGCTGACCAGCTCTACCTGCTTTACATTACCGTCACGCTTGAGCGTCCAGGTTTTGTAGTCCAGCAGGTTTTTAATCGGATCAGTAAAGGAGTACACCTTCACTTCGCCGCGAACGCCGTGAACAGAATAAATCTTGCCGATAACGATCAAATCATCAGCAATGGCTGGCGTCGCGTTCATATTGCTCAGGCCGCAGCCTTAGCAGATTCCTTCAACAACTGAGCAACGCGCTCAGAAGGTTGTGCACCAACGCTCAGCCAGTAGGCTACGYGCTCTTGGTTCACGGACAGACGAACTTCCTGACCACGGGCAACAGGGTTGAAGTAGCCAACCTGTTCCTTGTGCGAACCGTCGCGCGGGTTGCGGCTGTCGGTTACGGTCAAGTGGTAAAACGGGCGCTTTTTGGAGCCGCCAAGGGCAAGACGGATTGTTAGCATGTGAACATCGTTCCTGTAGTCGGTGCTGCAAATCTAAATGCACAGCGGGCATGGGTGCCCGAAAGGCCGCATATTCTAAGGAATATCCGGACTTTTGCAAATGACTTTTTCCGGCGCCTACCGGCCGCCGTGCAGATTTGCTATAGAGCCGTCGTTGAAAACGGCCGGTCAGCTCCCGCCAAATGCGGGTTTGCTGGAGATCCCGCTTCCTTGCGGGGTCTGCGCCGGTGCGATGACCGGCGCGGATTCTTTAGAGCTTTGGCATGCCGCCGCCGGGCAACATACCGCCCATGCCGCGCATCATCTTGGCCATCCCGCCTTTCGCCGAGAATTTCTTCATCATTTTCTGCATCTGCTTGTGCTGCTTGATCAAGCGGCCGATGTCCTGCACCTGGGTGCCGGAACCCATGGCAATCCGGCGTTTGCGCGAACCGCTGATCATCTCAGGGTCGCGGCGCTCGGCCGGGGTCATGGAGTTGATGATGGCTTCCATCTGCTTGAATTGCTTTTCTGCCGCGCCCTGGGCGTTGCCCATCTGCGCCAGGTTCACGCCGCCCATGTTCGGCAGCTTGTCCATGAGCCCGCCGAGGCCGCCCATGTTCTTCATCTGTTGCAGCTGATCGCGGAAGTCTTCGAGGTCGAAGCCCTTGCCCTTCTTCAACTTTTTAGCAAGTTTGTCGGCTTTGTCCTTGTCGAGCGTCGCTTCCGCCTGCTCGATCAGGCTGAGCACGTCACCCATGCCGAGGATGCGCGAGGCGATACGCTCAGGATGGAACGGATCGAGCGCTTCGCTCTTCTCGCCCATACCGATGAACTTGATCGGCTTGCCGGTGATGGCACGCACCGACAGCGCGGCACCGCCACGGGCGTCACCGTCGACCTTGGTCAGGATCACACCGGTCAGCGGCAATGCATCGCCGAAGGCCTTGGCCGTGTTGGCGGCGTCCTGGCCGGTCATGGCATCGACCACGAACAGGGTTTCGATCGGGTTGATCGCGGCATGCAGCGCCTTGATCTCGCCCATCATCTCTTCGTCGATGTGCAGGCGACCGGCGGTATCGACGATGACCACGTCGATGAATTTGAGTTTTGCTTCCTTAATAGCCGCGTTGGCGATGTCGACCGGCTTCTGGCTCAGATCCGACGGGAAGAACGTCACGCCGATGTCGTTGGCCAGGGTTTCCAGCTGCTTGATCGCCGCTGGACGGTAAACGTCGGCGGACACGACCATGACCGACTTCTTCTTGCGCTCTTTAAGGAAGCGCGCGAGTTTGCCGGCGGTGGTGGTCTTACCGGCGCCCTGCAAACCGGCCATCAGGATGACCGCTGGCGGAACGGCGCTCAGGTTCAGGTCTTCGTTGGCCGCGCCCATCAGGCTTTCGAGTTCGGCCTGGACGATCTTCACGAAGGCCTGGCCCGGCGTCAGGCTGCGCGACACTTCGGTGCCGACGGCGCGTTCCTTGACCGAATTGACGAAGTCCTTGACCACCGGCAGGGCGACGTCGGCTTCGAGCAGCGCCATGCGCACTTCACGCAGGGTGTCTTTGATGTTGTCTTCAGTCAGCTTGGCCTTGCCGGTGACATGGCGCAGCGTCTGCGAGAGACGGTCGGTTAAGTTTTCAAACATTGCGCGATCCTTTCAGGCCCTGTGTAGACCGGGATAATGGCGGCCCGGACCGGACTAAACGTGTGCTCGGCGAGCCTGCGGCGTGGGCAGGTCGCGGATTATAGCGAAGACTGTGGCTGGCGGACACCTCGCTGTCGGGTTGCGCGGTCTTTCGTGTGGTGTGGGTTCTATGCCAAACTCAGCGACTTTCGGGCTTGCCTAACAGGATTTATGCTCCCCTTGTCACCCAGCTTGCTAACTACCCTCGCCGCCGCCTGCTTGTATGCCGCTGCGACCATTTACCAGGGCACTCGCCTGGCGTCCGGCGCCAAGGTCAACAAACGCCTGCTGGTCATGCTCGGCGTGCTCGCCGTATTGGCCCACAGCGTCAGCCTGCTCACCCACCTGCTGACCCCGACCGGCCTGGCCCTGGACTTCTTCAGTGCCGCGAGCCTGATTGCCGTGGCGGTCATCGCGCTGACCCTGCTGGCCTGCTCGCGGATACCGGTAGAGAACCTGCTGGTCCTGCTGTTCCCGCTTGGGGCCTTGACCGTGATGCTGGCGCATTTTGCCCCCGCCGGCACGGTACAGGTCATCGATGAGGAGCCAGGCATCCTCGCCCACATACTGCTCTCGATCCTTGCCTACGGCATGTTCACGATCGCGGTGTTCCAGGCCTTGCTGCTGCTGGTTCAAGACCACCAACTCAAGCACAAGCACCCATCCGGGCTGATCAAGAACTTCCCGCCGCTGCAAACCATGGAAAGCCTGCTGTTCGGTTTCCTCTGGGCCGGCTGGACACTGTTGTCGCTGTCGCTGATTTCCGGCTGGCTGTTCGTCGAAAACCTGTTCGCCCAGCACCTGGTGCACAAAACCCTGCTGGCCTGCCTGGCCTGGATCGTTTTCAGCGTGCTGCTTTGGGGCCGCAATCGCCTCGGCTGGCGCGGGCACAAGGCCATTCGCTGGACCCTTGCCGGCTTTTGCCTGCTGATGCTGGCGTATTTCGGCAGCAAACTGGTTCGTGAATACATCCTGCATATCTGACGGGCGGCATTAATGGACGACTTGCCCATAGGGCCGATGCTCGCGGTAGTGACCCTGCTGATTTTATGGTCGGGGCTGTTTACCGCCGTCGAAGCGGCGCACCAGTATTTGCTGGCCCAGCGCACCGCGACGCGTTCCAGCGACAAACCGGTGGCGAAACTCAGCTTCCCCCTGGCCAGCCTGATTTTTTGCAACACCCTCTGCCGTGCACTCGTGGTGGTCATCAGCACCTTGCTGGCCATTTTCACCTGGGCCGAAAACGGTCCGTGGGTCGCTTGCCTCGGGGCGGGCGCCATATTGCTGGTGTTTTCCGACTACTTGCCACGCGCCCTCGCCGTCCGCTATCCGGATGCGATCCTGGCCCAAGGCAACAATCTGCTGCGCGTGCCGCTGAAAATCATCTATCCCGCGGCATGGCTGCTCAACAGCATCAGTCAGTTGCTGATGCGACCGTTCGCCCGTAAAGCCAAAGTGGTGCAACGAAGTGAGGACGAAACACTGACGGAGCGGCAGGACACGCCGGAAACCGTAAGCCGCCCTCACCCGCTGTCAGGCATCCACGCGCTGGACAACATCACGGTCAATGACATCCTGGTACCGCGCAGTGATGTGGACGGCATCAATCTCGATGACACCCTCGAAGAAATCATCGAACAATTGCGCCACAACAAACGCACTCGCCTGCCGGTGTTCCACAGCGATATCAACCAGGTCGAAGCCGTCCTCAACACCCGACACATCCTTCACTTGCTGCCCGATGCGAGCCTGACCAGGGAAGCGTTGCTGGCGGCCAGTCACGAGCCGTACTTCGTGCCGGAAAGTACCCCGTTGCAGCTGCAACTGCTCAACTTCCACAAGCAGCAGCGGCGCCTGGGCATGGTGGTCGACGAATACGGCGAAGTGCTGGGCATCGTCACCCTGGAAGACATTCTCGAAGAAATCGTCGGCGAGTTCGAAAGCCAACACAGCCTGGACAACCCGCACATTCATCCCCAAGCCGACGGACGCCTGGTGATCGACGGCGCAGCGTCCATTCGCGAGCTGAACAAGAGCCTAGGCTGGCACCTGCCAAGCGATGGCCCGAAAACCCTGAACGGCCTGGTCACCGAGGCACTGGAAACCATTCCCGAAAGCGCGGTGTGCCTGAGGATTGGTCGGTATCGCCTGGAAATTCTCGAGACCGAAGACAACCGTGTCACGCGAGTATTGATCTGGCAAACCAGCTCGATGCCTGTGGTTATCTAGGATCGAGGTGATCTTCTGTGGCGAGGGAGCTTGCTCCCTCGCCACAAATGCCAGACCCCAAGCCACTTGTTTGATCGTTAGCCACCTTCCTATAATCGAACCGCTTACCCAAGCCCCGCCACACCCTGTGCCACCCGCACTCTGCGTTAAGCCCACATCCCTGGGTTCTCGACCATAATAATTCGCTCCACTGGAGCACATGACTGTCAGGGATAACCGCATGACGACCAGCACGACTTACAGCGACTCCACACCTGCGCAACCGACGAACTCCGCCACCCGCGTGGCCACTGCGAGTTTCATCGGTACCGCCATCGAGTTCTACGACTTCTACGTCTATGCCACCGCCGCTGCGCTGGTGATCGGCCCGGTGTTCTTTCCACAGACATCCGGCACCGCCCAGATGCTTTCGGCGTTTCTCACGTTCGGCATCGCCTTCCTGGCGCGACCCTTGGGTTCGGCCCTTTTCGGCCACTTCGGCGACCGTATCGGTCGCAAATCGACCCTGGTCGCCTCGCTACTGCTGATGGGCGTGTGCACCACGCTGATCGGCGTGCTGCCCGGTTACGACAGCATTGGCGCCTGGGCACCGATCCTGCTTTGCGTCCTGCGCTTCGGCCAGGGCCTGGGGTTGGGCGGCGAATGGGGTGGTGCGGCATTGCTGGCCACGGAAAACGCGCCGAAAGGCAAACGCGCGTGGTTCGGCATGTTCCCGCAGCTGGGTCCGTCCATTGGTTTTCTGGCGGCCAACGGCCTGTTCCTGACATTGGCCGTAGTGCTGGACGATGAACAATTCCGCTCATGGGGCTGGCGTATTCCGTTCCTGCTCAGCGCCGCGCTGGTGTTGGTCGGCCTGTACGTGCGCCTCAAGCTGCATGAAACCCCGGTGTTCGCCAACGCCGTGGCGCGTCAGGAACAGGTGAAGATCCCGCTGTTCGAGCTGTTCGGCCAATACTGGGTGCCCGTATTGCTGGGAGCCGGCGCGATGGTCGTGTGCTACGCGCTGTTTTATATCTCCACCGTGTTTTCCCTGAGTTACGGCGTAACAACGCTTGGCTACAGCCGCGAAACCTTCCTCGGCCTGTTGTGCTTCGCCGTGCTGTTCATGGCGGCCGCCACTCCGTTGTCGGCCTGGGCCAGCGACCGTTATGGGCGTAAACCGGTGCTGATCGTCGGTGGCGTGCTGGCGATCCTGTCCGGTTTCCTGATGGAGCCGTTGCTGACTCAAGGATCGACCTGGGGCGTGGCGCTGTTCCTGTGCATCGAACTGTTCCTGATGGGCGTGACGTTTGCGCCGATGGGTGCGCTGCTGCCGGAGTTGTTCCCCACCCACGTGCGCTACACCGGCGCCTCGGCGGCCTACAACCTGGGCGGTATCGTCGGCGCCTCCGCGGCGCCGTTCTTCGCACAGAAACTGGTGGCGATGGGTGGTTTGAGTTACGTCGGCGGGTATGTGTCCGGGGCGGCGGTGCTGAGTTTGATTGCAGTGCTGTGCCTGAAGGAAACACGGCATAACGATTTGAATCAGGTCGCCTGACAGATTGCTTTCGTCGGAACGCCGCCCGGACCAAGCCCGCTCCCACAGGGTTGGTGTCGATCACAAGATAGCTGTACGACATATAACCTGTGGGAGCGGGCTTGCCCGCGAAGGGGCCCTCTCTGACAAAACACCAACCACAATTTTTCCCCCACCCATTGTCACCTCGCTCTACGCGCATCGGCACATCCCCGCTATACTTCCCGGCTTTTCCTGAATAAATGCCAATAGGGTCCCGCCGCGCATGGATAAGACCTACCAGCCGCACGCCATTGAAACTTCCTGGTACAACACCTGGGAGTCAGAGAATTACTTCGCCCCGCAAGGCGCGGGCGAGTCCTACACCATCATGATCCCGCCGCCGAACGTCACCGGCAGCCTGCACATGGGTCACGGTTTCAACAACGCGATCATGGACGCCCTGATCCGTTTCCGCCGCATGCAGGGTCGCAACACCCTGTGGCAACCGGGCACCGACCATGCCGGTATCGCCACGCAGATGCTGGTAGAGCGCCAGCTCGAAGCCAAGGGCCAGAGCCGCCACGACCTGGGCCGCGAAAAATTCCTCGAAAAAGTCTGGGAGTGGAAGGATGAGTCCGGTGGCAACATCAGCCGCCAGATCCGCCGCCTCGGCTCGTCCGTCGACTGGAGCCGCGAGCGCTTCACCATGGACGACGGCCTCTCGGAAGCTGTTAAAGAAGCCTTCGTTCGTTTGCACGAAGACGGCCTGATCTACCGTGGCAAGCGCCTGGTCAACTGGGACACCAAGCTGCACACGGCGATTTCCGACCTCGAAGTGGAAAACCACGACGAGAAAGGTTTCCTGTGGAACCTGAAATACCCGCTGGCCGACGGCGCCAAGACCGCTGAAGGCAACGATTTCCTGATCGTCGCGACCACTCGCCCGGAAACCATGCTCGGCGACTCCGCCGTTGCGGTGAACCCGAACGATGATCGCTACAAAGCCCTGATCGGCAAGTTTGTCGAGCTGCCGCTGGTTGGCCGCCGCATCCCGATCATCGCCGACGATTACTGCGACCCTGAATTCGGCACCGGCTGCGTGAAAATCACCCCGGCCCACGATTTCAACGACTACGAAGTCGGCAAGCGTCACAACCTGCCGCTGCTGAACATCTTCGACAAGAACGCGGCCGTTCTACCAGCGTGCCAGGTGTTCAACCTCGACGGCACGCTGAACGAGACCATCGACGGCAAGATCCCGGCCGAATACGCCGGCCTCGACCGTTTCGAAGCGCGCAAGCAGATCGTGGCCGCGTTCGACGCTGCCGGTCTGTTGGTCAGCGTTGACGATCACGCCCTGAAAGTGCCGAAAGGCGACCGCTCCGGCACCGTCATCGAGCCGTGGCTGACCGACCAGTGGTATGTGTCCACCAAGCCTTTGGCCGAGCCTGCCATTGCTGCCRTTGAAGACGGCCGTATCCAGTTCGTGCCGAAACAATACGAAAACATGTACTTCTCGTGGATGCGCGACATCCAGGACTGGTGCATCAGCCGTCAGCTGTGGTGGGGTCACCGGATTCCGGCCTGGTACGACGAGTCGGGCAAGGTCTACGTCGGTCGCGATGAAACCGAAGTACGTGCCAAGCACAACCTCGGCCCGGACGTTGCCCTGCAACAGGACAACGACGTTCTCGACACCTGGTTCAGCTCGGGCCTGTGGACGTTCTCCACCCTCGGCTGGCCGGAGAAAACCGAGTTCCTGAAGAAGTTCCACTCCACCGACGTCCTGGTAACCGGCTTCGACATCATTTTCTTCTGGGTTGCCCGGATGATCATGCTCACCATGCATCTGGTGAAAAACGAAGACGGCACGCCGCAGGTCCCGTTCAAGACAGTGTACGTTCACGGCCTGGTGCGTGATGGCCAGGGCCAGAAGATGTCCAAGTCCAAGGGCAACGTCCTGGACCCGCTGGACATCATCGACGGCATCGAGCTCGAAGCGCTGGTACAGAAACGCACCTCCGGCATGATGCAGCCGAAACTGGCGAAGAAGATCGAGAAGCAGACCCGCGACGAGTTCGCCGAAGGCATCGCCAGCTACGGCACCGACGCCCTGCGCTTCACCTTCTGTTCGCTGGCGTCCACCGGTCGCGACATCAAGTTCGACATGGGCCGCGTCGAAGGCTACCGCAACTTCTGCAACAAGATCTGGAACGCAGCACGCTACGTGCTGGACAAGGGCGAAGACTGCGGCCAGAACGGCGAAGCCTATGAACTGTCCCTGGCTGATCGCTGGATCATTTCGCAGCTGCAACGCACCGAAGCCGAAGTGACCCGCCAGCTTGACCAGTTCCGTTTCGATCTGGCGGCACAAGCCCTGTACGAGTTCATCTGGAACCAGTATTGCGACTGGTACCTGGAACTGTCCAAGCCTGTGCTGTGGGACGAAAACGCACCGGTCGAGCGCCAGCGCGGCACCCGTCGCACCCTGGTTCGCGTGCTGGAAGTCGCCCTGCGCCTGGCGCACCCGTTCATGCCGTTCATCACCGAAGAAATCTGGCAGCGCATCGCGCCGCTGGCCGGTATCGAAGGCAAGACGATCATGCTGCAACCGTGGCCAGTGGCCAACGAAACACGCATCGATCAGGCGGCCGAAGATGACATCGAATGGCTCAAGGGCCTGATGCTCGGCACCCGTAACATCCGTGGCGAAATGAACATCGGCCCGGGCAAACCGCTGCCGCTGTTCCTGAAGAACGTCAGCGCCGAGGATCAGCGTCGCCTGACCGAGAACGAAGCCCTGCTGAAGAAGCTGGCGCGCCTCGAATCGATCACCGTATTGGCTGCCGGCGAAGAAGCGCCGCTGTCCGCCACCGCGCTGGTTGGCGAGATGGAAGTGCTGGTGCCCATGGCCGGCTTGATCGACAAAGGTGCGGAACTGGCGCGTCTGGACAAGGAAATCCAGCGTCTGCAAGGTGAAGTGCAACGAGTCGGCGGCAAGCTGTCCAACGCAGGTTTCGTCGACAAGGCGCCAGCCGAAGTCATCGAGAAAGAACGCGCCAAACTGGCCGAGGCCGAACAGGCCCTGGGCAAGCTGGCCGAGCAGCATGCGCGGATTGCCAGCCTGTAACGGCAGATCGCAATGAAAAAGGGAGGCCGGTAATGGCCTCCCTTTTTTATGCCTGCCACTTTCTTACATCTTATGAAGATCCCCTGTAGGAGCGAGCTTGCTCGCGATGGCGGTGTATCAATCAACGGTGATGGCGACTGACCCACCGCATTCGCGAGCAGGCTCGCTCCCACATTTGATCGGTGTTGCCCCACAGATGTGGGACAATGCCCGCCACTTTCAGCCATACCCGAATTGACCACCGCCATGACCGCCCCTCGCCCACCGAAACCTGCGCGCAAAAAGCCTTCACCCGCGACCCCGGCCAAAGCCGTGGAGCCCCGCGAGAAGGCCAGCCTGCACCCGCGCAATCGCCATCAGGGTCGCTACGACTTTCCGACGCTGATCAAAAGCGCTCCGGAACTGAAGAAGTTCGTGATCATCAATCCGTACGGCAAGGAAAGTATCGACTTCGCCAGCCCCGAAGCCGTGAGGGTGTTCAACCGGGCCCTGCTCAAGTCGTTCTACGGCATCGCTCACTGGGACATTCCGGCCGACTATCTGTGCCCGCCGGTGCCAGGTCGTGCCGATTACGTGCACTTCCTTGCCGACCTGCTGGCCAGTGGCAATGACGGTGTGATCCCCCGTGGCGCCGCCGTGAAGGTGCTGGACATCGGTATGGGCGCCAACTGCGTATATCCGCTGATCGGTTACAGTGATTACCGCTGGCATTTTCTCGGTTCCGATATCGATGCGACCGCCATCGCCGCCGCCAAGGCAATCATTGCGTCCAACGGCTTGAACAAAGCCATTCAGGTGCGCCAACAGAGCAATCCCAAGCAGATCCTCACAGGCCTGCTGGAAAGTGCCGAGTGTTTCGACCTGACGATGTGCAACCCGCCGTTCCACGCATCGCTGGACGAGGCCACACGGGGCAGCACGCGCAAATGGCGCGCCTTGGGTAAAGCCGATCCGAAACGCAAACTGCCGGTGTTGAATTTTGGCGGCCAGGCCGCAGAGTTGTGGTGCGAGGGCGGTGAGGCACGGTTCGTCACACAACTGATCGGCGAAAGTGCTCAAGTGGGGCAGCAGGTCTTGTGGTTCAGCACCCTGGTGTCGAAAGCCTCAAATCTTCCCGCGATCCAGACCGCCCTGAAAAAGGCCGGCGCACTGGAAAGCCAGATAGTGGAAATGTCCCAGGGACAGAAACAGAGCCGCTTCGTCGCCTGGACTTTCCAGACCAAAGCGCAGCAACAGGCCTGGCGCCAGGCACGTTGGGCCAAGGCTTCATCGGAGTAACAGAACGTTGCAGCGCCTGGCCTTGGGCCAAGTCGTTGTTGCGAACAAAAAAGCCGTGCACGGGTTAATTCGGTGCACGGCTTTTTTAACAAGTGTTACTTGCTGACAGCTTCAATCAGGATATTGGCCACCATTGACCCGATACCCTGGATCGAATGAATCACGCATCAGCGCTTCGTTACCCTGACAACTTCTTTGAATGCGCAGCCACGTACTTCTTTATTGTCACAGTAATACCGTGAATTCCACTCTTCCCATGGTCCATTTGTTTCAATACTGGCGACGACCCCTTCCCGCTTGAAGCGCATATCCACCGCGCCGCCCTTTTGCAGCTTATAACCACAACGCAGGACTTCACCTATGACAGTTTCACCCTCGACATCCTTGTGAGGCGCGAATATCGCCAATTCGAATTCACCCACCTGCCCCTGTCCGGTTTGAGACACGCCGTACCACTCGCCGTCGCCACTGGCCGTAGGGGCTTTATAGACACCTGGGGCCGCCTCTTTGATGTCTGAAGGGCTTGGGCAGTACTCCGTGACATTTGCCCACGCCTGGCCGGATAACATAACCGCCACACACAACACCAACTGTTTAAGCTTCATAAAATATCCCTACAACTAACCACTAGAATTTAGTTTTTTAGCTTTTACGCAAAGCCGAGCGCCACACCTGATCGATACTACCGATCCAGGGCAGACACTCAACTATCAGCGCTGTAGGAAAGTTCGCTAGATATACGGAGAAAACTGACTTATTCAGTGCGCACTTAAAAAACCGAACCCACAAACAATCGCCCATGAAATATCGGGATATAGATATGTATTACAGAGAAACAACAAATGTCTTGTATCGATCTACCTTGCGTGGATCTTTATGACGCCCACAAAAAAACCGTGCCCGGATCGCTCCGGCGCACGGTTTTTTTTTAACAAGTCTTACTTGTTGACAGCGTCGGTCAGGCCTTTGGCCACAACCAGCTTGATCACTTTCTTGGCAGCGATTTCGATGGCAGCGCCAGTCGAAGGGTTACGGCCGGTACGGGCAGGGCGCTCAGTCACTTTCAGTTTGCCGATACCTGGCAGAGTGATTTCGCCGCCGTTTTCCAGCTGATCGGCAACGATTTGGCCCAGTTGGTCCAGAGCGTTACGCGCGGTGGTTTTCGGCGCGTCGATAGCTTCAGCGATGTCGGCGATCAGTTGGTCTTTAGTAAGAGCCATTTAGTGTTCCTTCCCTATCAAATTCATATGGATTGCAGAGTGCAATGTCAGCCATCGAGCCCGATCTTCTGGATCTGGCACCCTCGGCCAAATAACCTCGGGATCGGGGTTATAGATACCGAAATCAGGGTTTGGTTCGACCTGACAAATGCTGACTGCACGCTTAACGCAGTGACTTCGCGCAAGACCGGGCAAAGCTAGCACACAGACGTGGAAATATCCGCCTCTAGCTACCCATTTGGTCAGCTTTATTGTGCTAAAACCGTAAAAAACTGCATAAGCGCCGTCGGTCGCCCGACAATTGCCCTTCGCACCGCGCCAAAACCAGTGGTTGCGGTACACTGAGCGCTTTTTCGGGGGAGCACGCCCTCCTCTCTTCATTCAGCCGAGAAGCCCATGCCGATCCGTCATTGCATCGTCCACCTGATCGACAAAAAACCCGACGGCACACCCGCAGTTCTCCACGCTCGTGACTCTGAACTGGCTGAGTCCGCGGCCATCGAGAACATGCTCGCCGACCTCAACGAAAGCTATAACGCCAAACAGGGCAAAGCCTGGGGCCTGTTTCATCCGGAGTCCGGGGCCTTTCCATTCAGCGGCTGGCTGAAGGAATACTTCGAGGGTGGCAAGGACTTCACGGCGTTCAGCCGTGTGGCGGTGGAGCATCTGCAAAAGCTGATGGAAGAGTCCAACCTCTCGGTCGGTGGCCACGTACTGTTCACGCACTACCAGCAAGGCATGACCGATTACCTGGCCATCGCCCTGCTGCACCACAGCGAAGGCGTTGCGGTGACCGATCAACTGGACGTGACCCCTTCCCGTCACCTGGATTTGGGCCAGTTGCACCTGGCGGCGCGGATCAACGTGTCCGAGTGGCAGAACAACAAGCAGTCCAAACAGTACATTTCGTTCATCAAAGGCAAGAACGGCAAAAAGGTTTCGGAGTATTTCCGCGACTTCATCGGCTGCCAGGAGGGCGTCGACGGCCCAGGTGAAACCCGCACCCTGCTCAAGGCCTTCAGTGATTTCGTCGAAAGCGAAGACCTGCCGGAAGACGACGCCCGCGAGAAGACCAAGACCCTGGTGGATTACGCCAGCAGCCAGGCCAAACTTGGTGAGCCGATGGGCCTGGAAGAGTTGTCGGGCCTGATCGACGAAGAACGCCCGAAAGCTTTCTACGACCATATCCGTAACAAGGACTATGGCCTCTCGCCGGAAATCCCGGCTGATAAACGCACCCTGAACCAGTTCCGCCGATTCACTGGCCGCGCCGAAGGCCTGTCGATCAGTTTCGAAGCGCACCTGTTGGGTTCGAAGATCGAGTACGACGAAGAAGCCGGCACGTTGATCATCAAGGGCCTGCCCACTYCGCTCACCGATCAGCTGAAGCGTCGCAACTGATGCTCGGCGGCGTACTGAAAAAATGCCTGCTGATCCTGCTGGTGGTCGTGGTTTATCAGAACTGGGGCAAGATCGAGCGGGTGTTCAATCCATCGCAAGTGGTGTCTGCACAGACGCAGGCCCAGGCCGACGTCGTGCTCTACGCCACCGAATGGTGTGGCTACTGCAAGCTGACCCGGCGCTTTCTCGATCAGAAAGGCATTCCGTACAAGGAATTCGATATCGAGAAAGATGCCGTCGCGCGCAAGGACTATGAAGCCTTGGGTGGCGCAGGGATTCCGATCATCGATGTAAACGGAACCCTGATTCGCGGGTATGACCCGGATGCGATTCTGGCCGCGTTGAAATAGCCCTGCAGGAGCGAGCTTGCTCGCGAAAAAACCATGGGTGCCGCTGGGCATCCGGTTTTACGCGTGATCGTTCACGATCTTCGCGAACAAGCTCGCTCCTGCATAGGTCAGATGGCTTCGATACGGAAACCAATCCGTGGAAAGTGCACATGCACCACGCCGCCACGCTCGTCCTTGCGACGCACAATCAGTTCTTCACTGCCGGCAAACAACAACTCCCCCGCCACCGGATCAACGCCGTAGTCCGTGGCCGCGATGATTACCTGCTGACCTGCCTTGAATCCATTCGGATCGACGAATTGCTCATCGGGCAATGCCGCTGGCGTGGAAGTGCGCGCCACTTCCAGCGCCTCCTCGGACGTCATCTCGCTGGATGCACCGTGACCGAAGCCCAGCACTCGCGCATGCCACGCACTGACCGCCGGATAAGCATCGACCAGCGGTGCAGTGACCGGCGTGGCCTTGAGGAACCACAGTGAGTGCGCCAGGGCAAAGTCGGCAATCGACGGTTCACCGAACAGGAAATCACCCTCTTCGCGCTGCAACTGCAACTCCAGGCGCGACATGATCGTTGGCCACTGATGTTTGGCCTGCTCGGTGGACAGTTTTGTCGCGCTACCACCACTGAACAAACCGGCACGGTCGGCCAGAAACGCCTTGATCGCTTCCGGCGACAAATTGCCAAAGCGCACCGCTATCGATTCCGGCTGGAACACCAGGCTGACCGCATGCTGGAACACCACCGAATCGGCCCAAGCTGCAAACGACGCGGCGATCATTTCCCGACCTTCCGGGAAAAACGCCGGCAAGGCTTTTTCCTGTTCCAGTCGCCGGGCAATCAATGCCGTGTCGCAATAAATATCTGCACCGATCTGCAACACCGGTGTCTTGCGGTAGCCACCGGTCAGCGCCGTGAGATCCGGTTTTGGCATCACTGGTGAAATCTTCACCGAGCGCCAGGACAAGCCCTTGAAGCCCAGCAGCAGGCGGGCCTTCTCGGCAAAGGGGGAAGTCGGGTAATGATGCAGAATCAACTCGGACATGCTCGGCTCCGCCGCAAGTATCAGGAGCCAGCAGCTTAGCGTGCAATCACTTGGCAGCCTACAGATCCGCCTGATGGGAACCGATCAGTCAGAGTGATAAGTCTGGGGTGGCGTTCGCCACCAGGCATTCCTTGGCGCTCTTCTTGAGTTTTTTGATCAGCCGCTCCTGACGCAACGCATCGCTTTTGTCGCGACAGCGTTCGGTGTAGACCAGAGCCATGGCAGGGCTGGAGAGAAAGAATCGTGCGCCCTTGCCGCTTTGATGCTTGGCGAAGCGGCGCACGGGATCATCGCTGATCCCGCAGTAGAGCGAACCGTTGGCCGCGCGAACGAGATAGACGAACCAGGTTTTGCTCGCGGGTGTTTCGGCGTCAACCGGGCTTTCGCTGAGGGTGGTCACGTAACGATCAGGGCTTGAAGGAAAACAAGCCGCAATCTTATCAGCGACTGGCCTGGAATGCCTTCAGGCCCTTCAATGCCTGTGCGCGAACGGCGTTTCGCACCAGCGGCGTCCAGCCCAGCAACAAGCCTTTGAAACCCAACGCCTGACGCGACCAGGTCCATAGATCGAAACTGTCGTGATGTTCGCAAATCTTGCCGTCACGGAAGACAAAACGCGCCTGGATATCGTTGACCACGGTGTTGCCGGTCTGGCTGAACAGATAGGTCGCGACCCAATGGGCGCCACCGGTGTGCTCGTCGGCGTGAACATGATCGAAGGTCAGGGAAAAGTCCTTGGCCCGAGTGGTCAGCATGCGCCACATGTCACTGGCATCGCGACCGCGAAGCTCACCGAACGCCGGGTCGCTGAACACCACATCATCGGTGTAGCAGGAAGCCATGGCTTCGGCATCCAGGCGCTGGAAAGCCTGGTAGAAACGGGTGATCAAGGCGCTATGGGCTTCACTCATTTGCGGGCTCCCCTGGATTTACATAATGGCTTCGAAAGATTGCCTGCACGATAGTCTGCAAATGCATCGAACACTATCGGCATTCATGACGAAAATAGCGCAATGACTATTCCCGTCATTTCAGTACGACATTCCGCTGTCCCGGGCGTAGGAAAAAAGATCAACGTCCGTGGAAATACCCAGCCGGTGCATGGCCATGTTCTTTTGTTTGCTAATGGTCGACACGCTGCGATTGAAGTGAATGGCGATTTCACTCACGGTCATGCCACTGGCGAGCATTCGGACCACTTCATGTTCCTTGGCTGACAGTGGCGACTCGTGAATCTGACTGCGGGTATTGACCAGCAACGTGCGCAGGGACTCGCTGAGGTAGCGGCGCCCTTCCTCCACCGCATTGATTGCCAGGGGCAACTCCGTCGCCGATGCGGTTTTGGCAACGATGGCCTTCACCCCTTGAGCCAACGCAGCCCTTGCCGTCGCCACACTGGTAAACATCGTCACCAGAATGATCGGCAAGGCCGGGTAATGGCGTTGAATCGTACTCAACATTTTCAAGCCATCGGCCTGCTGTCCTCCCGGCATGGAGAAGTCAGTGATCAGCAGGTCGCAGGATGTGCTTGATAGCAGACTCATCAGGCTGTCGGCACTGTCGGCCTCGCCGACGATCACGCATCGTCGGCTGGCGTTGATGAGTATGCGCAGCCCGACACGAACGACGGAATGGTCGTCAGCAATTACGACTCGCATTGTGGGATACCTCCTGCTTATGGCGCGAAGGCGCGGAAAGTAGCGCCGTTCTTACCCCTTCCACAACGCCCCGAAAAAACCTCCAACGTCGCACCCTCAATGAATTCAATGGGCTAACTCTTTGCCCATCTAACAAACAGATGGTTCCTACATTGCAGCGCGATGACGACTACGCGGGAGGACTACAACCAAAGGACTCCCCCGTTAGAAAACGCTACGTAGTCCGCAACACTCTTTCATACACGCCCCTCTCTCTTTTCGTATTTGTTGCATTCCTCCCGCCTTACCTGCCCGCTAAGTTGTGGCCTGCCAAGCAGTCCGTCGTACCCGTACAGAACTGCGCTCACTCAGTGCCTGACCATCGAATACATGAACAAGACGCCAATGACCCTGCTCACACAATCCCTGCGGTGCCTGTATTGCGAGCCAAGCCAACGGTCTTTTATCCGGGAACTTCAATGAGAGACTTCAAGACAATGTTTTTGCAGCAGGTGCGCCGCTTGACCCATACGGGTATCGGTGCCTGCGCTCTGTTATGGGCCGCACAGGTCCACGCCGACGGCATGGTGCCCGATACCTCCGTGGTCATCGTCAATGAGGCCAACGGGGAAACCGCTGTATCAGTGACCAACACCGACGCCACCCTGGCACTGCTACACGTCACCATCGAAGACATTCCCGAAGACACCGAGCCATTGGTGTTCGTGACGCCACCCTTGGCACGCGTTGAAGCCGCCAAGACGCAGTTGGTGCGCTTCATCCTGCAATCAGAAAAACCCCTGCTCACCCAGCGTTTGAAGCGGGTGATTTTTGAAGGCATCCCCCAAGGCAAATCTGCTCCCGAAGCCGGGCATGCCCGTGTGGGTGTAACGGTGCGCCAGAACCTGCCGATCATCCTTCACCCCGCAGGCCTGGCGCCCAACCGCACACCGTGGACTGACCTGAAATGGTCGCTGCTGAATGGTCAACTGACCGTACGCAACGAAACACCTTATGTCGTACGCCTGGCTCAGGCGGTACAACTGCTGCCTTCCGGGGGCGCTGCAACGCTACCGCGAACCTATGTGCTGCCTGGTGAGCACATCAGTGTTTCGGTCCCGGCAAAGGCTGCCACCCAGGTTCGAATTCATCCCGCGACCGTCTATGGCTTTGCCGTGCCTCCCTATGACGCACCGCTCACGCCCCAGAGCTGACACCACCGATAGCGCCGCACAGGGAAGAGCAGACGCAGACATTTCAACGTGACGGCCTGTTTTGCCGTCGCTACATGCGTAACGGAAGCCGTAGCGGATTAAGCCGGCGCCCAGACATAACCCAAGTGAACCTCATGAACACCGTATTGAAATACCGTGATGGCGAAGCCATGCCTGCGATTCGGTCGGCCAGCACGTCCCCTCATCTGTCGCGGGTTCGGACCGGCATGGTGTTGCTGCTGAGCAACGTGCTGACAGGGCTCGAAGCCAATGCCGAAGATCTCAATGCTGCTGCGTTGCTGACCTCCTTTGACCAGAAAATGCTGAGTCAACGCGGTATCGACCCCAGTCTCGCCACCCTGCTGCTGGCTGCTCCGAGCTTCACCGCTGGCCGACATCCGATCACCCTCACGGTCAATGGCCTGCGCCGTGGCCGAGTGGACGTCACGTTCAATCGGGAAGGCGACTTGTGCTTTGACCGTGCCCTGCTCGATGCGGCAAACCTGACCGTGCCTTCAATTCCGGTCAACGACAAAGGCTGTTTCGATGTGCTCGCCACCTGGCCGCAGGCCCGAATCGAACAGGATCCAGCCAACCTCGGACTGTCATTGATAGTGCCCACCCAGGCGATACGTCCGACAGTCCGGGATATCTCGGGTTATCAAACCGGAGGCATCGCCGGGTTACTCAACTACGACGTCAACAGCCTTCACAGCCAATACGGCAATCAATCGAACCGCTACCTCTCAGCCAATACCGAAGTCGGTTTCAATGCCGGAGACTGGATTGTGCGCAGTCGTCAGGTGCAGACCTGGCAGAACGATGTGTCCCGCACCACTCACCTGGCGGCTTACGCCCAGCGCACCTTTGCCAGCCATGAGACGGTGCTTCAAGCGGGTCAGGTCAATCTCTACAACCCGGTACTGGCCGGTGCGCAGATCACCGGCGTGCAAGTCATGACCGAGCAGGCCCTGCAGGTGGAAGGCCAAAGCACTCCCATCGACGGGATTGCCCAGAGCCAGGCTCAGGTCGAAATTCGGCAGAACGGTTCGCTGATCCACTCGACAGTGGTGCCGGCCGGACCGTTTTCCCTGAATAACGTACGTCGACTCGACAGTCGCTCCGATGTTGAAGTCACCGTCAAGGAAGCGGATGGCAGCGAGCAACGCTTCACGGTACCCGTCGCCATGCTCGGTGTTGGCCTGCCGGCTCCCGGCTTTTCGTTGGCCGCCGGCCAGGTACGCAGTCTCGGCGCGGCACAAAGCGCCGAACCATGGGTGATCAGCGGCGGCTGGAGTGGAGCACTCAACCCGAATGTCCTGCTCAGCACCGGCGCCACGGGCGCCGCCGACTACCGTGCTGCGGGCACAGGCCTGAGCTTGCTGCCAGGGTCCGGCACACAGATCCAGACCACCCTGCAAATGGCCGACACCAGGACCCGCCAAGCCGACAGAGGGCTTCAGGCCGACCTGAACATTTCGCAACGTTTGGGTGAACAGTGGTCGATCAATGCCGCAACTTCGCACCGGACCTTTGGTTATCGCGAACTGTCGGAGGCGGTGTTTGACACTCGATCGGAACGTAGCCAGTCGCGTTACCGCGATCAGCAAAGCTTGTCACTGGCCTGGTCAACTCCCGGGCTTGGCGCGTTCAGCAGTGGCTTCAGCCGCTCAACGACATTCAACGGGCAAAGCAGCAGCCGCGCCCTCGCGTCCTGGGGCACCAACATCAGAGGCGTGTCCGTCTCGGCCACAGCGCAAAGGCAAGTCAGCGGTACACAGCGCAGCGATGACAGCGTTTACCTGAGCCTCAGTATTCCTCTAGGTGAAAACCGCCGGGCGCGCACCTGGGTGCGCAGTTCCGCTGGCGATTACCGCAGCGGTGTCGGCCTGAACGAGCAGGTCAACGATCAGTTGAGTTACCGGGTCGGCGTTGAGCACGACACACGAGACAAGCAAGTGCAGTCCTCGGCGGGGGTTTCCCTGCTGCCGCGTTACAGCCAATTGGACTTGAACTACACCCGCTCCGATGCCGAAAGCTCCAGCTACCAGGTTGGCGCGCGTGGCGGTGCGGTGCTGCACGGCGACGGCTTGACGTTATCGCCATACCCCGTACGGGACACCTTCGCGCTGCTCTCGGTAGGCGATGCAAGTGCCATCAAAGTCTCGACCCCCAGCGGTCCGGTCTGGACCGATTGGCAAGGTCGAGCCGTGGTTCCCCGGCTGGCTGCCTATGGTCGCAGCCCGATAGAAGTCGACACCCGCTCGCTGCCGCGCAACCTCGATATCAACAACGGGCTGGCCGTGGTTTCCGCGGGGCGCGGGGCCGTCGACAAGGTCGAATTCGGTATCACGCTGACCCGTCGTGCCTTGCTCAAAGTCACCACGGACAACGGTGCCCCTCTGCCCCGTGGCGCGACGGTAAGCACCGCAAACGGCGAGTTCGTCACGCTCGCTCAAGAAGGTGGACTGGTGTTTCTGCCCAACGTCCTCGACAACCGCGAGCTGTGGATAACCGCACCGGGGCTGGAGCGCTGCGAACTGCGTTTCGAACTGCCGGCCAAGGCCAATACCCAGGTGTATTACGAGACCGCCGCCGCCCGGTGCCGGACTCTTTAAGGATGACCTTATGAAGCAGCGCCCCCATTTGTCGTTAACACTCGCCACGCTGATGTTGAGCGCACTGACGCCTCAGGCCTGGGCGCTCGCCGATGAATGCCAGCTCACCCTGAGTCAGCCGGTAGTCGATTACGGTTTGACGAATCGGGCTATACGCGCCGATGCCTCCGCAGAGCGAACCTTGGGCGAGCGCCGCTTGAGCCTGAACCTGAGCTGCACCCAACCCACCGACATGACCCTGTTCTACCGCGCCATGGCCGCGACCGCCGAGCGCTTTCGCTTTGCCGAACGCGGCAGCTATGCGGTGCGTATGGGTGACGCCGTACTCGATGGGCAACCTGTGAGCCTGGGCCTGATTTCCGCCGTCGGCCAGGTACCTGACGAAACCGCTTCGAGTCTGCTTTGGCGACCTCAGCAGGCCATCGTTCCGGTTCGGGGCGGTGTCGCGGTGCAAGGGCAAAAACTTTCGGCGCAACTGGAACTGTCAGCCTGGGCGCAGGAAAAAGCGTTGCAGGTACGTGACGCCGTTGTCTGGGAAACCACCGGCCTGTTGGATGCGGTCGCTACGGGACGCTCAAGGGAGATAACCCTGCGCGCCAGTTTCGCGCCCGCCGCGTGCAACGTGGAACTGTCCAATGGCGGCCAGGTGGAGTTCGGTCGGTTATCGATAAACGACCTCAACCCCGACAAAAGCACCCGACTGCCGCCCAGGGATTTAACCCTGCGGATTGGTTGCGACGCCCCGACACAATTTGCCCTGGTCATGCATGACAACCGCTCAGGCTCGGCAACGGTCGACAGCGAGATTTACTACGGGCTGGGTCTGGATCACCGCAGCAACAAGATCGGCCTGTATTCACTCAACGTCAATCCCGCCAACGCCAGCGCCGACAGCTTTGCCCGCCTGTATCGAACCGACTCCACCACCCTGGGCGTGGCCTGGAGCACCTCCAGTTCGAACCCCATACCGATCGCCCAGAAAAGCTACCTGGGCTTTACCGACAGCGCCGGCAGCACCGCAGGGCCGGCCTCGATCCAGAACCTCACAACCACGGTTACGGTCGATGCCGTCATTGCCCCCACCGCGAGCCTGGACCTGAGCACCGCCGTTCACCTCGACGGCTCAGGAACGATCGAAATTCTATACCCGTAACACCCACCCTGCCTTTGAACCCGAAGTGCAATCACGCGCTCCGGGCCATTCAAGGTCAACAACAGCAAGGAAGTTTCACCCATGAAAAAGTACTTCGCAGCACTCACCACAACGGCACTGATCAGCGCCGCTCCTTTTGCTCTCGCAGCTTCGAGCACTGACCTGACGGTTACTGGCCTCATCACGCCTGTCGCTTGCACGCCGACCTTCTCTGACGGCGGTATGATTGATCTCGGCAAGATCTCGTCAGGAGACCTCAATCAGGACCAGAACACTCTGGTTGGCAGTCATCCGCTTACTTTGACCGTGAACTGCAGTGCAGCTGCTACATTCTCCATCAATCCAATCGACAATAATCCCGGTACGGCAATTGATGGTTGGTTTGGCCTTGGCCTGACCGATGACGGGAAAAAGCTGGGATTCTTTTACCCGGAAATTCTGCGAGCCACAGCAGATGCATCCGCGGCTGATCCTATCGAATCAAACGACAGCGGAACCACCTGGGCGAAAGCGGACTCTGCTCAACCGGGATATTGGCTGTCTGTTGCCAATACTGGCGATACCGATCCGATCGAAGCACAGGTTGTCGCCATGGACTTTAAGGTTGATACATACATTGCCCGCGCCGACGGGCTGGACCTGACCAGCGAAGTCCCCATTAATGGCTCCGCGACATTCGAAATTGTTTACTAATTAGGGCCAAGGTGCTGAACCGTTCGTTGCCTGAATGAACGAGCGGTTCAACACCCATACCTTCTTCTCGAAAAGGAAATGACCGATGAAGCGTATCCCTATAGCCCTGACTGCAGCGCTGTTGGTGAGCACTACGACTAGCGCCCTTGCGGCGTCTAGCGCAGACCTGACAGTCAACGGCATCATCACTCCGGTCGCCTGCACCCCGACTTTCTCCAACAACGGTCTTGTCGACTACGGAAAAATCTCCCGGCAGGACCTGAACGTCGACAAACGGACGCAACTGCGTGACGAATCCCTCGACCTCAACATCAGCTGCACGGCACCTGCCCGTTTCGCCTTGATCATGCGGGACAACCGGGAAGGCTCGGCCATCGGCAACAGTGAGATCTTTTACGGCCTGAAGTTCGACCGCAGCGGCAACAAGATCGGTCTGTACTCACTGAACTTCGACCCCGCCAGAACCGTAGTGGACGCACTGGTTCAAGTGTATCGAACCGATTCCACCACTGGGGGGCGGGCGTGGAGCACCTCCAGGTCCAACCCCATACCGATCGGCGCCAAAGGCTATCTGGGCTTCACCGATGTGGCGGGCAGCACCGCAGGTCCTGTCGCGATTCAGAACCTGAGCAGTCGGGTCAATCTCGTCACGGTCATTGCACCCACCTCAACGCTGGACCTGACTGACGATGCAACACTCGATGGCTCGGCGACCCTGGAGGTTATCTATTTGTAGACGCCCCATTGCATTTAAGTTTTCTCACTGCTGACCTGCACATACAGCGCCCGCCCGGCACCGAGACCGGCGATGATCGCCCCCAGGCCGATGACGCCGAAGATCCAGCCCACGGCTGTCCAGCCGCCGGTCCAGTCATGCACGATACCGACCGCGAACGGCCCCATGGACGCCAGGGTGTAACCAAAACCCTGGGCCATGCTCGACAGGTTCGCCGCCACATGGGAATCCCGCGAGCGCAGCACAATCAGGGTCAACGCCAGGCTGAACGTGGCGCCCTGCCCCAGCCCCAGCACAATTGCCCAGCCCCACAAGCCTTCGATCGGTGCATACAGGCAACCGAACAGACCGCCGAGGGTCAGTGCCATCACGATCACAATCGCCAGGCGCTGATCCTTGCCGCGTGTAGCCAGCCAAGGCGCGGCGAGGGAGCTGACCAGTTGCACGATCACCGAGCCCGACAGCACCAGCCCGGCCTGTGTCGGTGTCAGACCGCGCCCGATCAGAATCGACGGCAACCAGCCAAACACGATGTAGGCCAGGGACGATTGCAGCCCCATGTACAAGGTCACCTGCCAGGCCAGCGGATCGCGCAGCAATCCCCGAACGCGATAGGCGACGTTGTGTGCGCCGTGTTTCTGGCCGACTTGCGGCAGCCAGAACAGCGCCGCCGCTAATGCCGGAATGACCCAGATACCGAGACCCAGCGCCCAGCTCTTGTCGAAATGCTCACTGAGCGGCACCGTTGCACCCGCCGCCATCGCCGCGCCCAGGCATAGAGCCATGGTGTAGACGCCGGTCATGGTTCCGGCCTGTTTCGGGAAATCACGTTTGACGATGCCAGGCAGCAACACACCGATCACGCCGATGCTGGCACCGGCCAGCACACTGCCGGCAAACAGGCCGATCTCACCAAACGAACTGCGCAGGATGATCCCGCCGGCGAGTGTCAGCAGAATGCTCAACACCACCCGCTCGGCACCAAAGCGGCGGGCCAGTACCGGCGCCAACGGCGCAAACAGGCCAAGACACAACACCGGTAACGTCGTCAGCAAACCGGCCTGCGATGCCGACAAGCCAAGGGACTTCGAGACCTCGCTGAGCATCGGCGCCATGCTCGACAGCGCCGGGCGCAGGTTCAAAGCCACCAGAATCAGTCCCAGCAGCAACAGCCATGGACGGTGCAGGACCGGGTGAGTTTGCTGGACCTGTTCATCATCGGCCTCGGCGTCGATCAACAGCTCTTCAAGCTCCGCCGTGCGTTTGGACAGTGAAAGGTGATGGGTGGTCAGGCTGTTCTCGGTTTCACGGTTCATTGATCAACTGCCTCGACAGGGCTTTGGCACGCTCCGGGTCGCGTTGTTCGACGGCATCGAGCAACTCGATGTGCAGGTCGAACACTTCCTGGCGGCGCGGGACGATGTTCAGGGTCTGGCGCAACTGCGCACCAACGATGCTGGAGAAATAGCGATACAACTCACTGAGGGTCGGGTTGTGCGCGGCGTCCACCAGCCGGCGGTGGAACACCAGATCGCAGGCGATGTAGGTATCGAGATCGCCATGGTAGTGGCTGCCACTGACACCCAGCGCCTCGCGCAATGCCACCAGGTCTTCATCGGTGCGGCGCATGGCTGCCAGCCCGATGGCCTCGACTTCGAGGATGCGCCGGGTTTCCCGGGCCTGCTCAAGGGAGCAGCGGGAAAGCGCCTTCAAGGTATCGAGCGGATCGACCACCGCCCGCAGGTAACTGCCGTCGCCCTGACGGATCTCGATCAGTCCGGAAAACGCCAACACCCGCATGGCTTCGCGCACGGTGTTGCGGCTGATGCCCAGCTCGGCGGACAACTCAGGCTCGGTGGGTAAACGCTGTCCCACGACCCACACGCCCTGGTTGATGCGCAGGCGCAGTTGGTCCAGAGCCTGATCGACCAGGGATCGTTTCACTAATGGAGAAATTTCTGACATGGAATTCGCCCTTTCATCCAATCATAGGATGAATTTTCTGACATGGTAGTCAGCTTGTTTCCATAGAGCAACCACCGGGGATTTGGCAACGCGAAACCTGTGGGAGCGAGCTTGCTCGCGAAAGCGGCGGATCAGTCACCATCAGTGTTGAAGGTGGCGGCCTCATCGCGAGCAAGCTCGCTCCCACAGGGACTGTGGCAAGACCATCGAATGTTCAATTCCAGGCAAAAATAAACCCGGAACTCAGTCCGGGTTTATTTCACTGCCTGGATTCGATCAATGCAGGATCTGGCTCAGGAACAGCTTGGTGCGTTCGTTCTGCGGGTGGTCGAAGAAGTCGTTCGGCGCGGCCTGCTCGACGATTTCGCCCTTGTCCATGAAGATCACGCGGTTGGCCACGGTGCGGGCGAAGCCCATTTCGTGGGTCACGCAGAGCATGGTCATGCCGTCTTCGGCCAGGCCGATCATGGTGTCCAGTACCTCTTTCACCATCTCCGGGTCGAGTGCCGACGTCGGTTCGTCGAACAGCATGATTTTCGGCTTCATGCACAGCGCGCGGGCGATCGCCACACGCTGTTGCTGACCGCCGGACAGTTGCCCCGGGAACTTATGCGCCTGCTCCGGAATGCGTACGCGTTCCAGGTAATGCATGGCAATTTCCTCGGCCTTGCGCTTGGGCATCTTGCGCACCCACATCGGCGCCAGCGTGCAGTTCTGCAAAATGGTCAGGTGCGGGAACAGGTTGAAGTGCTGGAACACCATGCCGACTTCACGACGGATCGCTTCGATCTGCTTGAGGTCGTTAGTCAGTTCCACGCCGTCAACCACGATGCGGCCCTGCTGGTGTTCTTCCAGACGGTTGAGGCAACGGATAGTGGTGGACTTGCCGGAACCCGACGGGCCGCACAACACGATTCGCTCGCCCTGCYTGACGTTGAGGTTGATGTCCTTGAGTACGTGAAACTGGCCGTACCACTTGTTCACGCCCTGCATCTGAATAATGCCTTCAGGGCTCACAGGTTGTTTGATTGCTTCGCTCATCACAAAACTTCCTAAATTAGGTAGCGACTTAGCGCTTGTGGCCAGTGTCGAGCTTGCGTTCCAGATGCATGGAATAGCGCGACATACCAAAACAGAAAATCCAGAACACCAGGGCTGCGAACACATAGCCTTCAGTGGCCATGCCCAGCCATTTCGGGTCGGCGGCGGCTTGCTTGACGCTGTTGAGCAGGTCGAACAGGCCGATGATGATCACMAGGCTCGTGTCCTTGAACAGCGCAATGAASGTGTTGACGATGCCGGGGATCACCAGCTTCAGGGCTTGCGGCAGAATCACCAGACCCATGCTGCGCCAGTAACCCAGGCCCATCGCCGCCGCYGCTTCGTACTGACCTTTTGGAATCGCTTGCAGACCGCCGCGAACCACTTCAGCCACGTAGGCCGACTGGAACAGGATCACACCGATCAGTGCCCGCAGCAGYTTGTCGAAGTTCATGCCTTCAGGCAGGAACAACGGCAGCATCACCGAGGACATGAACAGCACCGTAATCAACGGCACGCCGCGCCAGAACTCGATGAAGGTCACGCAGACCACCCGAATCGCCGGCATGTTCGAACGACGGCCCAGGGCCAGGACAATCCCCAGCGGCAGCGCACCGGCAATGCCGACGGTGGCGATAACCAGGGTCAGCATCAGGCCGCCCCACTGGCTGGTCGCCACGTTGGTCAGGCCGAAAATGCCGCCATGCAACAGGAAGTAGGCAATGATCGGGTACAACACCAGGAAGCCCAGCCCGTGCACCGCTTTATGGTGAAAGCGCGAGATGAACAACGGCGCCACGCCGACGATCGCCAGCCACACGGTCATGTCCACGCGCCAGCGCAGTTCCGGCGGGTAATAGCCATACATGAACTGGCCGAAACGCTGCTGGATGAACACCCAGCAAGCTCCGTCCTTGGTGCAGTCGGCGCGGGTCGTGCCCACCCAGTTGGCGTCAAGGATGGCCCAGTGCAGGATTGGCGGAACCACCAGGTAGATGAGGTAGAACGCAAACAGGGTCAGCAAGGTGTTGAGCCAGCTGGAGAACATGTTCGCGCGCATCCACGCCACCGCACCAATGCTTCTGTTCGGTGGAGGCATGTCAGGTTTGAAAGTATGAGTACTCATGCGCTTTTCCTTACCGCTCGATCAGCGCAATGCGCTTGTTGTACCAGTTCATCAGCATGGAAATGCTGATACTGATCGCCAGGTACACGCTCATGGTGATGGCAATCACCTCGATCGCCTGACCGGTCTGGTTGAGCACGGTGCCGGCGAACAGCGAGACCATTTCCGGATACCCGATACCGGCCGCCAGCGAGGAGTTCTTCGCCAGGTTCAGGTACTGGCTGGTCAGCGGTGGAATGATCACGCGCAGGGCTTGCGGGATGATCACCTTGCGCAGGGTCGGACCGTTGCGCAGGCCGAGGGAATGCGCCGCCTCGGTCTGGCCATGGCTGACCGACTTGATGCCCGAACGCACGATCTCGGCGATGAACGCCGCGGTGTAAACGGTCAGGGCCAGTGTCAGCGCCAGCAGTTCCGGGATCAGTACCCAGCCGCCAATGAAGTTGAAGCCTTGCAGCTTCGGCATTTCCCAATGCAGCGGTGCACCGAAGATCAGCGCGCACAAGGCCGGGATCACCAGGAACAGCGCCAGGCCGACCCAGAACTTGTGGAACGGCACACCGGTTTCTTCGAAGCGCTTGGTGGCCCAGCGGCTCATCAGCACGATGGCAACGATGGCCACCACGACACTGACTACAAACGGCCAGAAGCCGTCCGCCATCAACGCCGCCGGCATGTTCAGGCCACGGCTGCTGACGAAGAAGGTATCGCCGAAATTATGGCTGTTGCGCGGCCCCGGCATGGTCAGGAACACCGCGAAGTACCAGAACAGGATCTGCAGCAGCGGCGGGATGTTGCGGAAGACTTCCACGTACACCGTCGCCAGCTTGGCAATGATCCAGTTCTTCGACAGTCGTGCCACACCGACGATGAACCCCAGGATCGTCGCCAGGATCACGCCGATGAAGGTCACCAGCAAGGTATTGAGCAGGCCGATGACAAACACCCGGGCGTAAGTGTCCGCTTCGGTGTAGTCGATCAGGTGCTGAGCGATACCGAAACCGGCACTGCGCTCAAGAAAGTCGAAACCGGAGGTAATGCCCCGGTGCTGAAGGTTGGTTTGCGTGTTGTCGAACAGAAACCAGCCTAACGAGACCACCCCGATAATCGTGATGATCTGGAATACCCAAGCACGCACGCGTGGATCGCTGAGGCTGAGCCTCTGCTTTGGTGCGCCGATTGAATTTTGCATGAAGTGCCCCGGAAATAATGGAACAGAACATCACCCGGCGGTTGGCCCACCGGGTGATAGAACCATCAGCGCACTGGTGGTGCGTATTGAATGCCGCCAGCGTTCCACAGAGCGTTCAGCCCGCGGTCGATTTCCAGCGGAGTGCTCTTGCCGAGGTTTTTCTCGAACACTTCGCCGTAGTTGCCGACTTGTTTGACGATCTGCACGACCCAGTCTTTCTTCACTTTCAGGTCTTTGCCGTATTCACCGTCGGTGCCGAGCAGTCGGGCAACGTCAGGGTTCTTGGTGCCCTTGGCTTCGGCTTCGACGTTCTTCGAAGTGATGCCGGCTTCTTCAGCGTTGAGCATGGCGTAGCCAGTCCAGCGCACGATGGCCAGCCACTCGTCGTCGCCATTACGCACGACCGGGCCAAGAGGTTCCTTGGAAATGGTTTCCGGCAGAACCACGTAGTCCTTCGGCGAAGCCAGCTTGCTGCGCTGGGCGAAAAGCTGGGATTTGTCGGAGGTCAGTACGTCGCAACGACCGGATTCCAGCGACTTGGCGCTTTCGTCGGAGGTGTCGAAGGTGATCGGGGTGTATTTCAGGCCGTTGCCGCGGAAGTAGTCGGAAACGTTCAGCTCGGTAGTGGTACCGGCCTGGATGCAGATGGTCGCTCCGTCCAGTTCTTTAGCGCTTTTCACGCCCAGCTTGTTGTTTACCAGGAAGCCGATGCCGTCGTAGTAGGTAATGAAGCCTGGAAACTTCAGGCCCATGCCCGCGTCACGGGAGCTGGTCATGGTGGTGTTGCGCGACAGAATGTCGATTTCGCCGGATTGCAGCGCGGTGAAGCGCTCCTTGGCGTTCAACTGGCTGAACTTGACCTTGGTCGCATCGCCGAAGACCGCAGACGCTACAGCACGGCAATAGTCAGCATCGATACCAACGATCTTGCCGGTGGAATCCGGAACCGAGAAGCCTGGCAGACCATCGCTGACGCCACACTGCACGAAACCTTTCTTCATCACTGCATCCAGGGTTGCGCCCGCCTGGGCAAACCCGCTGACACCGAGTACCGCGGCTGCAGTCACGATAGCCAGGGTGGATTTCAACATCTTCATTCAAACCTCCAGTTTTGCTCTTGTTGTGTCGGAGCGTGAGTCCTGTCGCACCCTTTTGAGGCGTAGTCGACCCGTGTTGGCTTGTTTTGGGGTCAACCGACGTAAGACGTTAGCTATGAGTCTAGTAGGAGAAAATCCACGTCATGGAAAACTCACTCTCACCAGTCGGCCGAACGGGCGGTAGCCCTTTCACGTTCGCGAAGCCCCGTAGCGGCCCTTGGCGAACATCCATCACCGGATTCATTGCTATCCCACAGTCGGCAGTACACTGATAGTGTTACCGCCGGGCATGAGATGTGTTGCACCATTTCTCCATAGCAAAGCCCGTACCACACCGCCTACTAAAGCGGTTCAGCAGCAGGTCAATAGCAAAACTTGTACCCTTGCGACATCTTCTTAACGGATCAACCCGACGCGCACTTGGATCACGCACTTAATGAGCGCGCACGCACAACATTGGAGCAGCCATGACCAACCCCTTGATTCTTGAACCTGTCAAGACCGCAGACGCCTGCGTCATCTGGCTGCATGGCCTGGGCGCCGACCGCTATGACTTCTTGCCGGTGGCCGAAGCGCTACAGGAAAGCCTGCTGAGCACCCGCTTCGTTTTGCCCCAGGCACCGAGCCGCGCCGTGACCATCAATGGCGGTTACGAGATGCCGAGTTGGTACGACATCCTGGCCATGAGCCCGGCACGCGCGATCAATCGCGAACAACTCGAAGAGTCGGCCAACTGGATTATCGAACTGGTTGAGGCGCAGCGCGCCAGCGGAATAGACGCCTCGCGGATTTTCCTGGCAGGTTTTTCCCAGGGCGGTGCCGTGGTGTTCCACACCGCGTTTCTGAAATGGCAGGGACCACTGGGTGGCATCGTTGCCCTTTCTACTTATGCACCAACCTTCAGCAATGAACTGGAACTGTCCGCCAGCCAGCAGCGCATACCGGTACTGTCGATGCACGGCCAATATGACGATGTGGTGCAAAACTCGATGGGACGCAGCGCCTACGAGCATTTGAAGCAGCGTGGTGTCACCGTGACATGGCAGGAATACCCAATGGGTCACGAAGTGTTACCCGAAGAAATTCGCGACATCGGCACATGGCTCGCCGAGCGCTTGCGTTAAGCATTCCTGTTTAAAAGCGCCCTTTGATCCATCCCACTACGCCGCGCCTGATTCTTGCATTACACTGGCCGGCGTACATTCCTTAACCAATTGATGAGATGACCGTGCTCAAAGCACTCAAGAAAATGTTCGGTAAAAGCGAGACTGAGCAACTCGCGCCAGTTCCCAGCCCTGCGTCTCACGCTCCCGGCCACCGCACCGACGGTAATCAGTCTGAACGGGCCGCCACCACCGCGGCACCCAAGCATGAGCCAAAGACCGCAAAAGCTGCCCAGCCTGCGGCGATAACAGCCCCGGAGCAGCCGCTCAGCGAAACGCCGAAACCCGCCAAACCGCGTCGCGAACCCAAGCCCAAGGCGCCGATGATCCCCTGGAAACTCGAAGACTTCGTCGTCGAACCCCAGGAAGGCAAAACCCGCTTCCACGACTTCAAACTCGCCCCTGAACTGATGCACGCCATCCAGGACCTGGGCTTCCCGTATTGCACGCCGATCCAGGCCCAGGTGCTGGGCTTCACCCTCGCGGGCAAAGACGCCATCGGCCGCGCCCAGACCGGTACCGGCAAGACCGCTGCGTTCCTGATCTCGATCATCACCCAGTTGCTGCAAACCCCGCCGCCGAAAGAGCGCTACATGGGTGAGCCACGGGCACTGATCATCGCGCCGACCCGCGAACTGGTGGTGCAGATCGCCAAGGACGCCGCCGACCTGACCAAGTACACAGGCCTCAACGTCATGACGTTCGTCGGTGGCATGGACTTCGACAAGCAGCTCAAGCACCTCGAAGCCCGCCACTGCGACATCCTCGTGGCCACGCCGGGCCGCCTGCTGGACTTCAACCAGCGCGGCGACGTGCATCTGGACATGGTCGAAGTGATGGTGCTGGACGAAGCTGACCGCATGCTCGACATGGGCTTCATCCCGCAAGTGCGCCAGATCATTCGCCAGACGCCGCCGAAGTCCGAGCGTCAAACGCTGCTGTTCTCCGCGACCTTCACCGAAGACGTGATGAACCTGGCCAAGCAATGGACCACCGACCCGTCGATCGTCGAGATCGAGTCGCAGAACGTGGCCAGCGAAAACGTCGAGCAGCACATCTACGCGGTGGCCGGTGCCGACAAATACAAACTGCTCTACAACCTGGTCAACGACAATGGTTGGGAGCGGGTGATCGTCTTCGCCAACCGCAAGGATGAAGTGCGGCGCATCGAAGAACGCCTGGTGCGCGACGGCATCAACGCCGCGCAACTGTCCGGCGACGTGCCACAACACAAGCGCATCAAGACTCTGGAAGGTTTCCGCGAAGGCAAGATTCGCGTCCTGGTCGCCACCGACGTGGCCGGTCGCGGCATCCACATCGACGGCATCAGCCACGTGATCAACTTCACCCTGCCGGAAGTGCCGGACGACTACGTGCACCGCATCGGGCGTACCGGGCGTGCCGGTGCCGACGGCGTGTCCATCAGCTTTGCCGGTGAAGACGACTCCTACCAGCTACCGTCCATCGAAGAACTGCTGGGCCGCAAGATCAGCTGTGAAACGCCACCGACGCATCTGTTGCGGGCGATTGAGCGCAAGCGTCCGCACTGAGTGACGTTGCAAGAACAAGCGCAGCCGGAAACGGACTGCGCTTTTTTTTCGTCCGGCTTTTTTCAACAGGTGCTTGCTCGAGACAACTAAAAGTCCATAATAGACAAATTAGTTTACTTCCAGCTCCGGAGCCGATCATGTCCAGTACGCCGCAAGTGATTACCCAAGCCCAGGCTCGCGAGCTACTGGCGCAGGTCGATGTGCCGCAGATCCTGCGCAAACTGTTCCGTGACCTGGCCGCCGGGCAAGCCGTACAACCGGCGCAGCAACTGGTGGAGTTTCCACAGGGCGCCGGCGACTTCATCAACTACCTGGGCGTGCTGGCCGAAGACGGCGTGTACGGGATCAAGACGTCGCCGTACATCGTCCGTGAACAGGGACCGTTGGTGACAGCGTGGACACTGTTGATGTCGATGCAAACCGGCCAACCGCTGCTGCTTTGCGATGCAGGCGAACTGACCACGGCACGCACCGCTGCGACCACAGCGGTGGCCGTCGATGCCCTCGCGCCACTAACAGCCAATCGCCTGACCATCATCGGCAGCGGCAAAGTGGCCCAGGCGCACCTGCATTACGTGAAAGGCCTGCGCGACTGGCAGAGCATCTGCCTGTACTCGCCGAGCCTGAGCGAAGATGCCGAGACCGTGAGCCTGCTGAAAAATATCGAGCCACGCCTGAACATCGTCGACAGTCGCGAAACCGCCGTACAGGACGCCGACGTGATCATGCTCTGCACCTCGTCCGCCGGTCCGGTGATCGATCCGTCGAGCCTGCGCAAACCGGCGCTGATCACCTCCATCAGCACCAACGCGCCGCGCGCCCACGAAGTGCCGCCGCAGTGCCTCAACGACATGCAGGTGTACTGCGACTATCGCCTGACCACCCCGGGCTCGGCCGGTGAAATGCTGATCGCCGCCGAGCAGCACGGTTGGGACAGGAGCGCGATTGTCGGCGACCTGCCCGACCTGCTCAGCGAAAAAGTCCAGCGCCCGGATTACGATCGCCACGTGTTTTTCCGCTCGATTGGCCTGGGCCTGGAAGACATTGCGCTGGCCAATGCGATCTACCACCTCACGCACTAACACCAACAGTCACCTGTGGGAGCGAGCTTGCTCGCGATAGCTAACTGTCATTCAGAAATGATGTTGACTGATACACCGCCATCGCGAGCAAGCTCGCTCCCACAAAGGCACCGACTTCATTGGCATTTGCGCTCTAAAGGAGACGTTCATGAGCCAGGCAGATTTCATCATCATCGGCGGCGGAATTGCCGGCGCTTCCACCGGTTTCTGGCTGTCGCAGCATGGCCGCGTGATCGTGCTCGAACGCGAATCCCATCCGGCCTATCACTCCACCGGCCGTTCGGCTGCGCTGTACACCGCAGCCTACGGCACCCCGCAAGTGCGGGCGTTGACCCTGGCCAGCCGGGACTTTTTCGACAACCCGCCCAGCGGTTTCTGCGAACACCCGCTGCTGACCCCGCGCGGCGAAATGACCGTGGACTTGACCGGTGACCCGGAAGAACTGAACAGGCAATACCAGAGCGCAAAAACCACGGTGCCGGAGATGCAATTGCTCGGCGTCGACGAGGCCTGCGCGTTGGTGCCGATCCTGCGCCGGGAAAAAGTCCACGGCGCGATCTACGATCCGACCGCCAGCGACATCGACACCGATGCTCTGCACCAGGGCTATTTGCGCGGTATCCGCCGCAATCAGGGCGAAGTACACACCGACAGCGAAGTCGTCAGCCTGAGCCGCGATGACCAAGGTACATGGCACGTCCAGACCGGCACTCAGACGTTCAACGCGCCGATCATCATCAATGCCGCCGGCGCCTGGGCCGACAAGATCGGCGAACTGGCCGGCGCGAAGCCGCTGGGGCTGCAACCAAAACGCCGTGCCGCGTTCATCTTCGCCGGCCCCGAAGGCGTGGACATCCACCATTGGCCGATGCTGGTCAGCCTCGACGAATCCTTCTACATGAAACCCGACGCCGGGATGTTCCTCGGCTCGCCGGCCAACGCCGACCCGGTGGAGCCCCACGACGTGCAGCCCGAAGAGCTGGACATTGCCATGGGCATCTACCAGATCGAAGAAGCCACCACCCTGACCATTCGCCGCCCGACCCGGACTTGGGCCGGCCTGCGCAGCTTCGTCAGCGACGGCGACTTGTTGTCCGGCTTCGATCCACAGGTGCCGGGGCTGTTCTGGGTCGCGGCACAAGGCGGTTATGGCATCCAGACCTCGCCCGCCATGGGCCAGGCCAGCGCGGCACTGGTACGTGGCGCAGCGTTGCCCGAGTCGCTCGGCCACTTCGGCCTGAGTGCCGAAATGCTCTCCCCCGCCCGCCTCGGCTGATCCTGATCCTCAGGTGACGAGCCCCCACGATTACGGCACACTTTCAGCGCCCCTTTGATGGGGCGCTGACGCTGCCTGGAGTTCCACTGTATGAACGCCCCCGAAAAAGACTCCACCCCGGACACCACGTCGCTGGATAACTACCGGGCGATCGCCGATGCCATCGCCACGCTGTTCTTTCCCCACGCCGAAGTGGTGCTGCACGACCTGCGCACGCAAAAGGTCGACTACATCGCCAACAACCTGTCCAAGCGGGAAATCGGCGACGACTCGGCGCTGGAAGACATGCTCAGCGACGATGTCAGCGAACGAAACATCGGGCCGTACGAAAAGCTCAACTGGGATGGTCAGAAGATTCGCAGCCTCAGCACGGTGCTACGCGACAGCGAGGGACATCCGCTGGCGGTGCTGTGCATCAACCTGAATATTTCGCTGTTCGAGAATGCCAAGGCCGCTTTGGATCTGTTCCTGTCGCCGACCAAGTTGATCCCGCAACCGGACTCACTGTTCCGCGATGACTGGCAGGAACGGATCAACACCTTTCTCCACGCCTGGCTGCGCGAACGTCAGTTGAGCCTGAATCTGCTGACCCGCGACCACAAGCGTGAACTGGTGCTGGCATTGCACGCTGAAGGCGCGTTCAAGGGCAAAAGTGCGTCGAACTATGTGGCGAATGTGCTGAACATGGGGCGGGCGACGGTGTACAAGCATTTGAAGGAATTGAAGGGCTAAAGCCCTAAGATTTGTGTTGTTTGATCCGACGCCATCGCGAGCAGGCTCGCTCCTACAATGGATCGGTGCACACCGTACCCTGTAGGAGCGAGCCTGCTCGCGATAGCGATTGATCAATCGCCGTAGATGTCAGACTTGAAGTACCTCTCGGAAATCTTCTGGTACTCGCCACTGCTGCGAATGCCATCAATGGCCGTGTTCAGCTCGCTGACCAACTCGGTGTTGCCCTTGCGTACGGCAATCCCGGCACCCTCGCCCACATACTTCGGGTCTTTCAGCTCCGGCCCGACAAAGGCGTAACCCTTGCCACGCGGCATCGACAGGAAGTCATTGAGCGGAATGGTGTCGGCAAAAATCGCATCAAGGCGACCGGCTGCCAGATCCATGTAGATTTCTTCATTGTTGCTATAGCGCTTGACGTTGATGCCCTTGGGCTCGAACACCTCGGTGGCGTAACGGTCGGTGGTGGTGGCGCGCTGCACGCCAACGGTCTTGCCCTTGAGGCTGGCGTACTGGTCATCCACAACCGCGCCGTCCTTCATCACCAGACGCGACGAAGTGAAATAGTACTTGTGGGTGAAGTCCACCGACTTCTTGCGGTCTTCATTGATGGTCATGGACGACAGCGCCATGTCGATTTTCTTCACTTTCAGGGAAGGAATCAGACCGTCGAACTCGCCTTCGACCCACACACACTTGACCTTCATCTGCGCGCACAGCGCATTGCCGATGTCGTAGTCGAAACCGACGATTTCGCCTTTGTCGGTTTTCGAGGCGAACGGTGGATACGCCGCTTCGATACCGATGCGCAAGGTTTTCTCGGCGGCGAACACAGCGCTGCACGCCAACAGGCTCAAGGCCAGACCGGTGATGAGGGGGAACTTCTTCATGTTCGTTTTCTCGCGGTTGTTGTTGGTTTGGCAAGACAGAAGAAAAAGCTGAAACGGGTGGAAATTTTTTGTACTTATAATTCCATCTTGGACTTTTATGTATTGGTCGTCAATCAGGCAAATGCAGCCCGTGACGGCCGATGGTCGGGTGGTGAATCATCAAGATTTCTGGTGATGCAGATGACGCCATCGCGAGCAGGCTCGCTCCTACATTTGAACTGTGAACACAGATCTACTGTAGGAGCGAGCCTGCTCGCGATGGCTTAATCAGAGACGCCGCAGGAGTTACTGCTTCCAGCGATCCGCCGCCGCATGATCACTGTCACGCCCCTCGACCCACCGTGGCCCATCGCTGGTGTTTTCTTTCTTCCAGAACGGCGCACGGGTTTTCAGGTAGTCCATGACAAAGGCGCAGGCGTCGAATGCTGCCTGACGATGGGCGCTGGCCGCGCCGACGAAGACAATCGGCTCGCCCGGTTCCAGGGCGCCGATGCGGTGCAGCACTTCCAGCTTGAGCAAGGGCCAGCGCTGTTCAGCCTCGATGGCAATCTTGCCCAGGGCTTTTTCGGTCATGCCAGGATAGTGTTCGAGGAACATCCCGGCGACGTCCAGGCCGTCATTGAAATCGCGCACGTAACCGACAAAACTCACCACGGCACCCACGCCGACATTGGCGTCGTGCATGGCGTTGACTTCAGCACCCGGATCGAACGCTGTGGACTGCACGCGAATGGCCATGGCTCAGCCTCCGGTCACAGTCGGAAAGAACGCCACTTCATCACCCTCGCTGACCGGCTCGTCGAGCTGGCACAAGTCTTCGTTGCGGGCGCACATCAGGTTTTGCTCGCTCAACACCTCGGCACCGTCACGCTGAGCCAACAGTGCGCGGACGTCGTCAACAGTGGCGAAATCGCCTTGAACCTTCACCGAGTCCAGCCCCAGCGCTTCACGATAACGGGCGAAAAACTTCACAGTAACGTTCATGGCTGCTCCGCCTGGAAATGACCGCTCTTGCCGCCAACCTTCTCCAGCAGACGCACACTTTCGATGGTCATGCCGCGGTCCACGGCCTTGCACATGTCGTAGATCGTCAGCGCGGCGACGCTGGCGGCGGTCAGGGCCTCCATCTCGACGCCGGTCTGCCCGGACAGCTTGCAGCGCGCCACGATACGCACCGAATCGTCACCTTCGGCACTGAGCTCGACCTTGACGCCGGTCAGCATCAGCGGATGGCACAGGGGAATCAGATCGCTGGTTTTCTTCGCCGCCTGAATGCCGGCAATGCGCGCCACGGCAAACACATCGCCCTTGGGGTGACCGCCGCTGACGATCATCTGCAGGGTTTCGGGCAGCATGCGCACCAGCGCTTGGGCCGTCGCCTCACGGAACGTCACGGCTTTTTCAGTGACGTCGACCATGTTGGCGCGACCTTGGGAATCGAGATGAGTCAGCACGGATTTACTCCTGATCAGGAGCATCGATTGTAAACCTGTGGGTCAGATTTCCGCACGCACGATTATCGGGTCACACATCCCCTGTAGGAGCGAGCCTGCTCGCGAAAAATGCAGGGACAATGCGGCCATTCAGGCAGCACGCATTTTCGTTGACGTCCATCGCGAGCAGGCTCGCTCCTACATTTGGATTTGTGTTGGGCATAAAAAACCGGGCGACCTTACGGCCGCCCGGTTCCGGTGGACAGTTACAGATGCGATTCGGCGTATTCGGCCAGGATCGAACGTGGTACCCCTTGCAGGGTGATGTGCACCCCGTTCGGGAAGTCCTTGAAGCGTTCAGTGAGGTAGGTCAGCCCGGAGCTGGTCGCGGACAGGTAAGGGGTGTCGATCTGTGCCAGGTTGCCCAGGCACACCACTTTGGAACCGGCGCCGGCACGGGTGATGATGGTTTTCATCTGGTGCGGCGTGAGGTTCTGGCATTCGTCGATCAAAATCAGGCTCTGCTGGAAGCTGCGGCCCCGGATGTAGTTGAGGGATTTGA
Source organism: Pseudomonas sp. KB_15 (assembly GCF_052114525.1). Classification (NCBI taxonomy): domain Bacteria; kingdom Pseudomonadati; phylum Pseudomonadota; class Gammaproteobacteria; order Pseudomonadales; family Pseudomonadaceae; genus Pseudomonas; species Pseudomonas sp. KB_15. The sequence continues at coordinate 29,985 of NZ_JBFREX010000019.1, read as the reverse complement.
ACTGCAACGGCACTTTGCTGAGGATGTAGTCGACGCTGCCATGGGTGCTTTCATCATCCATGTGCAAGGCTTCGAGGTTGTCGGTGATGGCGCCCAGCCACGGCTCCATTTTTTCCGCCTCGGTGCCGGGCAGGAAGCCGATTTCCTGGTCCAGGCCCTGCACGCTGCGGGTGGCGATGATGCGGCGATAACGTTTGCTGACCATGGTCTGCTCGATCGCAGCGGCCAGCGCCAGGATGGTTTTACCCGAGCCCGCGGCACCCGACAGGTTGACCAGGTGGATATCCGGATCGAGCAAGGCGTACAACGCCAGGCTCTGATAGATATCACGCGGCTTCAGGCCCCAGGCTTCCTGGTGCAGCAGCGGTTCCTGGTGCAGGTCGAGGATCAGCAACCGGTCCTCTTCGATCTCCTTGATCCAGCCGACAAAGCCCTGTTCATCAATGATGAACTCGTTGATATGCACCGCCGGCAGGTTGTCGATCAACTGCACCTGATGCCAGGTGCGGCCGTGGTCCTGTCGGGTTTCGACCTTGCTTACACGGTCCCAGAAGGAGCCGGTCATGTTGTGGTAGCCATTGGGCAGCAAGGAAACGTCATCGACCAGTTGGTCGGTGCTGTAGTCCTCGGCCGCGATCCCGCAGGCGCGCGCCTTGAGGCGCATGTTGATGTCTTTGGTGACCAGCACCACGGGCTTCTTCGGGTCGCGCGTGTGCAGATCGATCAGTTGATTGATGATTTTGTTGTCATTCAGGTGCTCGGGCAGAATCAGGTTCGGCTCGGCATGTTTACTCATCAGAATTGACAGCAAACCCTTGGGTCCGCTTTTGCCACGCTGGATCGGCACACCCTGCTCGACATCCTCGGGTGAGGCATCGCCCAGGGTCTTGTCGATCAGGCGGATGGCCTGGCGGCATTCGGCAGCAACACTGTGATGCCCGCTCTTGAGCTTGTCGAGCTCCTCAAGCACGGTCATCGGGATCGCGACGTGGTGTTCTTCGAAGTTAAGCAGCGCGTTTGGATCGTGAATCAATACGTTGGTATCGAGTACATAAAGGATTGGCTGGTTGGAAGAAGAGCTACGTCCGTGATCATCCATACTCGGTCACCTTTGTGGGAGCCAGTCGACGCAATACCTTGACGGTGCTGCGCCTCGAAGTGACTGCCGAATACACCTGCGGGGACTCAAGTGTTCTGCCTACATAGCTGGGTCTTGGGAGACGCCACCTGTGTTGCAGGTTTCGGCGGTCTGTCTTCGTAATACTCCAAAACGTGTGACAGAAAAAAGTACTTTGACGCTTTTTTGAAGTTTATTTTTCAGAATGACCAATAGCACTTGGCGGACTGCCATCACCCGTTTACAGTCGGAAGTCCACCTGCAACGAATCTCCTTCCAAAATCGCCAAAACCCCAATGTTTACGGGCTTTTGTCGTTTTCAGCGAAGCGCATCCTGGCAATCCTCCCAGCCGATCCCGACCGGCGCCGTTTGCGTRACCAGCCACGGCAACGCCGTTTTCACCCCGTCCTGCTTCACATTGAAATTGATCACGCCGTGCCGCCACAGCAGCATCAGGGTCAGCACCCGTTGCGCGCTCGGGTTGCCCTTGAGTTTGCCGGCGCCGTCCTGGGCGTCGATGTCCCACAGCGCGACCTGCAAACCCTGAGCCTTGAAGAAACCTTCGGCATCGGAACGGCGCTGGCCATCGGGCGGACGGAACAGCGGCACGTAGTTCTCCGGCAATTTGCTTTTGACCAGTTCGGCGCTGCGGCGCACCGAGTCCTGCCAGTCCTGCCAGTGGCTGTGGGAGCGAAACTCCCAGCCTTGTATGCCTATGCACTGGGTTGAATAGGTCGCATGCAGGTCACTCACCGAATGCTCGGCCAATCGGGCCTGGATGTCCTTGCCGAGGACGAAGAACGTCCCGCTCATGTTCGACTTGCGCAAGTACTCGGTGACCCACGCGGTGTTATCCGGCACGGCGTTGGCGGCGCTGTCGAAGGTCAGTAGAAACAGCCGGTCGTGCATCTCGTCGCCGGTGCGCTCATAGTCGCCAAAACGATCGACTTCGCTGCTGGTTTGCGGGAACAGCGCGGCCTTGCGCAACTGCTCGTCCAGGTACTGGGTGTGGAACACACGGCTCGGCTCGGCCCACTTGATGTAATAGCTGTCTGCACTGACCTGAAACCTGGCAGCTTGCTCGTGCAAGGTGGGCATGTCTTCGACCAGAAAACAGAAGGAGGCATCCTGATCGCAACTCTGTTGGGCGAAGTTGTAGCTGGCCAGCAGCCGTTGCCACATACGCTGGCGAACCCGGTTGACCGACTCCAGATTGATCGTGCGCAGGCCCAGGCGCTGGGCCAGGGCGGGTTCATCCAGCGACTCGCTGGTCAGCAGTACACTGGAAAACATGAGGATCTCAGCTCTCGACGCCACGTCGAACAGCGTCGGGTTGCCGAGTTTTTCTGGCCAGGTGCTGCGATCGAGCGTCGCCACATCGCCCGGTGCCGCGATGGCAGCGACGCTCAGTAGCCAGATCGAGATGAGTAAAGCGATACGCAATGGGATGTCTCCATAACAAAACCCGCGCGGCACTATAGCTGATCGCGGCCCTCATTCCCGCAGCAACCCCAATCTCCTGTGGGAGCGAGCTTGCTCGCGATGACGGTGCATCAGCGAACATCTTTTCCGAATGTCCGACCGCTATCGCGAGCAAGCTCGCTCCCACAGGGCTTTGTGCAAAGCCACCGGCCATCACCTATGGACGCGATAGCTGGAGTCAACGAGGACAACCCCCTAGAATCGCCGCCACGATTAAAGGAGACGACTTCATGCTGATGGTGATTTCACCCGCCAAGACCCTCGACTATGAAACACCGCCGGCGACCCAGCGCTTCACCCAGCCGCAGTACCTCGACCACTCCCAGGAGTTGATCCTGCAATTGCGCGAACTGACGCCCGCGCAAATCAGCGAGTTGATGCACGTCTCCGACAAAATCGGCGGGCTCAACGCCGCGCGATTCGGCAGCTGGACCCCCGCGTTCACCCCGGAAAACGCCAAGCAGGCGTTGCTGGCCTTCAAGGGCGACGTGTACACCGGCCTGAATGCGCAAACCTTCAGCGAAGCCGATTTCGACTATGCCCAGCAGCATCTGCGCATGTTGTCCGGTCTGTACGGACTGCTGCGCCCGCTGGACCTGATGCAACCCTATCGCCTGGAAATGGGCACCCGACTGGCTAATGCCCGGGGCAAGGACTTGTATGCGTTCTGGGGTACACGCATCAGCGAATGGCTGAACGAAGCCCTGGCCGATCAAGGCGATGACGTGCTGCTCAATCTGGCGTCCAACGAGTACTTCTCGGCGGTCAAACGCAATGCGTTGAACGCGCGCATCATCAATACCGAATTCAAGGACCTGAAGAACGGCCAGTACAAGATCATCAGCTTCTACGCGAAAAAGGCCCGTGGCTTGATGAGCCGCTTCGTCATCGAAGAACGCATCAACGATCCGGCCGCCCTCAAGCAATTCGACATTCAGGGCTATCGCTACAGCGCCGAGCAGTCCAAACCGGACAATCTGGTGTTCCTGCGCGATCACGCACCAGAGTGATGCATCCAGTCGGCGCACGACTCCCACAACCCTCGTGCGCCGACCTTGGATTCACTTCAGACTTTCCCGCCAATTACGCCATTTTTATGGCGCCAAAAATACACCACCTGGTTTTCTAACTTTAGTTTCACTCGACTTCAATCATTTTTTTGCGTAGTGGCACTGATTTTTTTTAACAGTAGTGGCAAAAAACTATCCACCTCAATTATCCGCCTATATATAAAGGGAGAAACGGCAAGTGCTATCAGTTTGAGAGCAGTGCCATCTTTCTCAATATTTCAAAAAATTTCAGATTTCACGATGGGCGGACTGGAACTATGTCCAAACGCGCCGCTCATACCACCCGTAACGATTCTCGCCGAGCGTGTACGAGATAACTTACGCAGATAAGCGATTCTTGTAGCGAAGTTGTAATACTAACTTGCGCTGACTAATCACTGATTTGGACAACAGCAAGCGGACAGGAGATAAAGCGGTATGACTATCCCCTACAAGGCCACGGCAGCGCCCCTATAAACGTGCTCACCCGAGCACCCAACCGCTTGATCCACAGGCTTTCGGCCTGAGATCAAGCGTGCGACACCTTTTTGCACCTGCATCCCCTGAAAGGAGGATCGGCTGCATAACAGGGCAAATAATAATTACAAGGCCTAGTTGCGCACACTTTGAGTGCATTTATTTAGACACTCGTAACTTATATGCCAGCACGCGGCATCGTTGCGCCTGTAAGGCGTACTTGCGAGTGCACTATCACCGCTGAACACCATTAACTCCGGCCATCTAATGGCTTGATCAATACAGAGGTAATTGCGATGCGCATCAGCATTTTTGGTTTGGGTTACGTCGGCGCAGTATGTGCCGGTTGCCTGTCTGCACGGGGTCATGACGTCGTCGGCGTCGATGTGGCCAAAGACAAGATCGATATGATCAATGCCGGCAAATCGCCGATCGTTGAACCGGGCCTGGGCGAACTTCTGTCCCAGGGCATCCAGACCGGTCGTCTGCGTGGTACCACCAACTTCGCCGAGGCGATTCGCGACACCGACCTGTCGATGATCTGCGTGGGCACGCCGAGCAAAAAGAACGGCGATCTGGAGCTGAACTACATCGAGGCGGTGTGCCRTGAAATCGGTTTTGTCCTGCGTGACAAATCTACCCGCCACACCATCGTCGTGCGCAGCACCGTGCTGCCGGGCACCGTGGCCAACGTGGTCATCCCGATTCTCGAAGACTGCTCCGGCAAGAAGGCCGGTGTTGATTTCGGCGTGGCCGTGAACCCTGAGTTCCTGCGCGAAAGCACCGCCATCGCCGACTACGACCAGCCGCCAATGACCGTCATCGGCGAATTCGACAAAGCGTCCGGCGACGTTCTGCAATCGCTGTACGAAGAGCTCGACGCACCGATCATCCGCAAGGACATCGCGGTCGCCGAGATGATCAAGTACACCTGCAACGTGTGGCACGCCACCAAGGTCACTTTCGCCAATGAAATCGGCAACATCGCCAAGGCGGTCGGCGTCGACGGTCGCGAAGTGATGGACGTGGTCTGCCAGGACAAGACCCTCAACCTGTCCCAGTACTACATGCGCCCGGGCTTCGCCTTCGGCGGCTCGTGCCTGCCAAAGGACGTGCGTGCCCTGACCTACCGCGCCGGTTCCCTGGACGTGGAAGCCCCGTTGCTCAACTCGCTGATGCGCAGCAACGAATCCCAGGTGCAGAACGCTTTCGACATCGTTTCCAGCCACGACAAACGCAAAGTCGCCCTGCTGGGCTTGAGCTTCAAGGCCGGCACCGACGACCTGCGCGAAAGCCCGCTGGTCGACCTGGCGGAAATGCTGATCGGCAAGGGCTACGACCTGAGCATCTACGACAGCAACGTCGAGTACGCCCGCGTTCACGGCGCGAACAAGGACTACATCGAGTCGAAGATCCCTCACGTCTCGTCCTTGCTCAACGCCGACTTCGACGCGGTGATCAACAACTCCGACGTGATCATCCTCGGCAACCGCGACGAGAAGTTCCGCGCTCTGGTGCAGGACGTTCCACACGGCAAGCAGGTAATTGACCTGGTTGGCTTCATGTCCAAGGCCACCAGCACCAATAGCCGGGCCGAAGGTATCTGCTGGTAAGGCAGCCGCAAGCTTCAAGCTCCAAGCCGCAAGTTCAAAGCTCCTCGCTTGGGGCTTGAAGCTTGGGGCTTGCAACTGACTTTAGGATTCCGATTATGCACAGGCTAAAACACGGCCTACTCCAGGCCGCCGGTTGGCTGTTCTACCTGAGTTTACTGATGGGCCTCGCCATGGCGTTGCCCGTGTCCACGTTCGACTCCGAGTCGAAGGACTTCATTTTCCTGATTGGCGCCGTGGGTATCTGGCGCTATTCCATGGGTGCCACTCACTTTGTGCGCGGCATGATTTTTCTGTACATCGTCTACCCGCACCTGCGGCGCAAAGTGCGCAAGCTGGGTAAAGCGGCGGACCCGTCCCACGTGTTCCTGATGGTTACCAGTTTCCGCATCGACGCCCTGACCACTGCGCAGGTCTACAGCTCGGTGATTCGCGAAGCCATCGACTGCGGCCTGCCGACCACCGTGGTCTGCTCCATCGTGGAAATGTCCGATGAGCTGCTGGTGAAAAGCCTGTGGAACCGGATGAACCCACCGGCCCGGGTCAAGCTCGACTTCGTGCGCATTCCCGGCACCGGCAAACGCGATGGCCTGGCCTACGGCTTCCGCGCCATCTCCCGGCACCTGCCGGATGATCGTGCCGTGGTCGCGGTGATCGATGGCGACACCGTGCTCGGCGAAGGCGTGGTGCTCAAGACCGTGCCGTGGTTCCAGCTGTTCGGCAACGTCGGTGGCCTGACCACCAACGAATTCTGCGAAGTGCGCGGCGGCTACATCATGAGCGAATGGCACAAGCTGCGTTTCGCCCAGCGCCACATCAACATGTGCTCGATGGCCCTGTCCAAGCGCGTGCTGACCATGACCGGTCGCATGTCGGTGTTCCGCGCCACCGTGGTCACCAACCCGGACTTCATCGCCGACGTGGAAAGCGACTCGCTGCAACACTGGCGCCTGGGTCGCTTCAAGTTCCTTACCGGCGATGACAAGTCGAGCTGGTTCAGCCTGATGCGTCTGGGCTACGACACGTTCTACGTGCCCGACGCAGCGATCAACACCGTTGAACACCCACCGGAAAAGAGCTTCATCAAGGCCAGCCGCAAACTGATGTTCCGCTGGTACGGCAACAACCTGCGGCAGAACTCCCGGGCCCTGGGCCTGGGGATCAAACGCCTCGGCGTGTTCACTTCAGTGGTGCTGTTCGACCAGCGCGTGTCGATGTGGACCTCGCTGCTGGGCCTGACCGTGGCATTGATCGCCAGCTTCAAGTACGGCACCGCGTTCATCCTGGTGTACCTGCTATGGATCGGCATCACCCGGTTCATCCTGACCTTGTTGCTGTCGTGCTCCGGACACCGGATCGGCCCGGCCTACCCGGCGATTCTCTATTACAACCAGATCGTCGGCGCGCTGGTGAAGATCTACGTGTTCTTCCGCCTCGACCAACAGTCCTGGACCCGCCAGCCCACCCACCTGACCCGTGATCTCGCCAGCTTTCAACGTTGGTTCAACACCTGGTCGTCTCGGACCATGACCTTCTCTGCCGGCAGCATTTTTGTCGCCGTGCTGCTGTTGATGGTCTGACCGCCCCCTTATTGAATTAACCAGGAAATCGCCCTTATGAATACCGCCGTCAACGCCAACGTAGTGCATGAATCCGAAGCCCAGCGCCAACACGCCCGAGTGAAAATCCCGGCCAAGTTGCGCTTCTTCGGCCCTGACCGGACACCGGTCGAAGCCCGGGTGATCGACCTGTCCGCCGGTGGCCTGGCGTTCAACGCCGGTCAGTTGCCGCTGAAAATTGGCGATGTGTACAAGGCCCGCCTGCAATTCGTCATCGACAACCTCGGCCTGGCCATGGACGTCGAGTTGCAGGTCCGCTCCTTCGATCGCGAGACCGGACGCGCCGGCTGCCAGTTCCAGAACCTGGAACCACGGGACATTTCCACCCTGCGCCACCTGATCACCTCGCACCTGGCCGGCGACATCGTCAGCGTGGGTGAAATGCTGGCGACCCTGCAGCGCGACAACTTCACCAAGGCGCGCAAGGTCAAGGACGGCGGCCACGGCATGTCTGCGTTCGGACGCCTGAAAGCCGTGACCTTCAGCCTGGGGATCTTCGTGGTTGGCGTGGCCGCCTTCGGCTTCGTTTTCAAATCGGTGTACGGCATGTACTTCGTCAGCCACGCCCAGGCCGGTCTGGTCAGCGTGCCGGGCGTGAACATCACCATGCCCCGCGACGGTACCGTGCAGAGCCTGGTGAAAGCCGACGGCGTGGCCGCCAAGGGCGCACCGCTGGCGACCTTCAGCACCAGCATGCTCGACGTGCTCAAGGGCCATCTGGATGAAGACCAATTGCAACCGGCCAAGGTTGAAGAACTGTTCGGCAAGCAGATGACCGGCACCCTGACCTCGCCATGCGATTGCACCGTGGCCCAGCAAATGGTCGCCAACGGTCAGTACGCCAGCAAGGGCGACGTGATCTTCCAACTGGTGCCGCGCAACAGCGAAGCCAATGTTGAAGCGCGCTTCTCCTATCGCCAGTTCGGCGACGTGCGCCCGGGTACTTCGGTGCGCTTCCAGATCGCCGGCGAGGACAAGTCCCGCACCGGCAAAATCGTCAGCAGCACCAGCCTGAAAAGCGCCGACCTGTCCTCGGACATCCGCGTCCTGATCCAGCCGGACGAAACCCTGGACAGCTCCCTCGCCGGCCGCCCGGCGGAAGTGGGGCTTGCTCGCGAATGCGGTTGAACATTCAGAATCAATGCTCGCTGACACACCGCTTTCGCGAGCAAGCCCGCTCCCACATGGGTTCTCTGTGTGCCATTGCAATGGCGGTGAGCCTGGCCGGTTGCGCCGGCCTCCCCGACCAGCGCCTGGCCAACGAAGCCCTCAAGCGCGGCGATACCGCCACCGCTGCGGCGAACTACCGGCAGCTGGCAGACCTGGGCTACAGCGAAGCACAGGTCGGACTGGCCGATATCCAGGTCGACAGCCGCGACCCGGCGCAGATGAAACAAGCCGAGGCGACTTACCGCGCCGCAGCCAGCGTTTCGCCGCGTGCCCAGGCGCGCCTCGGGCGCTTGCTGGTGGCCAAGCCCGGTTCCACTGAAGCCGAGCAACACGAAGCCGAAACCCTGTTGAAAAAAGCCGCCGCCGCGGGCGAAGGCAACACGCTGATCCCGTTGGCGATGCTGTACCTGCAATACCCGCACAGCTTTCCCAACGTGAATGCGCAGCAGCAGATCAGCCAATGGCGTGCCGAAAACAAACCGGAAGCCGGTTTGGCGCAAGTGCTGCTCTATCGCACCCAGGGCACCTACGACCAGCACCTGGATGACGTGGAAAAAATCTGCAAAGCCGCGCTCAACACCAGCGACATCTGCTACGTCGAACTGGCCACGGTCTACCAGAAACAGGCCAAGCCAGAACAACAGGCCGAGCTGATCAAGCAGATGCAAGCGGCTCACGCTCGCGGCAGCGTTTCGGCGCAGCGCGTCGACAGCGTCGCCCGTGTGCTCGCCGATTCGACCCTGGGCAAGACCGACGAAAAAACCGCGCAGTCGCTGCTCGAGCCGATCGCCCCGGGCTACCCGGCGTCGTGGGTCAGCCTCGCGCAGCTGCTCTACGACTTCCCTGAACTGGGAGACGTCGACCAGATGATGAAGTACCTGGACAACGGCCGCGCCGCCGACCAGCCCCGCGCCGAGCTGTTGCTGGGCAAGCTCTACTTCGAAGGCAAACTGGTGCCGGCTGACGCCAAGGTCGCCGAAGCGCACTTCCAGAAAGCCGTCGGCCGCGAAGTCGCTGCCGATTACTACCTCGGCCAGATCTATCGCCGTGGCTACCTGGGCAAGGTCTATCCACAGAAGGCCCTCGACCATCTGTTGACCGCTGCACGCAACGGCCAGAACAGCGCCGACTTCGCCATTGCCCAACTGTTTTCCCAAGGCAAGGGCACCAGGCCTGACCCGGTCAATGCGTATGTCTTCAGTCAATTGGCCCTGGCCCAGAACACTCCGCAAGCCACCGAGCTTGCGCAAACAATCCAAACGCAATTGCCGCCCGACCGGTTGGCCGAAGCCCAACGCCTGTTGAAACAAGAACAGGCCGTGCGCGGTGCCCTGAGCCCGAACACGCCGGAACTGCACACCCTGCAAGAAGAAGTCAGCGAGGAATCCCAATGAAGTTGAATCCATTCATGAAGGCCGGCATTGGCCTGACATTCGCGCTGATCTGGTCTTGCCCGACGCTTGCTGCGATGACTGAAACCAAGAACTTTGGTCTCGAGGTTAAGGTTACCGGCCAGTCCGAAGACGACAGTGACCTCGGTACCCAGAGCGGTGGCGACGTCAACGGCGTCGGCCTCGACTTGCGTCCATGGATCTATGGCGAAAGCGGCGCGTGGAGCGCCTATGCCATGGGGCAAGCCGTGACTGCCACCGACATCATCGAGACGGACACCTTGCAAGGGACCGCCAGCGATGGCACCACGCCCACCAACAACGATGATCGCAAGACCAAGAAAAACTACCTGGCCATGCGCGAATTCTGGATCGGTTACAGCGGACTCACACCGTATCCGGGCGAGCAGTTGAAGCTCGGTCGCCAACGCCTGCACAACGCCGACGGCCAATGGCGTGACACCAACATCGAAGCCCTGAACTGGACGTTCGACACAACCCTGTTGCGCGCCAACGTCGGGGTCGCCGAACGTTTCAGCGAGTACCGCACCGACCTCACGGAACTCGCCCCGAAAGACAAGGATCGCCTGCACGCCTACGCCGATGCGTCGTATCAGTGGACACCGGGCAACTGGGTCGGTATTCGCGGTCATCACACCCATGACAACGGCAAGCTCGACTTCCCGGAGCCGGGTGTGCCGGCTGATTCGCTGGACAAGAAGCAGAACGGTGACATCAGCTGGATCGGCCTGACTGCCGACAGTGACGCCTACAACTGGCGCAACACCAACACCGTCAATTACTGGGGCAGCATCACCGGCATGAGCGGCGACATCGACAAGGTCAACCCGCTGAACGCCGATGGCACGTCGCCGGCCGAAGCCAAGCGCGGTGAAGACCTCAACGGCTGGGCCACCGATATCGGCGTGCGCCTGCGCCTCGATCCGCAATGGCAAGTCGGTGCCGCCTATGCCCGCGCCAGCGCCGAGTACGAACAGAACGGCCTGGAAAGCAACCGCTCGAACTACACCGGTACGCGCTCGCGGGTTCACCGTTTCGGCGAAGCCTTCCGTGGCGAAATGCAAAACATGCAGACCGCGACTTTGTTCGGCTCGTGGATGCTCAACGACGAATACGACGCCAGCCTGATCTACCACAAATTCTGGCGCGTCGACGGCAACAAGCCGATCGGCAGCAATGGCATCAACGCGGTCGAAAACAACACCGACGACGCCACCGGCGCAATTCTTTCCACCACGTCCCTGCCGCTGAACGATGGCGAAAAAGACCTCGGTCAGGAGATGGACCTGGTGGTCACCAAGTACTTCAAGCAAGGCCTGTTGCCGGCGGCACTGAGCCAGTCGATCGACGAGCCTTCGGCCCTGGTGCGCTTCCGTGGCGGCGTGTTCAAGCCGGGCGATGCCTATGGCAGTCAGGTCGATTCGTACATGCACCGTGCGTTCATCGACGTGATCTGGCGCTTCTGATGCAAACCGCGAAGGGAGTGCCCGACATGAACAATTCGAAGCGAGGTTCGCTCACCTTGCTGGCCGGCGCGATGCTGCTGGCAAGCTCGGTCGCCTTCGCCAACGTGGAGCCGGCAGCGCCTGCCAAACCGGCGCGTCCGGCCACCATCGCCAAGGAACTACAACAAGCCAAGACCTACACCGTCAGCAGCGCACCGACCGCACCACTGGAGCTTGAAACGCCGAAATTGCCGGACATTTCGGGCTACACAGCCGAGGCCATCGCGGCAAAAATCGTGCGCAGCAAACCGGGCAAGATCAGCCTGCGCCGGATGATGCAGGAAGACGCCTTGAAGGACTTCATCGGCGGTGACAACAAGATGGCCGAGTGGGTGGTGCGTCAGCACGGCATCCCCCAGGCGATCTTCGTCGACGACGGCTACATGAACCTCAAGGACCTGGCGAAAAAGGTCCCCAAGCAGTACTTCAGCGAAACCTCGCCGGGTGTGTTCCTGTCCCGGTTGCCGATCGTGGTCGGTCGTCACGGCATCCTCGAAATCGACAAGCAGACCCAGGAACTGCGCCTGTCCCAGGAGGGCGGTGCGTTCCTGGTCAACGACGGCCAGTTGTTCGTGCGTGACACCAAAATCACTGGTTGGCGCGAGAAGGACAACGGCCCGGCGACATTCAATTCGCCGAAGGAATTCCGTCCGTTCCTGCTGTCCTGGGGCGGCACCGAGACCTACATCGCCAACAGCAAAATCGCCAGTTTCGGTTACGCCAACAGTAAGTCCTACGGCGTGAGTATTTCCCAGTACACGCCGAACATGGCCAAGGTGCTCAAGCGCCCTGAACCGACCGGCTGGATCGTCGGTTCCGAGTTCTCGGACATGTGGTACGGCTTCTACTGCTACGAAACCCGCGACTTCGTGGTCAAGGGCAACACCTACAAAGACAACATCGTCTACGGCATCGACCCGCATGACCGCTCCCACGGTCTGATCATTGCCGACAACACGGTGTACGGAACCAAGAAGAAGCACGGGATCATTATTTCCCGTGAGGTCAACGACAGCTTCATCTTCAACAACCGCAGCTACGACAACCACCTCTCGGGGCTGGTGATCGACCGTAACAGTGTGAACAACCTGATTGCCCACAACGAGATCTACCAGAACCACACCGACGGCATCACCCTCTACGAGAGTGCCGACAACCTGCTGTGGGGCAATCGCGTGCTGAGCAACAAGCGCCACGGCATCCGCATTCGTAACAGCGTAAACATTCGCCTCTACGAAAACGTCGCCATGGCCAACGGCCTGACCGGCGTCTACGGCCACATCAAGGACCTGAGCAACACCGACCGTGACATCAAGCTCGACCCGTTCGACGCCCAGGTGTCGCTGATCGTGGTCGGTGGTGAACTGGCAGCCAACGGCAGCGGACCGCTGTCCATCGACTCGCCGCTGAGCGTCGAGTTGTATCGCGTGTCCATGCTCGCGCCAGCCAAGGCCAGCGGCATCAGCTTCACCGGCATCCTTGGCGAGCGCCAGGATGAAATTCTCGACCTGCTGGTGCGCCAGCAGAAAGCCGTGCTGATCGACCCTGTCGAACGCCAGACCGAAATGCGGGACTGAGGATAATCTTATGCACCCACACTTGATCAAATTACTCAGCCTGTCGGCCCTGACCGCCGGCATTCTCGCGGCCAGCACTGGCGCGCGTGCCGATGAAGTTCAAGCGCCCAAGTTCAGCGCCGAACCGTGCTGCAGCCTGTGCCCGGCCGCTCACGATGCGAAGAACTACACCACCCGTTATCAGCAGAACTTCACCACACTGGTACAGGCCCAGGGCGACTGGCTGTTCCGTACGCAAGAAGACTTGCGCACCGAGTTCGACACCACGCCCGCCGGCTACAAACGCATGAAGCAACTGCACGATGCGTTCAAGAGCAAAGGCGTGGAGCTGGTTGTGGTTTATCAACCTACCCGTGGCCTGGTGAACCGCAACAAGCTCAACCCGGCGGAGAAAGCCAGCTTCGACTTCGACAAGGCGCTGAAGAACTACAAGTCCATGCTGGGCCGTTTCGCGCAGATGGGCTACGTCGTTCCGGACCTGTCGCCGCTGACCAACGAGTCGTTGCCCGACACCCTGCCCGCCCACGATTTCTACTTCCGCGGCGACCAGCACTGGACCCCGTACGGTGCCCAGCGCACGGCGAAAATCGTCGCCGAGAAGGTCAAGCAATTGCCTGAATTCGCCGACATTCCCAAGCGCGAATTCGAGACCAAAAAATCGGGGCGCATGGGCAAGACCGGAACGTTGCACAACATGGCCGGTCAACTCTGTGGCACCAGCTACGCGATCCAGTACATGGATCAATTCACCACCGAGCCGAAAGGCGAAGCGGGTGATGGCGACTTGTTCGGCGATTCCGGCAACCCGCAAATCACCCTCGTGGGTACCTCCCACAGTGGCAAGAACTACAACTTCGCCGGTTTCCTCGAGGAGGCCATCGGCGCCGACATCCTCAACGTGGCGTTCCCCGGCGGCGGCCTCGAAGGTTCGATGCTGCAGTACCTGGGCAGTGACGAGTTCCAGAAGAACCCGCCGAAGATTCTCATCTGGGAATTCTCGCCGCTGTACCGCCTCGACCAGGAAACCATCTACCGCCAGATGATGGCGTTGCTGGACAACGGTTGCGAAGGCAAGGATGCACAGATGTCCGGCAGCGCCACGCTCAAGCCGGGCAAAAACGAACTGATGGTCAACAGCAAGAACATGGACCTGCGCAACAGCAGCCACCAGGTCGACATCCGCTTCGCCGATACCTCGGTGAAAACCCTGCAAGCCACCCTCTGGTACATGAACGGTCGCCACGAGGACATCAAGATCGACAAACCGGAAACCTCCGAGACTGACGGGCGTTTCGCTTTCGAATTGCGCACGGACGAAGACTGGGCCTCGCAGAACCTGCTGGCCGTTGAAGTCCAGGGCCCCGAAGCCGGTGCCGCGCCACAGAAAGTCGAAGCGAAAATCTGCAAACGCAACGTATTCCCGGGCGCCGAACAGCGTACTGCTTCGGTCGGGCAATGAGGTCTGCTATGCGCTATCCGAAATTTTCAACACTGTTGGCACCAACGCTCTTGAGCCTGGCGATGTTCGCCGGGGCCACGCAAGCGGCGGCGCCACTGCGTCCACCCCAGGGCTATTTTGCGCCTGTGGATAAATTCAAGACGGGCGACAAGAGCGAAGGCTGCGATGCAATGCCGACGCCGTACACCGGCTCGTTGCAATTTCGCAGCAAGTACGAAGGTTCGGACAAGGCCCGCGCGACCCTGAACGTGCAGTCGGAAAAAGCCTTCCGCGAGAGCACCGCCGACATCACCAAGATCGAGCGCGGCACCAGCAAGCGCGTGATGCAGTTCATGCGTGACGGTCGCCCGGAACAGCTGGAATGCACGTTGAGCTGGCTGACGGCCTGGGCACAGGCCGACGCGCTGATGTCCAAGGACTTCAACCACACCGGCAAGTCGATGCGCAAATGGGCGTTGGGCAGCATGGCTTCGGCGTATATCCGCCTGAAGTTTTCCGACTCCCACCCGCTGGCCACCCATCAACAGGAAGCGCAAGTGATCGAAGCCTGGTTCAGCAAGATGGCCGACCAGGTGGTCAGCGACTGGGACAACCTGCCGCTCGACCAGACCAACAACCACTCGTACTGGGCGGCGTGGTCGGTGATGGCCACTTCCGTCGCCACCAACCGCCGCGACCTGTTCGACTGGGCGGTCAAGGAATACAAGGTCGGCGCCAGTCAGGTCGACGCCGACGGCTACCTGCCCAACGAACTCAAGCGTCAGCAACGGGCGCTGGCCTACCACAACTACGCCCTGCCGCCGCTGGCGATGATCGCCAGTTTCGCCCAGGTCAACGGTGTGGATCTGCGTCAGGAAAACAACGCCGCGCTCAAACGCCTGGGTGACCGGGTGTTGTCCGGGGTGAAAGACCCGGACCAGTTCGAGAAAAAGAACGGCAAGGAACAGGACATGACCGACCTGAAAGAGGACATGAAATTCGCCTGGCTCGAACCGTACTGCTCGCTCTACACCTGCTCGCCCGAGGTGCTGGCGAAGAAGCACAAGATGCAACCGTTCAAGACCTTCCGCCTCGGCGGTGACCTGACCAAGGTCTACGACCCGGCCAATGAAAAGGGCAAAGGTTCTTAGAGACAAACACAGATCCCCCTGTAGGAGCGAGCCTGCTCGCGATGACGGAGTGTCAGTCGACATCGATGCTGAATGTCAGACCGCAATCGCGAGCAGGCTCGCTCCTACAGGGTCGATGTCAGGTGTGAGTTTTTTGTGTGATGCCCCCCGGTTTTCGGTGGGGGGTTTGGGGGGGCCGTTGGCCCTTGACTGTTGGTTCAAACAAGGAGAGATCGGGATGGTTTTTTCGTCCAACGTGTTCCTGTTTTTGTTCTTGCCGATCTTTCTCGGCTTGTACTACCTGAGCGGGCAACGCTATCGCAATTTGCTGCTGCTGATTGCCAGTTACGTGTTCTACGCCTGGTGGCGTGTGGACTTCCTCGCGCTGTTCGCCGGCGTCACGCTGTGGAACTACTGGATCGGCCTGAAAGTCGGTGCCGCCGGGGTCAAGACCAAACCGGCGCAGCGCTGGCTGCTGCTCGGCGTGGCTGTCGACCTGTGCATCCTCGGCTACTTCAAGTACGCCAACTTCGGCGTCGACAGCATCAACGCAATGATGACGTCAGTGGGCCTGGAACCATTCATCCTGACCCACGTGCTGCTGCCGATCGGGATCTCGTTCTACATCTTCGAGTCCATCAGCTACATCATCGACGTCTACCGTGGCGACACTCCGGCGACCCGCAACCTGATCGACTTCGCGGCGTTCGTGGCGATCTTCCCGCACTTGATCGCCGGTCCCGTGTTGCGTTTTCGCGACCTGGCCGACCAGTTCAACAATCGCACCCACACCCTCGACAAATTCTCCGAGGGCTGCACGCGGTTCATGCAGGGCTTCATCAAAAAAGTCTTCATCGCCGACACCCTCGCGGTGGTGGCCGACCATTGCTTCGCCCTGCAAAACCCGACCACGGGCGATGCCTGGCTTGGTGCGCTGGCCTATACCGCGCAGCTGTATTTCGACTTCTCCGGGTACAGCGACATGGCCATCGGCCTGGGCCTGATGATGGGTTTCCGCTTCATGGAAAACTTCAAGCAGCCGTATGTCAGCCAGTCGATCACCGAGTTCTGGCGGCGCTGGCACATCAGCCTGTCGACCTGGCTGCGTGACTATCTGTACATCACGCTGGGCGGCAATCGCAAAGGCACGCTGATGACCTATCGCAACCTGTTCCTGACCATGCTGCTCGGTGGTCTGTGGCACGGCGCGAACATCACCTACATCGTCTGGGGTGCGTGGCACGGCATGTGGCTGGCGATTGAAAAAGCCATCGGCCTGAACACCTCGCCACGCAGCTTCAACCCGATCCGCTGGGTAATGACCTTCCTGCTGGTGGTGATGGGCTGGGTGATCTTCCGCGCGGAAAACCTGCACGTCGCCGGTCGCATGTACGGCGCGATGTTCAGCTTCGGCGACTGGTCGCTGTCGGAACTCAACCAGGCCAGCCTCACCGGCCTGCAAGTGGCGACCCTGATCGTGGCTTACGTGACCCTGGCGTTCTTCGGCCTGCGCGACTTCTACACCAATCAGCCTCCGGTCAAGACCAAGCCTGCAGTGAACGTCGACGCCGACGGCCCGGCCGCCGCGACAACCGGAACGATCAAGGCCGTGCCTGGGGATAACCCGGCGAGCATCCATCAGCCTGGCTACACCGTCGGCGTCGAAGCCCAGGTGCAACCAGCTTATTGGACTGCTGACTGGTCGCGCTACGTGATGCGTGCACTGGTGCTGCTGTTGTTCATCGCCTCGATTCTCAAACTCTCGGCGCAAAGCTTCTCGCCGTTCCTTTACTTCCAGTTCTGAGGGATCTGACCATGACCCGCTCATTACGTATCTTCTACATCGCGCTGTTCCTGGTGACCCTGCTGGTGCTCGGTCTGTGGTCGGTGCGCAGCTTCTTCGGCTTCAGCACCAACGCCGATGCGACGGTACTCAACGGCCGCTGGACCAAGGCCGTGGAAACCCACTACGACGACGAGTTTCCGATCAAGCGCCTGGGCACCAATCTTTGGGCCGCACTGGATTTCAAACTGTTCAACGAAGGTCGTCCGGGTGTAGTGCTCGGTCGCGACCAGTGGTTGTACAGCGATGAAGAGTTCCATCCGGTGGTCAACGAAGAACTGAACCTGCAAGGTAACTACGCGCTGGTCGAAGGCGTGCGCCAGACCCTGAAAGAAAAAGGCGTGCAACTGGTGATGGCGGTGGTCCCGGCCAAGGTGCGCCTGTACCCGGAGCACTTGGGTGAAGTGAAACCGGCGAGCATCCATGCCAACCTCTACAAGGACTTCCACCAGCGCCTGGCCGCCGACCGGATTCCGGCCCCGGACCTGCTCGGCCCGCTGCAACAGGCCAAACAGAACGGCCAGCAAGTGTTCCTGCGCACCGACACCCACTGGACCCCGGAAGGCGCCGAGATTGCCGCCGACCGCCTGGCCAAAACCATCGCCGACAAGTACCCGCTGAGCGGCGAGCCGCAGCGCTTTGTGACTGAACCTGCGGAAACCGTGACACACAAGGGTGATCTGCAGTTGTTCCTGCCGCTCGACCCACTGTTCGAAAACCTGATGCCGGCGCAAGAGCCACTGCAAAAGCGCAACACCGTGGCGGCGGACGACCAGCCGGCCGGTGACGACGCCCTGTTCGCCAACACCGAAGTGCCGGTGGCCCTGATCGGCACCAGTTACAGCGCCAACCCCAACTGGAACTTCGTCGGTGCGCTCAAGCAAGCGCTGCACAGCGACGTGGTCAATTACGCCGAAGACGGCCACGGCCCGATTCTGCCGATGCTCAGTTACCTCAAAAGCGACGCCTTCAAGAACAGCCCGCCACAGGTGCTGATCTGGGAGTTCCCTGAACGATATCTGCCTGTGAACAACGAAATCGGCGACGCCGACCCGCAGTGGGTCGCAGAGCTTAAACAAGCCGGCGCGCGCCAACAAAACGTAGCCATCAACAACAAATCCGAGACGCCCGACCGGGCGCAAAACTGAAAGAGAGGTACACCATGACTTTCACTACAACTCCGCGTCGTCTCGCTAAACGCTTTGCCCTGGTTGCCGGCCTCAGCGTGATGTCGGTGCAGGCTTTCGCCGCTGGCGACGCCGCCCTGTACGGCCCGACCGCACCGAAAGGCTCGACCTTCGTGCGTATCTACAACGCCAGCAACGCCGAAGTCAGCGCCACCGTTGGCAGCACCAACCTGAGCGATGTCGCGCCACTGTCCAGCAGTGACTTCAGCTTCATGCCGGGCGGCGACTACAGCGCCAAGGTCGGTAGCCAGTCCCTGCCGGTGAAACTGGCCGGCGACCACTATTACACCCTGGTCAACAACGCCAGCGGCGCACCGCAACTGATCGAGGAGCCGCCGTTCAAGAACAAGCAGAAGTCCCTGGTACGCGTGCAAAACCTGAGCGACAAGGCGCTGACCCTGAAGACCGCCGACGGCAAGACCGACGTGGTCCCGAACGTTGCGCCCAAGGGTCGCGGCGAGCGTGAAATCAACCCGGTGAAAGTCAGCCTGGCCCTCTATGACGGCGCCACCAAAGTCGGCGACGTGAAACCGGTCGCCCTGGAACGCGGTGAAGCCGCAGTGCTGTACGTCACCGGCAGCGGCAGCGGCAGCAGCCTGTCGCCGGTCTGGGTGAAACGCCCGGTATCGACGCGCTGATGAATTCGTCAGGTCGATGATGCCCCTGTAGCAGCTGGCGAAGCCTGCGTCCGGCTGCGCAGCAGTCGTCAATCCAGGCGCCTTCTTGTCTGGATTGACGACGGCTCCGCCGCCGAACGCAGCCTCGCAGGCTCGGCAGCTGCTACAGGTGACCCGATCTGGCTACGAAACAAAAACAAGAGTGAAACGACAGAACGCAGTAGCTCTAACCAATCGATATTAAAGGAGTAACAACATGATTCCGGTGATCTTGTCAGGTGGTAGTGGCTCACGTCTTTGGCCGCTTTCCCGTAAACAGTTCCCTAAGCAGTTCCTGGCCCTGACCGGCGAACACACTCTCTTCCAGCAAACCCTGGAACGCTTGGTGTTCGAAGGTATGGACACGCCCATCGTGGTCTGCAACAAGGACCACCGTTTCATCGTCAACGAGCAGTTGGCCGCGCGCAAACTGGAAACCCAACGCATCCTGATGGAACCGTTCGGTCGCAACACCGCGCCGGCCGTGGCCCTGACTGCGATGATGCTGGTCAACGAAGGTCGCGATGAACTGATGCTGGTACTGCCGGCCGACCACGTCCTGGAAGACCAGAAAGCCCTTCAACGCGCGCTGGCCCTGGCCACCGTCGCCGCCGAAAACGGTGAAATGGTGCTGTTCGGCGTACCGGCCACCAAGCCGGAAACCGGTTATGGCTACATCAAGTCGACCAACGACTCGCTGCTGCCGGAAGGCGTCAGCCGCGTCTCGCACTTCGTCGAAAAACCCGACGTGAAGCGCGCCACCGAGTTCGTCCAGTCCGGTGGTTACTTCTGGAACAGCGGCATGTTCCTGTTCCGCGCCAGCCGCTTCCTGGAAGAGTTGAAAAAGCACGATCCGGACATCTACGACACCTGCCTGCTGACTCTGGAACGCAGCAAGCAGGATGCCGATACCATCACCTTCGACGAAGCCACCTTCGCCTGCTGCCCGGACAATTCCATCGACTACTCGGTGATGGAAAAAACCCAACGCGCCTGCGTCGTGCCGCTGACCGCCGGCTGGAGCGATGTCGGCTGCTGGTCGTCGCTGTGGGAAGTGAATGCAAAAGACGCCAACGGCAACGTCACCAAGGGCGACGTGGTGATCCAGGACAGCAAAAACTGCATGATCCACGGCAACGGCAAGCTGGTGTCGGTGATCGGCCTGGAAAACATCGTCGTGGTCGAAACCAAGGACGCCATGATGATCGCCCACAAGGACAAGGTCCAAGGCGTGAAACAGATGGTCAACACCCTCAACGAACAGGGCCGCAGCGAAACCCAGAACCACTGCGAGGTCTACCGTCCGTGGGGCTCCTACGACTCGGTGGACATGGGCGGCCGCTTCCAGGTCAAGCACATCTCGGTCAAACCGGGCGCATGCCTGTCGCTGCAGATGCACCACCACCGCGCCGAGCACTGGATCGTGGTCAGCGGCACCGCCGAGGTGACTTGCGATGAAAACGTGTTCCTGCTGACCGAGAACCAGTCGACCTACATTCCGATTGCTTCGGTGCATCGCCTGCGTAACCCGGGGAAGATTCCGTTGGAGATCATTGAGGTGCAGTCGGGGAGCTATCTGGGTGAGGACGATATCGAGCGGTTTGAAGATATCTATGGTCGGTCTACGCCGGTTGAGCGTGGGGTTGCGGTGAAGACAATCGCGCAGTAAGCATCTGTAAATCCTAAGCCCGCGAGCCACCCGCTGCGTTCCCTATCCGCAGTGGGTGGTTCGCGGGCTTTTTTTTGTACTGAGTTTTTTGTAGTGCCTCGACTGGCCTCTTCGCAGGCAAGCCCGCTCCCACAGAGGACCGGGTGGAATGCAACATTCGTGAACAACCAAAAAACCTGTGCGAGCGGGCTTGCCCGCGAAGGGGCCCCCACAGTCATCGCGGAAATCTCTCCCATCGCCAATCGCACCTACGCTTAGGTAGGATGCTCTTCTCTGTTCCCGAGGTTTGCGCGTCATGTTCATCGGCGTCCTGCTGGTCATCACCTGGCTGATCCTGTTGTTGCGCTATCCGGCCAAGGCCTTGCCCGTTTCCATGGCCGCTGCCGTGGGGCTGGGCATCGTCGCCACCTGGGTTATCTGGATGGACCACCGCGAACTGAAGCAGCTGCAACGCCTGGAGTTGCGCATCAGTTACGCGCCGCAGCAGTGTCCCGCCGACCGGCCACTGCAGTTGACCCTGAACAATGGCAATGACGTGCCGCTGACCGAGCTGCGCTGGCGGGTCGCGGCCTATGCGCCGGGCGATACGGTGAACCTGGCCGACAATCAATACACCGCCCCGCGCTATCGTGGCCCCGGCGAATTGCAGGCCGGTGGCAACTGGGAAGATTGCTTGCCGCTGCCACCACTGCGCCCTGGCTACCGTCCGGAAACCCTGGAGTTTCGCGCCGAGCGATTGCAGGGTAGTTTTTCCGACTGATCCCTCCTCCATTTTTTGCACAAGGAATGCGCCATGCCCGTCGCGTTGATTACCGGTTGTTCCAGCGGCATTGGCCGCGCCCTTGCCGATGCGTTCAAGGGTGCCGGCTATGAAGTCTGGGCCAGTGCGCGCAAGCCGGACGATGTCGCGGCACTCACCGCCGCGGGGTTCACCGCCGTGCAACTGGATGTGAACGACGCAGCTGCGCTCGAAGCCTTGAGCGAGCGAATCAACCAACAAACCGGCGGCCTCGATGTGCTGATCAACAACGCAGGATATGGCGCCATGGGGCCACTGCTTGATGGTGGTGTACCGGCCATGCAACGCCAGTTCGAAACCAACGTGTTCGCCATCGTCGGCGTCACCCGCGCCTTTTTCCCGGTGCTGCGTCGGGCCAAAGGGATGGTGGTGAATATCGGCAGCGTTTCCGGGGTGTTGGTCACGCCTTTTGCGGGTGCCTACTGCGCTTCAAAAGCCGCCGTGCATGCCTTGAGCGATGCCTTGCGCATGGAACTGGCGCCGTTCGGCGTGCGGGTCATGGAAGTCCAGCCGGGGGCCATCGCTTCCAGTTTTGCCAAGAATGCCGGGCACGAAGCCGAGCAATTGATCAGCGAGCAATCGCCGTGGTTTCCGCTGCGTGAAGGCATTCGCGCCCGGGCCAAGGCTTCCCAGGACAAACCGACCCCGGCCAGTGAGTTTGCCGCCGGATTGCTCAAGGCCGTGCAGCAAGCCAAACCGCCACGATTGATACGCCTGGGCAATGGCAGCCGTGCGTTGCCGCTGATGGCAAGTTTGTTGCCCAAGGGTTTGCTCGAATCCGGGCTGATGAGGCGGTTCGGGTTGCGTGGGCAGCTCTGACACCGCRTCGCCTGCAATCGCGAGCAAGCTCGCTCCCACAAGGATTTTTGGTGTGAATGCTATTTATGCCATCCAGCAGAACCCTGTGGGAGCGAGCCTGCTCGCGATGGCGCCGGAACAGACACTGCAAATTTCAGGAATGAGTTGATGACCGACTACACCGAGTACTTCGACGAAGTGATCCAGGCCCACGTGGCCATCGAACAATGGCTGGCCGAAGAACAGGACGTATCCGAACTCGAAAAACTGCTCACCCGTTTTTCGCCGCGGTTTTCCATGATCTCGCCGCTCGGTCGGGTGCTGGATTTTGACGCGCTGAACGAGTTGTTCACGTTGGCGGGCGGCAAGAAGCTCGGGTTCCGGATCGAGCTCAGCGAGTTGCGTGGTATTGCGTTGTACGACGGCGGCGCGATCGTGAGTTACCGCGAGCAACAGACCGATGCGACCGGACTGCACTCGGATCGTCGCTCAACCGTGGTGTTCGAGAAGGTGGAAGGCAGAATTCTTTGGCGGCATCTGCAAGAGACCTTCTGCTGAACACGACGACGATCAACTGTAGKAGCGAGCCTGCTCGCGATGGACGTCAACGATAACGCGTGCATTCTGAATACACGCGGCGCGCTCTGGTTCATCGCGAGCAGGCTCGCTCCTACAGGGGGATGCATTCCAAAATGTGGGAGCGGCGGTGCGGCGATCCGACTTGCTCGCGAAGCAGACGACTCGGTCTACCGGCTATGCCCCACTATCCTGCTTCACCACCACCGTACAAGTAATCCCGGCCGCCAACACCACACCCTCCGGCACTTCATCGATGTGAATGCGCACCGGCACCCGCTGCGCCAGGCGCACCCAGTTGAAGGTCGGGTTGACGTCGGCGATCAATTCGCGGCTCTCCGGGTTGTCGCGGTCGTAGATGCCGCGCGAGATACTTTCCACGTGCCCCTTGAGCACTTCACCGCTCATCAGTTGCATGTCGGCCTTATCGCCGACGCGCACATGGGGCAGTTTGGTTTCTTCGAAGAAGCCGTAGACCCAGAACGAGTTCATGTCGACCACGGCCATTTTCGCCTCGCCGATGCGCGCGTAGTCGCCACGATGCACGTTGAGGTTGGTCACATAACCGTCCACCGCCGCACGGACTTCAGTGCGTTTGAGGTTGAGTTCGGCGGCTTCCAGTTGCGCCTGGGCCTGCTGGTAATCGGCCAGGGCAGAGTCAGCGAGGTTGCTGGCGTCGTCGCGGTTTTCCCTGGAGATCACCAGGTTGTCCATATCGGCACGACGATGGGCGTTGACCTTGCGCATCTCCCACGTCGCCTTGCGCGAGGCAACCAGGCTTTGTGCCTGTTTCACCGCCAGGCGGTAGTGCTCGGGGTCGATCCGCATCAGCAAATCGCCCTTCTTCACCAGTTGGTTGTCGCGCACCGGCACGTCCACCACTTCGCCGGTGACGTCGGCGGCGACGTTGATGATGTCGGCCCGCACGCGACCGTCACGGGTCCACGGCGTGTTCATGTAGTGCTCCCACAAGGAGCGGCCGATCCACAGCGCGAGGGCCAGCACCAGCAAGGTCGCGAGCAGGCTGAAAAACTTTTTCATCGGGGCATTCTCAGTGATAGAGAGTCAACGGTAGACAGTCAGCGCCATGGCGCCGAACAGACAGGCAAACAGACTCAGGCGCAGTAACGCCGGGTGCCAGAAGAAGCGGTACAGGTCGAACCCGGACAGGAACCGGTCCAGCGCCCAGGCAAGCAGAGCCGCAATGAAAAACATCAGGGTCATGGTCGGCATGTACACGCCGTGGAAGGCGATTTCACGAGGCATGTTCAAGTCCTTGGGGCTGGCTGCTTACGAAGGCGGCGAGCGGTGATTGCGGATCGAGCAGAGAGGTGCGGATGAAGTGCAGGTAGCTCTTCACCCGGCGCAACGCCGAGGTATCGAAATGCGGGGCGAAGGGTTCGTCGGTGGACTGCACACGGCTGATCGCGTGATCGACGGCGATCAGTGCGCGTTCGAGGTTGCTGCTGTTCGGTTGCAGGAACAACCGCACCAGTGCGCGTCCCATCACCCGGATCGCCTGGCGCCACGGCCGGGATTCGGCATAGGCCGGATGAACCGGCAGAATCGCCTGTTCCTTGCGCAACTCGATGATCGCGTGGCCTACTTCCAGCACCACGAACATCCAGCGCAACAAGTCCCGCTGCACTTGCGGTTGACCCGCCGCAAAGCCGTAGGCCTGGTGCACCAGATCGCGGGTACGGCTTTCGAAACCCGACGCCAGCCCCTTGAGCTTGCCGCTGATGGCGTACACCACCTGACCGCGCAAATCCTGCTCCAGCCGGCGCCACAGCCAGCGACTGTTGGGCGGCAGAATGATCGCCCCGGCCGCTGCGCACACCAGCATGCCCATCACCATCGCGATGTAGTCGTTGATGAAGGTGTAGGGGTTGTAGACCGTAAGGTTGTCCGGCACCGAACCGGTGCTGAAGAAGATCAGCAGCCCCAGGCCAACCCCGGCGTATTGTGGCCGTGAACTGAGGAACGAACCGAGCACGATCACCGGGGCCAACACCATGCACAGCAATGGGAAACCGTCGATCCACGGATAGATGAAGAACATCTCGACGAAGCCGATCAATGCCCCGAGCAGCGTCCCGCAAGCCATCTGGAATGCCATGCGTTTCGGGTTCGGTGTCGCCGCGGCCAGGCCAACGGTAGCGGCGGCAATCAAGGTCATGGTCGCCCCGCTCGGCCAGGCCGTGGCCACCCAATAGCTGCCCAGCACCACCAGAATGAATGACGCACGAATGCCCGACGCCGCAGCGGCCAGCCAGTTGGTTTGCGGGGTGTACGGCTCGTCCCAGCGCTCCCGTTCGTGACTGTGATCGGCCAGGGACGCGTGGGTCTGCGCATAACCGTGCAGGTCGTCGACGAAGCGATAGAGCAGCTCGTACGCGGTGTGGAAATCCAGTTGCTCGGCATCGCCCGGATTGCTCTGCTGGAACGTCGCCCGAAGACTGCGCACCCGCGCCGGCAGACCTTCCTTGTAGGCGGTAAGCACCGCGACCAGACGCGCCGCATCGGCGCTGGTCAGGGCTCGACCGCTGAAGCCGTCGAGCAACTCGGCGAGGTCCTGCAAGCCCGGCTTGATCGCCGCCACCACCTGGTCCGCCGCGCTGCTGCGCAAGCGTTCGAGCAATTGATGCAAGGCGTTGAAGCGCGTGGTGATGCTCATGAACTCGCTGTTCAAGCGACTGAGCCGGCCATTGCGCCGACGCATGTGCGGGTCTTCAAAAACCGTGACGCTGCGCAAGCCTTCCAGGCCCACCGCTTCAGCGATGAAACGCACGTTGCCGGCCTCGAACGCCTCTCGCTGACTGCGGCCGCGCAAACCGTCGGTGACGAACAAGGCGAACACGCCAAAGCGCTGATACAACGCATTGCGCATCGCCGCGCTGGCCGATTGCGGGAGGATGGCGGCACTGATCAGTGTCGAGCAAAGAATGCCCAACGAGATTTCCAGCACCCGCCAGACCGCGGCCATGAACGCACCATCCGGATGAGCCAGCGCGGGCAAGCCGACCATCGCTGCGGTGTATCCGGCGAGTACGAAACCGTAGGCGCGAAAGTTGCGGCAGCGGGCGGCACCGGCGGTGCAGATACCGACCCAGATCGCCAGCGAACCGAGGAACAGTTCAGTGTTTTGTGCAAACAGCGCAATCAACGCGACCATCACCGACGACCCGGCCAAGGTGCCGAGAAAACGATAGAAACTCTTGGCGAACACCTGGCCGCTTTGCGGTTGCATGACAATGAACACGGTGATCATCGCCGTGCGTGGTTGCGGCAGCTCCAGGCGCATGGCCAGCCATAGCGTCAGGAATGCCGCGAACAACACCTTGAAAATGTAGACCCAGGTCACGCCATCGCTGCGTGCCCAGTCGAAGAAACCCCGGCGCCATTCAAGGGAGTACAGCCAGCGCAAGGGTGCGGGCAAGGGAGTCATCAAATCCTGCTCAATAAATTCCAGTGAAAACCGGAACCTGTGGGAGCGAGCTTGCTCGCGATAGCGGTGTGTCAGGCGACATGATTGCTGACTGACACGCCCTCATCGCGAGCAAGCCTGCTCCCACAGGTGTTGTGTTCAACGCAAAAGACTCGGGGTTTTCGGCGCCTGGGTCTGGCTGTCTTTCGGCACGTCGTTGCCGGCACCGAGGCCACCGCCCAACGCCGTCACCAGTTCGGCATGGGCGCTCAAACGCGCCGCCTGTACCTGCTGCTGCACTTGCTGCTGCTTGAACAGCAAGGTCTGGGCGTTGAGCACGTTGAGGTAGTCGGTCAGGCCACGCTGGTAGGCGATCATCGCGATGTCGTAGGTCTTCTGCGCGGTGGCCACCGACTCGGCGGCGAACGCCTGTTGCTTGTCCATGGACTCGCGGCGGATCAACTGGTCGGAGATGTTTTTCAGGGCGTTGACCAGGGTCTGGTTGTACTTGGCCACGGCGATGTCATAGCCGGCCGAGGCTTCACCCAGTTCCGAGCGCAAACGTCCGCCATCGAAGATCGGCAACGAAATTGCCGGACCTACGCTGTAGTTGAGTTTCTTGCCGGTCAGGAACTCCAGGGCCCCGCCGCCGGTGGCCATGTAGCCGAGGCTGCCGACCAGATCGACGTTCGGGTAGAAACCGGCATGGGCAACCTCGATACCCCGCGCCTGCGCCGCCACTTGCCAGCGACTGGCGACCACGTCCGGGCGTTGACCGAGCAATTGCGCCGGCAGCGAAGACGGCAGTTTCAGTGGCGCACCCAGCGACAGCGTTGGCCGCTGCAACTGTGCGCCTTCCCCCGGGCCCTTACCGGCGAGGGCCGCGAGCTGATTGCGGCTCAAGGCGATTTCTTCGTCGAGGGCATCGATCTGGCGATGGGTTTCCGGCAGCGGCGTCTCGGCCTGGCTGACTTCGAAATGGGTGCCGATGCCACCGTTCAGGCGCTTCTGCGCCAGCTCGAGAATCTGCTGTTGCTGCTTCAAGGTCGCTTCGACGATGTCCCGCTGGGCGTAATGCAACGACAACTCGATGTAGACACGCACGATGTTGTCCTGCAATTCGAGCTGGGCCTGACGCGCTTCGGCGACCGTCATGTGTGCCATGTCCACCGCACGCTCGGTGGCATTGCTTTCGCGGCCCCAGAGGTCGAGGGCATAACTGAAACCCAGCGCGGCGTTGTTGTCCCAGGTCGTGGAGTTGGCCAACTCACCCGGCCCGTAGAACTGGTCGGTGGGCCAGTTGTGGCGCTTGAGGGTGGCATCACCATTGATCTGCAGCGACTCGGCTGCTTCGGCCACGCCGGCCATGGACCTGGCCTGACGCACCCGGGCGGCGGCCATGGCCAGGGTCGGGCTGCCTTGCAGGGCGAGGTCGATCCAGCGATTCAGCTGCGGGTCGCCATAGGCTTGCCACCATTGCGCGGTGGGCCAGTGCGCATCATGCGCGGCGCTCTGGATCGCTTCGTCGGTGGCCAGTGAATTGGCCTCCAGCGCCTTGTCCTGCGGGGCAATACCTCCGGTTCCGATGCAGCCGCTGATTGCCAGGGTTAAAGCCAAAACACTGAGCGGCTGAAGCGCTCTGCTGATGCGACGCGGCACTGCTGCGATTTCCTGAAATAGGGGGAAGGCATGAGATTTTCTGGAAACCGGAGATCCGCTTTTGTGGGAGCGGGCTTGCTCGCGAAAGCGGTCTGTCAGTCAACATCTCTGTTGAATGTGATTCCCTCTTCGCGAGCAAGCCCGCTCCCACAGGTTATGCGGTGGGTCGAGCCCCGGTTGCCCAAGTTGCGCAATTCTATGGGGCAGCCAGAAGGGCGATAAGCTGGGATTCCTGTGAATCTTTGTTACCGTTAACGAGATAATCCGTAGGTAGGGGTCACCGCCCCCGAAACTTCGTGTCACAATTTGCCATCGCACCCGAGAGCACCCCATGGACACTTTGCAAAACATGCGCGCCTTCAGTTACGTGGCCGAGGCCGGCAGCTTCACCGCCGCCGCCGTGCAACTGGACACCACCACGGCCAACGTTTCGCGCGCGGTCTCCAACCTGGAAGCCCACCTGCAAACCCGCCTGCTCAACCGAACGACCCGTCGCATCGCCCTGACCGAAGCCGGCAAGCGCTACCTGTTGCGCTGCGAACAGATCCTGGCCTACGTCGAAGAAGCCGAAGCCGAGGCCAGCGACGCCCACGCACGCCCGGCCGGGCAACTGAAAGTGCACACCATGACCGGCATCGGCCAGCACTTCGTGATCGACGCCATCGCCCGCTACCGCAAGACGCACCCGGACGTGACCTTCGACCTGACCATGGCCAACCGCGTGCCGGACCTGCTCGACGAAGGCTACGACGTGTCCATCGTCCTCGCCCGCGAACTGCCGGACTCGGGCTTCGTCTCCCAGCGCCTGGGCATCACCTACAGCATCGTTTGCGCCTCGCCGGCCTACGTCAAAGCCAACGGCTGCGCACAAAAACCCAGCGACCTGCTCAACCACGCCTGCCTGCGCCTGGTCAGCCCGGTGATTCCGCTGGAAAAATGGGCGTTCGACGGCCCTGATGGCCAGGAAATGGTCACCATCAACAGCTCGCCGTTTCTGGTGAACTCTGCCGACGCGATGAAATCCGCGATCATCAGTGGCATGGGCGTTGGTGTCCTGCCGCTGTACGCCGCGATAGAAGGCCTGCGCAATGGCACCTTAGTGAGGGTGATGCCCAAATACCGCTCGCAGGAACTGAACCTGTATGCGATCTACCCTTCGCGCCAGTACCTGGATGCGAAGATCAAGACCTGGGTCGAGTACTTGCGCGGATCGTTGCCGGAATTGCTGGCGGCTCATCAGGCGGAGTTGGCGGCGTATGAATTGAGCGGGAGCCTGGGCGGGGTTCGGGTGGCGAACTGAAAATCTCTCAGTTCACAGATTGATCCTTTGTGGGAGCGAGCTTGCTCGCGATGGCGCTCTCACCTTCAACATCACTGTGAGCAGATACACCGCTTTCGCGAGCAAGCTCGCTCCCACAATTGGATTTGCATAAATCTGCCAGAAATTGGTCGGCTGGCAGGCCGCCATCGCGAGCAGGCTCGCTCCTACAATGGGTCGGCGTACACCTTCGCTCTTCACCACTCATCAGGCCGAGCGTTAGCTCGCCTGCAGCTCTTGATCTTGATCCACCCGCCCCCTCGGCAGGCTGAGTGGAGGCGTTCAACCGGGGGTGGGCGCGTAGCGCCGTTCGGCGCAGCCGAACACATCGAGAGGAGGTCGAGCGAAGCCGACCGGAGGCGATGCCCCCGGATGAATGCCGGAGCGAAGGAACCCCGAGCCTAAGCGAGGGGCCGTACGTAAGGGGCGAGCGTTTTTTTGCTTACTTTTTTTAGGCGCTTGTAAA
>NZ_JBFREX010000018.1:0-73551 GCF_052114525.1 Pseudomonas sp. KB_15 | reverse complement strand
GTACAGTCAGCATCCAGGTTGCCTGACCCACCGCCATCGCGAGCAAGCTCGCTCCCACAGGTTGTATGCCTTGGCTGACATTGGGGGAATTGCCCGACGGTCGGCTCTCGTGGCGAATTCGACAGCCCTGTCTAAAATTCAACTGTCGGCAGCCAGACTGCCGCGACCGTGGTTGTTAAAAAAGCCCGGCCATGTACCGGGTTCCACCTGATCAGGAGTGCACGATGGATCTCAGCCGTCGTCAGTTCTTCAAGGTCGCCGGTATCGGCCTTGCAGGCTCTAGCCTGGGCGCGTTGGGCATGGCTCCGACGCTTGCCTTTGCCGAACAGGTGCGTCACTTCAAGCTTGCCCACACCCATGAAACCCGCAACACCTGCCCGTATTGCTCGGTCGGTTGCGGCGTGATCATGTACAGCCAGGGCGATACGGCGAAGAATGTCGCGCAAAACATCATCCACATCGAAGGTGACGCCGACCACCCGGTCAACCGCGGCACCCTTTGCCCCAAAGGCGCAGGCCTGCTGGACTTCATTCACAGCCCCGGACGCCTGCAATACCCGCAGGTGCGCAAAGCCGGCGGTACAGAGTGGACCCGCATCTCCTGGGATGAAGCGCTCGATCGCGTCGCCGACCTGATGAAGGCCGACCGCGATGCCAACTTCATCGAGAAGAACGCCCAGGGCCAAACGGTGAACCGCTGGCTGACCACCGGTTTCCTCGCGGCCTCGGCGGCGTCCAACGAGGCGGGCTACATCACCCACAAGGTGGTTCGCAGTCTCGGCATGCTGGGGTTTGATAACCAGGCGCGTGTCTGACACGGCCCGACGGTGGCAAGTCTTGCCCCGACGTACGGCCGTGGTGCCATGACCAATACCTGGACCGATATCGCCAACGCGAATCTGGTTCTGGTGATGGGCGGCAACGCAGCAGAAGCGCATCCGTGCGGCTTCAAATGGGTGACCGAAGCCAAGGCGCACAACAAGGCGCGGCTGATCGTGGTCGATCCGCGTTTTACCCGGACTGCCTCGGTGGCCGACTATTACGCGCCCATCCGCACCGGCACCGACATCGCCTTCATGGGCGGGCTGATCAATTACCTGCTGACCGAGGACAAGATCCAGCACGAATACGTGCGCAACTACACCGACGTGTCGTTCATCGTCAAAGCCGGCTATGGCTTCGAGGACGGAATCTTCAGCGGCTACGACGTCGCCAAGCGTGCCTACA
Source organism: Pseudomonas sp. KB_15 (assembly GCF_052114525.1). Taxonomy (NCBI): domain Bacteria; kingdom Pseudomonadati; phylum Pseudomonadota; class Gammaproteobacteria; order Pseudomonadales; family Pseudomonadaceae; genus Pseudomonas; species Pseudomonas sp. KB_15. The sequence goes on along the minus strand of NZ_JBFREX010000018.1, from coordinate 72,324 downwards.
CCGACAGGTCCGGCTGGGGCTATGAGCTTGGCGAGGACGGGTTTGCCAAGGTCGATCCGACGTTGCAGGACCCGCGCTGCGTCTATCAATTGATGAAGCAGCACTACAGCCGCTACAACATCGAACTGGCGAGCCAGATTTGCGGCATGCCGGTCGATGCCATGAAAAAAATCTGGGAAGAGATCGCCACTTGCTCGCAACCGGGCAAGACCATGACCATTCTCTACGCCCTGGGCTGGACCCAGCACTCGATCGGTTCGCAGATGATCCGCAGTGCGGCGATGGTGCAACTGTTGCTGGGTAACGTCGGCATGCCGGGCGGCGGCGTGAATGCCTTGCGCGGGCACTCCAATATTCAGGGGCTGACCGACCTGGGCCTGTTGTCCAACTCGCTGCCGGGATACCTCACGCTACCCGGCGAAGCCGAGCAGGATTACACCGCCTACATCGTCAAGCGCACGCAAAAACCATTGCGCCCGGGGCAACTGTCTTACTGGCAGAACTACGGCAAGTTCCACGTCAGCCTGATGAAAGCCTGGTACGGCGCCAACGCCACGGCCGAGAACAACTGGGCCTACGACTACCTGCCGAAACTGGACATTCCCCAATACGACATCCTCAAGGTGTTTGATTTGATGGGCCAGGGCAAGGTCAACGGCTACATGTGCCAGGGCTTCAACCCGATTGCCGCGCTGCCGGACAAACACCGGGTGACCGCGGCGCTGGCCAAACTGAAGTGGCTGGTGGTGATGGACCCGCTGGCCACCGAAACCTCGGAGTTCTGGCGCAATGTCGGGCCGTACAACGATGTGAAAAGCGCCGATATCCAGACCGAAGTGATTCGCCTGCCCACCACCTGTTTCGCCGAAGAGGACGGCTCGCTGGTCAACAGCAGTCGCTGGCTGCAATGGCACTGGAAAGGCGCCGATGGGCCGGGTGAAGCGCAGACCGACATACGGATCATGAGCGAACTGTTCCAGCGTCTGCGTCAGCGCTATCAGACCGAAGGCGGGAAGTACCCTGACCCGATACTCAAGTTGTCCTGGCCGTACAAGATCCCGGACGAGCCTTCGCCGGAAGAGCTGGCCAAGGAAATCAACGGCTCTGCCACCACCGACTTCACCGATGCCACGGGCGCGGCGATCAAGGCCAATGCGCAACTGGCCGGATTCGCCCAGCTCAAGGACGACGGCAGCACGGCATCCGGCTGCTGGATTTTCTGTGGCAGCTGGACCGAACTGGGCAACCAGATGGCCCGTCGCGACAACAACGATCCATTCGGCATGCATCAGCATCAGGGCTGGGCCTGGGCCTGGCCGGCCAACCGGCGGATTCTCTACAACCGCGCTTCGGCGGACCTGCAAGGCAAGCCGTGGGATCCGAAAAAACGCCTGGTGTGGTGGAACGGCAAGACCTGGGGCGGCACTGATGTGCCGGACTACAAGGCTGATGTGGCGCCGGAAGCGGGGATGAATCCGTTCATCATGAACCCCGAAGGCGTGGCGCGATTCTTCGCCGTCGACAAGATGAACGAAGGCCCGTTCCCTGAACACTACGAGCCGTTCGAAACGCCGATCGGCATCAACCCGCTGCACCCGCAAAACAAGAAAGCCACCAGTAACCCGGCGGCGCGGATCTTCGATTCGGTCTGGGATTCCCTTGGCGTGGCCAAGGATTACCCGTACGCCGCCACCAGTTACCGGCTGACCGAGCACTTCCACTTCTGGAGCAAGCATTGCAAGCTCAACGCGATTGCCCAGCCCGAGCAGTTCGTGGAAATCGGTGAGGTGCTCGCCAAGGAAAAAGGCATCGTCGCCGGCGACCGGGTACGGGTCAGCAGCAAGCGTGGCTTCATTGAGGCGGTGGCGGTGGTGACCAAGCGGATTCGTCCGTTGCAGGTCAACAATCAGGTGGTGCACCAGATCGGCATTCCGCTGCACTGGGGGTTCACCGGACTCACGCGACACGGTTACCTGACCAACACCCTGGTGCCGTTCCTCGGCGATGGCAACACCCAGACCCCGGAATCCAAGTCATTCCTGGTCAACGTGGAGAAAGTCTAAATGGCCAGCCAAGACATCATTGCCCGCTCGGCCACCACCACCCCTGCGCCCTCGGTGCGCGGCATGGAGGAAGTCGCCAAGCTGATCGACACCACCAAATGCATCGGCTGCAAGGCATGTCAGGTCGCCTGCTCGGAATGGAACGAGTTGCGTGACGAGGTCGGCCATAACCATGGCACCTACGACAACCCGCAGGATCTCACCGCAGAAACCTGGACGCTGATGCGCTTCACCGAGCATGAAACCGATGCCGGCAACCTGGAATGGCTGATCCGCAAGGATGGCTGCATGCATTGCGCCGAACCTGGCTGCCTGGCGGCATGCCCCAGCCCGGGGGCGATCATCAAGCACGCTAATGGCATCGTCGATTTCGATCAGGATCATTGCATCGGTTGCGGCTACTGCATCACCGGTTGTCCGTTCAACATCCCGCGCATCTCGCAAAAGGATCACAAGGCCTACAAATGCACCTTGTGCTCGGACCGGGTAGCGGTGGGGCTGGAGCCGGCGTGCGTGAAGACCTGTCCGACCGGTGCCATCGTGTTCGGTTCCAAGGACGACATGAAGGAACACGCGGCCGAACGCATCGTCGACCTCAAGAGCCGGGGCTTTGAAAACGCCGGTCTGTACGACCCTGAAGGCGTCGGCGGCACCCACGTGATGTATGTGTTGCACCACGCCGATACGCCAAGACTGTACGCCGGCTTGCCCGATCACCCGGCGATCAGTCCGTTGGTAGGGCTGTGGAAAGGCGTGAGCAAACCGTTGGCGCTGCTGGCCATGGGCGCAGCGGTGCTGGCCGGGTTCTTCCACTACGTGCGCGTTGGCCCGCAGATCGTCGAAGAGGATGAACACCCGAACCCGCCGGACAATGCCGTGCATGAAGTCGATCCGTCGGTGCACACCTTCGATCCTCGTGGGGAGGGCAGGCCATGAGCAACAAGACGATCCTGCGCTACACCAGCAGCCAGCGCACCAATCACTGGCTGGTGGCGATTCTGTTCTTCATGGCCGGGCTGTCCGGACTGGCGTTGTTTCACCCGGCGCTGTTCTGGCTCAGCAACCTGTTCGGCGGTGGGCCATGGACGCGCATCCTGCATCCGTTCATGGGCGTGCTGATGTTCCTGCTGTTCCTCGGCCTGGTGTTTCGCTTCTGGCGCGCCAATTACTTCATCGCCAATGACCGCCTGTGGCTCAAGCGCATCGACCGGGTGATGCTGAACAAAGAGGAGGGCGTCCCGCCCATTGGCAAATACAACCCAGGGCAGAAGCTGCTGTTCTGGACTTTACTGCTGTGCATGCTTGGGTTGTTGGTCACCGGGCTGGTGATCTGGCGCGCGTATTTCAGCGATTACTTCGGCATCACGATTATCCGCTGGGCGATGTTGCTGCATGCGCTGGCCGCTTTCGTGCTGATCCTGAGCATCATCGTGCACATCTATGCCGGCATCTGGATCAAGGGCTCGGTCAGCGCCATGTTGCATGGCTGGGTCAGCCGCGGCTGGGCGAAGAAACACCACGAACTCTGGTATCGCCAAGTGACTCAAGATGAGACCCGCGACGAAGCTCCTACGCGACCGATCACCAAAAAGGGCTGACATTTGCCAACCATCCTGGAACCTGGAGAAATCGAAGCGGCGGCCAGTTCGCCGCCGTTTCTGTACATGCCACCGCATAACCTGTTCAGCCTGCGCGCCCAGCGCCTGGAAACGCTGGCCGAAGGGCACCCGCTGGCCGATTACCTGCGCCTGATTGCCGGGTTGTGCCGGGTACAGCAACAGGTGCTGGACGACCCGCCGCTGAGCGAACGCCTTGACGGACAGCGCATCGAGTTATGCCAGCAACACGGCTTGCCGCCGTTCGCAGCCGACAGTCTGGCGCGTGAAGACGATTGGCAGCTTTACCTCGATGCCTTGCTGCAGCGCTATAAAGCACCACCACAATCGGCCGTGGCCGATGCCGTGGACACCTTGCGCCTGGCCGGTGCCGGGCAATGCCGTGCCTGGGCAGTGGCACTGGTCAGCGGCCAGTATTCACTGGTACCGGCCGCGCTAGTGCCGTTTCTCGGTGCGGCGCTGCAAATAGCCTGGAGCCACTGGTTATTGAGTACGCCGAACCTGGCACTTAGCCCCGGCGACCGCCTCAGCCAGTGCCCGGCCTGTGGCTCGCCGGCCATGGCCGGGGTGATCCGCCATCGCGGCAAACACAACGGCTTGCGTTATCTGGTCTGTTCGCTGTGTGCCTGCGAGTGGCATGTGGTGCGCGTCAAATGCGTGTATTGCGAGCAGAGCAAGGGCCTGGAATACCTCAGCCTTGAAGATGATCGCCATGCCGCCAACCAGGCGCCGTTGCGCGCCGAAGTCTGCCCCGGTTGTAACAGCTATCTGAAGTTGCTCTATCTGGAGAACGATGCGGATGCCGAAGCACTGTCGACAGACCTGTCCAGCCTGATGCTCGACATGCGCCTGACCCAGGACGGTTATCAGCGCCTGGCACCGAATCTGTTGCTGGCTCCGGGAGACGAATAGCCGCAGCGTCTACACTTTGGCGCGACGGTCATTCGTTTTCAGGAGCGCCAGATGTCAGCTCGCGGTACTTGCCAACCCCTGCGCCTGCCCTCCATCGACAGTTTGTTGCGTCACCCGGCGTGCCAGCCGTTGGCCGAGCGCTATGGGCGCGATGCCTTGCTGGCTGCCTTGCGGCAATTGCTTGATGAACTGCGCGAAGGGCTGCAGAAGGGTGTGCTCGAGCCTGTAGAAGTCAGCGCCGAAGTGCTGGCGGGCAGGGTCGGCGAACGATTGGCAACCCAGCATCGCAGCCATGTGCGTCGGGTGTTCAACCTCACCGGCACGGTCTTGCACACCAACCTCGGGCGGGCGTTGTTGCCCGAAGAGGCAATTGAAGCGGTGCAAATGGCGGCCCGCTTTCCGCTAAACCTCGAATTCGACCTGCGCAGCGGCAAGCGCGGAGATCGCGACAACCTGATCGAAGGCTTGATCCGCGAACTGACCGGCGCCGAAGCGGTGACCGTGGTCAATAACAATGCCGCTGCGGTGTTGCTGACCCTCAACAGCCTGGGCGCGCGCAAGGAAGGCATTATTTCCCGGGGCGAACTGATTGAAATCGGCGGTGCCTTCCGCATTCCCGACATCATGGCCCGTGCCGGGGTAAAGCTCCTTGAGGTCGGCACCACCAACCGCACCCATGCCCGTGACTACGAGGCCGCCATCGGCCCGCGCAGTGGTTTGATCATGCGGGTGCACGCGAGCAACTACAGCATTCAAGGTTTCACCACGAGTGTGGCGACGGCTGAACTGGCGCAAATTGCCCACCGACATGGGCTGCCACTGCTTGAAGACCTCGGTAGCGGCAGCCTGCTGGACTTGACCCGCTGGGGTTTGCCCGCCGAACCGACAGTACGTCAGGCGCTGCTGGATGGCGCGGACATCGTTACCTTCAGTGGCGACAAACTGCTCGGCGGGCCGCAAGCCGGGTTGATTGTCGGCCGCAAGGAGCTGGTCGCCAGGATCAAGAAGAACCCGCTCAAGCGTGCGCTGCGGGTCGACAAAATGACCCTGGCTGCCTTGGAAGCGGTGTTGGGTTTGTACCGCAACCCGGACCGACTGGCCGAGCGCTTGCCGAGCCTGCGCCTGTTGACCCGGCCACAGGCCGATATTCTCGCCCAGGCTGAGCGTTTGCGGCCGTCGCTGGTCCAGGTGTTGGGTGACGGCTGGAGCGTCAGTGCCATGCCGGCACTGGGCATGATTGGCAGCGGCAGCCAACCGGTGGCGCGGCTGGCCAGCGCAGCGCTGTGTTTGCGCCCGTTGACCTCCAAACGCTTGCGCGGGCGCTCTCTGTTGACGCTGGAAGAAGCCTTTCGCGCCTTGCCGATTGCGGTACTCGGGCGCATTGACGACGACGCCCTGTGGCTGGACCTGCGGCAACTGGACGACGAGCCGGCCTGGCTGGCGCAACTCGATCAATTGCAGGTGGAGGGCCGGGCAGGGTGATTGTCGGCACCGCAGGGCACATCGACCATGGCAAAACCGCGCTGCTCCAGGCACTGACCGGCCAGGCCGGCGACCGGCGCCGGGAAGAGCGTGAGCGCGGCATGACCATCGACCTCGGCTATCTGTATGCCGCGCTGGAGCCGGGAGCGCAGCTGACCGGTTTCATCGACGTTCCCGGGCATGAGCGCTTCACCCACAACATGCTTGCCGGGGCGCAGGGCATCGATCTGGTGTTGCTGGTAGTGGCCGCCGATGACGGGGTGATGCCGCAGACCCGGGAGCACCTGGCGATTGTCCAGTTGCTGGGCATCCCCCGGGCATTGGTGGCGATCAGTAAGTGCGACCGCGTCGACAGCGCCAGGGTGCAGATCGTGCGTGAGCAGATCCGAACTTTGCTGGCTCCCGGACCGTATGCCGATGCACCGCTGATAGCGCTGTCGAGTGTGACCGGCGAGGGTATCGAAACCCTGCGCCAGGCTCTGCTCGAAGCACAACGGGAGGTGTTGCAACGCAGCACCGAAGGTGGTTTTCGCCTGGCGATCGACCGGGCCTTCAGCGTTGCCGGGGCCGGCATCGTCGTGACCGGCACGGCGCTGTCCGGTCAGGTCGCGGTGGGCGATACCCTGCTGTTGGGGCCACAAGGCAAACCGGTGCGCATTCGCGGCCTGCACGCGCAAAACCAGACCGCCGACAGCGCCTTTGCCGGCCAGCGTGTGGCGTTGAACCTGAGTGCCGAGCGGCTGGCCCTGGAGCAGATCCATCGCGGCCACTGGTTGCTGGCCGAAGGCTTGTACGCGCCCACCCAACGCCTGGACATCGACATGCAGTTGCTTGCCGGTGAACCCAGGGCCTTCGAGCACTTTCAACCGGTGCATGTGCACCTCGGCACCCAGGACGTCACCGGGCGAGTCGCCTTGCTGGAGGGCACAAGCCTGGCGCCCGGCGGGCGGATGTTTGCGCAACTGCTGCTCAATACAGCGGTGCATGCGGTGAAGGGCGATCCGCTGATCCTGCGCGACCAGAGTGCCCAGCGCACCCTTGGTGGCGGCCGGGTGTTCGACCCGTTTGCACCCACTCGGCAACGCCGCAGCCCCGAACGTTTGGCGCAACTGGACGCGCTGGCCAACAGTGCAACGCTGGAAGATGTTTTGCCGGCATTGCTGGCCCATAGCGACACCGGGCTCGACCCGCAGCGCCTGGAGCGTCAGTTCAACCGTCCGCGCAGTTCCTGGATGCTGCCGGATGACGTGCGCCTGATCGATACCCGTCAAGGCCCGTTGCTGTTCAGTGCCAGTCGTTGGGAAGCCTTGAAAGCGCCTTTAGTGGAACAACTCGCGCGGTTCCATCAAATCGAACCGGATCAAATGGGCCCGGACCGGGATCGTCTGCGCCGATTTGCCGGCAGCACCCTGGAACGCCCGACGTTTATCAGCCTGCTCGATGAATTGCTGGCCAGCGGCGCTATCGTCAGCAGCGGACCGTGGTTGCACCTGCCTGAACATCAGGTGCGCTTGAGTGAGGAAGACGAAGCCTTGTGGCAGTGCTTGCAGCCGTTGTTCGAACAAGCCGGTTTCGACCCGCCCTGGGTGCGCAACCTGGGGCATGACGAGGCAACCGTTCGCGCATTGCTACGCAAAATGGCCCGGCTGGGCCTGCTCCATCAAGTGGTCAACGATCTGTTTTACACCGACGGCATGATCCGTCGATTGGCGGCTATGCTTGTGCAACTGGCGGATGCCGACCCGGTGATTCAGGTGGCGGCGTTCCGCGATGCTATCGGTTTGGGGCGCAAGCGCAGCATTCAGATACTGGAGTACTTCGACCGCATCGGCCTGACACGACGCTTCGGTGATCGTCGGCAGATTCGTGCGGACAGTGCGTTGGCCCGGCGCACAGAGCACTGATTCAGGTGCGTGATTCAGGGGCATGAGTTCAAGGAAGGCAATCGCGCCCGGTGGCGCGGCCGGGCTTCAAACCCGGTTGGGGACGGCATCCGTTCCCGGGCAGGTTCGACTCCGGCTGCCTTCCGCCACATTCCGTTCAGAACGGCCCGAAGTTCAACGGGTACTGGATGACCACGTAAATCCGGTCGATGTCATCGCCGGCCTGGGCCGCGTTCGCCCGGTGCGATACATGGGACAGTTGCAGCGACAAGCCCTTGGCCGCACCGGACTGCACGACGTAGTGCAGGTCGATGTCTCGCTCCCAGTGTTTGCCTCCATCGCCTTGTTGCGGCACGAAGGTGCCGGACGCCGCGTCGAACGGGTTGTAGGCCCCGCCTTGTGGTGCATGGGTGCCGTCGATCTGGTCGCCGGTGACGTAACGGGTCATGAATTTGAGCCCGGGAATCCCGTAGGGCGCCAGGTCCAGGTCGTAGCGTGCCTGCCACGAACGTTCATGGGCGCCGTTGAAGTCGGCATACTTGATCGAGTTGGCCAGATAGATGGAATCGCCACCGACGAAATCGAATGGCGTATCGCCGTCGATCTTCTGATAGGCCACGGTGAAACCATGGGCGCCGATCGTGTATCTGCCCGACAGGCTGTACGCGGTATTGTCGATAGCACCGGCCAGTGCCTGGCCCGTGTCCCTGGTGTGATAGAGGTTGGCGTCAAGGAACACATCGGATTGCTTGAAATGCAGATTGCCGTAGTACTGATGCCAGGTGTCTGTCAGCTCCGAGGCATACAGGGCGCCGCCGACCGGGCTCCGGGTAAACAGGTCGGCACCGACAAACGAAATGCCGCCGGCCTCGGTGTTGGCGCCATAGCCGAAAAAGTTGCCCTTGCCCGAAGAGCTGTCCTGATTCTTGAACGCCGTAAAGTGCCCGGCTTGCAGGTTCACCCCGTCGATTTCGCGGCTGTCGAGCAGAAAACCGGTGGCGTACTCCGGTTGCAGGCGTTTGTCCGCGGTGTCGAACACCGGAGTTTCCACCTCCATTTCACCAAACGCCAGGGTGGTCTTCGATGCCTTGAGCTTGATCGCGCCGCCACCGCTGGAGTAGTCGCTCTCGCTGCGGCCGTCACTGCCCACCGGCAGCAAACCGGTTCCGGAATGACCCTTGCCGCCATCGAGTTTCAGTCCAAGAAAGGCATGGGCATCAAGGCCGAAGCCGACCGTGCCCGGCGTGAAGCCGGATTCAAAAGCGCCGATGAAACCTTGAGCCCATTCGGCCTTGTAGCTCTTGCCGGTCGGCGAGGGGGATCGATAGTCGCTGTTCAGATAAAAGTTTCGGCTGAGTACGCCAAGCGTCGCGCCGTTCAGGAAGCCTTGCGCCGATTCATCTGCCACCGCGGTCCCGGCCGTGCTGGCGAGCAGCACCGATAACCAGAACGGCAATCCGGCCCTGAGGTCTTGCGAGTCACACTTCATCAATCGTTCACCACCGACACAGTGACTACGGGTGATGATTCGATGTAGGAGCGAGCTTGCTCGCGATGGTCGTTAACGATAACGCTTGTTTACTGGGTAAACGCGGCGCTCTCGAGACCATCGCGAGCAAGCTCGCTCCCACAAGAGCTCGCCCGCAGTCGCTTGTTATTCCGAGAGACTTAGTGGCCTTCCGAGGCACCAAACATGGTCTTGGCGTAGATCAGGCCCAGACCGTAGGCACCACCGTTGGCAATCGAGGTTTTCACGGTTTCGTCGTACGTCTCGCTGCGGGCCCAGTCACGTTGCAGTTCCAGCAGGTATTGCAGCGAGGTCATCGGCCGGGCACCGATCTGGATCATGCGCTGCATGGCCATTTCATGGGCTTCGGTGTTGACGTCGCCGCAGGCGTCGGCAATCACATACACCTCGAAGCCCTGATCAATCGCCGACAACGCCGGGCCAACGATGCAAACGGAGGTCCACAGACCGGCGAGGACAATCTTCTGCTTGCCGATGGCGTTGACTTCCACGGCAATGCGCTCGTCTTCCCAGGTGTTCATGCTGGTGCGATCGATCACGTTGTGTTCCGGGAACACAGCCTTGATCTCGTCGAAGATCGGCCCGGAAAAACTCTTCTCGGCGACAGTGGTGAGAATCGTCGAGACCTTGAAGCCACGCGCTGCCTTGGCCACCAGTGCGGCGTTGTTGCGCAGGGTGACGGCGTCGATCGACTTGGTCGCGAAGGACATCTGCGACTGGTGGTCGATCATGATCAGGGTGTGGTCGGTCGGGTTCAGCAGGGTATTGCCGGGAACGGCTTTTGCAATGGCCATGACTCTGTCCTTATGGGGGGGAGTGAGGACGTCATGGTTGCGTAGATCGGGTCGGGATTATTGAATCGGTGTGCTGTCTTTGACTCATTGTGATCAAACGGCACAAACCCTGTGGGAGCGAGCTCGCTCGCGATGAGGCCGGCACATCCAGCATTTATCTCGGCTGACACTCAGCCATCGTCGGATCGCCGCCCGGAGCAAGCTCGTTCCCACAGGGTTTTGTGTGTGCCATTCACGGCATCACGCGTTAGTACTTGCGCAAGTTTGGCACCGACGTTCTCCACGTTCATGGCGCTGGTGTGCGGATGTCAGATCGAACTCAAAGATGATCGGCATCAATCACCGCCTTGGCGAACGCCTGCGGAGCTTCCTGCGGCAGGTTGTGGCCGATGCCGCCGTTGATCAGCCGGAACTCGTATTTGCCGGTGAAACGCTTGGCATAGTCTTCGGGGGCCGGGTGCGGTGCACCGTTGGCATCGCCTTCAAGGGTAATGGTTGGCACGCTGATGGACGGCGCCGTGGCCAGTTTCCGCTCCAGCGCTTCGTATCGGCTCTCGCCCTGGACCAGGCCCAGGCGCCAGCGGTAGTTGAACACGGTGATGTCGACATGGTCCGGGTTGTCCAGTGCCCTGGCGCTGCGGTCAAAGGTGGCGTCATCGAACGCCCATTTCGGCGAAGCCAGTTGCCAGATCAGCTTGGCGAAGTCGTGGGTGTTTCTCTCGTAACCGGCGCGGCCGCGGTCAGTGGCGAAGTAGAACTGATACCACCACTGCAATTCCGCCTTGGGTGGCAGCGGGTTCTTGCCGGCTGCCTGGTTGCCGATCAGATAACCGCTGACCGAGACCAGTGCCTTGACCCGCTCCGGCCACAGCGCCGAGACAATATCGGCCGAACGCGCACCCCAGTCGTAGCCACCGAGCACCGCTTGTTTGATTTTCAGGGCATCCATGAAGTCGATGACATCACTGGCCAGCGCAGCCGGCTGGCCGTTGCGCTCGGTTTCTACGGACAGGAAACGCGTATCGCCATAGCCGCGCGCATAGGGCATCAGTACCCGATAGCCCTTGGCGGCCAACAACGGCGCGACCTCGTCATAACTGTGAATGTCGTACGGCCAGCCGTGCAGCAGGATCACCACCGGCCCGTTGGCCGGGCCAGTTTCGGCGTACGCCACGTCCAGCAGTCCGGCGTTGACATGCTTGAGCGGGCCGAACGGCAAGGGCGCCACTTGCGTGCTGCCGGCAGGGGTCGCCGCTGGCTGCGCGGTGGCTGTCGTTTGCGCGTGGGCTGCGCCGAGAACGCCGAACAGCGTAAGCGCGAGGATCGAAGGGCCGACCAGGTGGCGGCGAGTCTTGCCGGCTTTGCAGTTGCTCAGTGCCTTCTTCATGGGATGCCTCCATTACTAGCCATGGGTCAGGGGTTCTGCTTGAGCCCCTTCAAACCTTGCTTGCATTGAAGCGTGGCAACGTATCTGGCCTGTGTCGAATCGCAGGGCCGGATGAAAGTCAGTGTATCGCGTTGTCGTATTGACACACTGTGATACATAGACGTTTAGCCTGAGCCTTTTTTCAACTCGATCGAGACACATAACCCGCTTTTGTCCGTTTCGTCCGAAAAACTCAAGCGCACCTGAGCCCCCGTTCGCTCGGCGATGGCCTTGACGATGGACAACCCCAGCCCGGAGCCTGCTTCTTCGGTTCCGATGCTGCGATAGAACGGGTCGAACACCCGCATCTGTTCGTCGGCAGTAATACCAGGGCCGGAATCCTTGACCTGAAGGATCACGCTGTCCTGCACCAGCTCCACCGACAGGTCGACGCGTCCGCCGCAAGGGGTGTAGCGGATCGCGTTGTCCACCAGATTCTTGACCAGGATCAGCAGGTCCATTTCGCTGATGACGACCTGCACGTCTTCGGTACTTTCAACACCGATATCGATGTTCTTGCGCTCCGCCAGTGGCAACAGGTCCTCCAGCACCCGTCGATAGACCTCATGCACCGAAACCGTGGTCGGCGGTCGCTCGGTGTTCGATTGGGCGGCGGCCAGGGCCAGCAACTGATCGATCAGCTTTCTGCTGCGCTCTATGCCACTGGACAGGGGCAGCAGGCGCTCGACGGCTTGCGTCGGCATTGGCGTGGCTTTCAGTCGCTCGGCTTGCAGGGACAGGGCTGTCATGGGCGAACGCAGTTCGTGGGCGGCGTCGGCGATGAAGCGCCGCTGGGTTTCCATGGACTGCGCAACCCGCGCCAGCAAGCGATTGATGGCCACAACGAAAGGGCGGATCTCGGTTGGCAGATGGTTCTCGTCGATAGGGTGCAGGGCCTGTTTGTCGCGGCGGTCTATGTCATCGGAGAGGGTGGCAATCGGGCGAAACAGCTTGTGCACCAGATCGCTCACCACCAGCAACAGCACCGGAAACAGAATGAGAAACGGCAACAGGCTGCGCCAGGCGCTCTCGCGTGCCTCTTTGTCGCGGACACCGGTTTCCTGGGCGACGACGATGCGCTCGCCCCGGGCGGTAGTCCTGACCAGCGTACGAAAGTCTTCGCCGGCTATACTCACGGTCGACAATCCATCGGCCAGCGTAGTGGGGAAGGGCAGCGGGATGACGCTGTCGTCGTTGCTGCCGAGTGCTTTGCTGCTGTCGGCCAGGTACTGCACGATGACCCTGGATTCTTCGTCGTCCCCCGGAATTTTTTCGACCACGGGATAGTGCAGTGTCATCTGCTGCCGATCGAACAGCACCGCCACCTGACGCAAGGTTTCGTCCTGCATTTCGTGGGCTTCGTCGAGGGCGGAAGCGAACGCAAACATCCCGGCCAGCACCGCCACGAGCAGGATGGCCAGCGACAGTGCAACCGACAGCCGTACCTGGATCGAGTCGCTCAAGCGCTTTTTGAAACCATCCATCCCATACCCCTGACGTTCTTGATGACCTGGTTGCCCAACTTGCGGCGCAGCGAATGAATCAGAAACTCCACGGCGTTGCTTTCCACTTCGTTGCCCCAACCGTAAAGGCGGTCTTCGAGTTCGCTGCGAGAGAGGATCGCCCCCGGGCGGATCAACAGGGCCTGGAGCAGGGCGAACTCGCGGCTGGACAGTTGCACGTCGGGGTTTTCGGCAGTGCTCGCCTGTTTCGATACCAGGTCCAGCGCCACCACGCCGTTGTCCAGCAGTGACTGGGCGCTCCCGCCGTTACGGCGCAGCACGGCGCGCATGCGGGCCAGCAACTCGGCCATGTCGAAAGGCTTGAGCAAGTAGTCGTCGGCGCCACCGTCGAGGCCACGCAGGCGATCGTCGAGGCTGTCCCGTGCGGTAATGATCAGCAAAGGCACCGGGTTGTTGCGGCCGCGAATGCTGTCGAGGACATCGAGCCCGTCCTTGCCTGGCAGCCCGAGGTCCAGCAGCACCAGGTCGTAGGGTTGGGTCTCCAGCGCCGAGAGTGCGGTAAGGCCGTTTTTCACCCAATCGGTCGCGTAGCTCGCATCACTCAGTGCGCCCTGGATGGCGTCCCCGATCATCGGGTCATCTTCGACCAGCAATATGCGCATGTCCCACTCCGAAAAAAACAGGCGCGGCGGTCATGACCGTCGCGCCTGTATTGAAGCACCTGTACCGGCGTTTGTCCGCCCGGTTATTACGCGCCTTTCATCGAATCGAAGGCCTTCATGAGCTCGTCCATGCGGGCCTTGCAATCGTTCTGTTGCGGATTGCTGGCGCGCAACGCGTCGAGTGCGCGGTCAATGGCCTTGTCCACTACATGCCAGTCGCTGGCGGCGCGCGGCTTGATCCCGGCTTCGGCGGAGTCCCAGGCGCTCTCCAGGTCCTTGATGCGGGCTTTCGCACCCGGCAGGTCGTTTTTATCGACGATCGTGGCAACGTCGGCGGCGATGGTGCGGAACTCGGACAGGTCACCCAGTTTTGAACCGGACCGGGTTTGTTCACTCATCGCAGCTGAAGTGTTGCCCGCGTTTGGCTTGTCGGCGGGTTTCGAGCAGCCGGCGGCGATACCGAGCAGGAAAATCGACGAGACAATGGCGACGTGGCGAATGATGTGTTGAAAAGGGCGCATGACGATTCCTTGATGGACTATTAAGCGTTATTGCTGAGTGACGAGTTTGCGGTTGCCGACGCTGATCTGCGCGACCGCGACCAGCAGGACGATGACGCACAGGAAGATCGCGCTGGTCCAGGTAGCACCCATACCGAGGCCACCGTAGGTCTTGGACTGGGTCAGCAAGTCGCCAAGAGAAGCACCGAACGGACGGGTCAGGATGTAGGCGATCCAGAAGGCCAGTACCACATTGGCACCGATGCGCCAGGCCACCAGGGTCGCGGCGAGCAGCGCGGCGAAAATCACGGCGCCGAGGGTGAAACCCAGTCCCAGTGCTTCGGTGGCCAGGTCGCCGGCTGCCGTACCGAGGGCAAAGGTGCAGAGCACGGTCGTCCAGTAGAACCATTCCCGGCGTGGGGTGACGATCTCGCGGATCGACAGGTTGTGTTCCACCCGGTACCAGACGAGAAAATTGAGTGCCAGCAAAACTGAAAACACGGCGGTGCTGGTGTACAGGCTGACGTCGAGAACGTCGGTCAGGATATCAGTGAGCTGCGTCCCGACGATGCTCACCAGCACCACGGTCAGCCAGTAGATCCAGGGCGAGCAGGCGGTTTTGCGCATCTGTATGAACAGCGCAATGGCCAGCAATGTCGCCATGCCGAAGCTGGTCCAGCCCAGGCCGAGGCCGGCATCGACAGCGAGGAAGTCCGCGCCGGTTTCACCCACGGTCGTGGACAAGATCTTGATCACCCAGAATGACAGCGTCACCTCGGGTACTTTGTTGAGCCATCCGGCTGTAGCGGGTTTCATGGGAGGTGCCTCTCCTTTGCAGCGCAGGAATTGCGCAAGGGAGACGATACGGATCGAAACTTAGCTGAGACTGAGGGGAGGGAAGTCGTCCGGTTTTCTGCCGCGGACTTCGAGGTTCGAGTTGACTTCAGACGAACAAAATCGACCAAGGCACTATTTAGTCGATTTATGTCGGTAAATGCTTCGAATATGTCATCAAAATCAGGAATTGGAGGCGTACGGACAATGACTCAAAGCACCCTGCAGATTGGAGAAATGATCAAGGCCCTGGGCCTTGAGCCCCATATCGAAGGTGGTTTTTTTCGCAGAACCTACCAATCGGACGACCAGGACATGATCCTGACTTCGGGTGGCCAGCGGCACTGCATGACGTCGATTTTCTACCTGTTGACCCAGGATTCTCCGACAGGTCATTTCCATCTGAACCAGTCAGACATCGTTCATTACTATCATCTGGGCGATCCGATTCAGTACACGCTGATTTTTCCGGACGGCACATTGAAAACCATCGTGATGGGTCACGACGTTCTCGCCGGACAATGCTTGCAGCTGCACGTGGCCGGTGGAATCTGGAAAGCTTCGCAGGTGATGCAAGGCGCTGCAGGATTCGGCTTGATCAGTGAAGCGGTTTCGCCAGGATTTGATTTCGCGGATATGGAAATGGGCGACCGGCAAAAGCTCGGTCAGCAGTTTCCTGAGCATTGGGCGCTGATCGAAAAGCTGACGCGAGAATGAGGTGGTTGCGTGCTTCAAGATCTGTGTGTGTCGCAATCACTTTAAAAAATAGAAATTAATCTATTGTTTTATATTAGCTTTATCCAATGGCCTGATGATCTGCCCGGCAACCTCCGATCTTCGTTCGGGCAGCCGGTCACACCCATGCATACAGACGTCATGCAGGCCGGAGGATGGTGTCTCGCGCATGTTCAACGCACGGGCGAGGAGCCGTCGATCCGGCGTTTCCTTGATTGGATTCAGTCGCAGTGACGGGGGGACTGAACACCGCAGCCGTTTTAGGGGTGTTCCTGGCAAACGCACCCTCTCAATCTGTTTTGACCACGAGTGGCTGAATCAGACTATGCCGACAAACGACAGGATAAACAGGACGATCACGACGGCGCCAACGAGGTAGATAATATTGTTCATGACTTCACCGCTTCATTTGGGTTGAGGGAAGAAACAGGGGTGTCTATACAGCTGACACCCTCGTTAGCGTTTCCGTTCCGTTACCCTTGCAACAGGAGCGATCCAGAGGCTATCGGCTTGCCGACGCGCATCCGTGCATAGAGTGCTGATGCCCAACGGACCTGGTCGCGACTGGTTGCCAGGCATGTTGAATGTATGCTGATGGTCGAAAGCAAACCCAGGTCAATGCCCGCTTCTGGCCGATTTCTGCCCGTTACACCTGACAGAAGTCGAGCAAAAAGAGGTCGTCGTAGCTTGACCGGGGGCGTCCCGACAGACCTTCATGAGTCACTTCGGCCATGGAAAGTAGGGCAACAATCGTTCGGTTTCTCTTCTGACCACGGCGTAGCATTCGCAACTCAGCTCCTCGAGCCGAGCCCTGTCCAGGATCTTGATGTGTCCCCGACTGTATTCGATAACACCCAGGCGCTGTAGCTTGCCGGCGGCGTCGGTTACGCCTTCCCGTCGTACACCCAGCATGTTGGCGATCAACTCCTGGGTCATGGTCAGTTCATTGCCTGACAGGCGATCGAGCGACAACAGCAACCAGCGGCACAGCTGCTGGTCGATGGAGTGGTGCCGGTTGCACACCGCAGTTTGGGCCATTTGCGTGATCAGTGCCTGGGTGTAGCGCAGCATCAGCAGCAGCATCTCTTCATGACGGTTGAACTCGTCCTTGAGTTGCTGGCCGGGTAACCGGTAAGCATGCCCGGCACTTTGCACAACGGCTCGGCTGGGCGTGCTTTCGCCGCCCATGAAGACTGCAACACCGATCAGGCCTTCGTTACCGACAACCGAAATCTCGGCTGAGGCGCCGTTCTCCATCACATACAACAGCGACACGATGGAGTCGGTGGGGAAGTAGACATGCCGCAGGGCGCCGCCGGACTCATAGAGCACTTTGCCCAGTGGCAGCTCGACCAGTTCGAGGTGGGGGAGCAGGCGATCCAGCGCTGGCGTCGGAAGCGCTGCCAGCAGGTAGTTCTGTTGTGGCTTGGGTACAGCAAACATATCAGCCACCATTCGAGGGAGAATTCCCTGATGGGGACAGGTTACTCCAAAGCGTACTATGCGGGGCAACGCACCGAAGTAGCCGCTGCGATCTGCGATGATCAAGGGAGCGACGCTGCATCTGCAGCGCCGAACGTTGGAGATTGTCATGAGCAAGCACATTGACCCGAATCTTCGCCAGGGCCCTGGCAAGCCCACTGCGAAACAGCCACAGAGCATGCCGATGCCCCTGCATTCCAAGCCGGGGCAGGCGGCCAACCAACCTGTTCACACCAAGCTGAGTGAAACCGTGCATCCGCACCACCAGGGTCCTGGCATTGATGCCTGAACCCTGGCTCGCCAAGAGCGCTGTATCTCAGCGCTCAAGATCGGCTTCGACGTTTCTGTCGCACCCAGGCGTTTCTGGCTGATGCGCTTTAACCGGGCATGTCACCAGCACCTGATGTTCCCTGCCGTCATCTGACAATTGCAGCGCGTCCTGGCCGAGCAGCTCGCCGTCCAGCGTGACCGAAAGCGTGGTGGTTGTGCCAGGGCGCACATCGATGTGGTAAGTCGTCACCCCATAGCGGTAGTGCAGCGTGTAACCAGGCCAGCCCTGTGCCAGCAGCGGTTCGATATGCAATGAAGTCCCGACACGCTGCAAGCCAAGCAATGACTCGACGATGAACCGGTACGTCCAGCCGGCCGACCCGGTGTACCAGGTCCACCCCCCACGGCCCGCATGGGGCGGCGTGCCATAGACGTCGGCAGCCATGACATAGGGCTCGACCTTGTAGGTTTCTATCCGGCTGGCGATTTCATGGCCCGCGGGATTGATCATGTTTAGCAACCTCCAGGCCCTGACGTTATCGCCAAGCTCGGCGAAAGCCATGCCGGCCCAGACTGCGGCATGGGTGTACTGGCCACCATTTTCCCGTACGCCCGGCACATAGCCCTTGATATAGCCGGGCTCGAGCGAGCCTGTGTCGAAGGGTGGATCGAGCAGCAGGACCGCGCCTGTGTCGGGCCGTACCAAATGCTTCTCGAATGAAGCCATGGCCGTGCGGCGCCGCGTTTGCGAGGCGGCACCCGACAGTACCGACCAGCTTTGCGAGATCGAGTCGATGCGGCATTCGTCATTGTTGGCCGAGCCCAGGACTTGACCGTCGTCGAACCAGGCGCGCCGGTACCATGAACCGTCCCAGGCATGCTCCTCCAGACTGGCCTGCAACAAGGCGGCCTGCTGGGTACAACGCTGTGCGAAAACAGGGTCGCCATGCAATTGGGCAGTGATGGCAAACTGCTGCAACACATCAAAGCTGAAGAATCCCAACCACACGCTTTCCCCTTTGCCCAGATGGCCGACCCGGTTCATCCCGTCGTTCCAGTCGCCAGTGCCCATCAACGGCAGGCCGTGGCTGCCGCGCTGCAGGCTGTATTCGATAGCGCGTACACAATGCTGATAGAGGCTTTCTTCGAGGTGCGATTTGCCCGGCAGGTCGTAATAGGACTCTTCCCCGGCATTGAGCGGTCGGCCTTCAAGGTAGCCCACGGATTCGGCCAGCACGCTGAGGTCGCCGGTGACGTTGACATAGTGGCTGGTCGCCAGCGCCAGCCACAGATAATCGTCCGAACAGCCACTGCGCACACCCCGATCGAGCGGCGGGTGCCACCAATGTTGCACGTCGCCTTCGGCATATTGATGGGCTGCACACAGCAACAAATGGCCACGTACGCTGGCGGGATCGGCATGGATCATCGCCATGCAGTCTTGCAGTTGATCGCGAAAGCCGATGGCCCCGCCGGACTGATAGTAGCCACTGCGGGCCTGGAAGCGACAGGCGATGACCTGGTACATCAGCCAGCCATTGGCCATGACATTGATGCTCGGGTCGGGGGTCTGGACCTGAATCACGTCCAGCTGCGAACGCCAATGCTCGCGTACCGCCTCGAGTTCTGCGGTTGCCGCCCCCAGGCCCCGATACTGTTGAACCAGGCGCTGGGCTGACGTCGTATCCCTGGCTGCACCGAGTCGGAAGACCACGTCCTGATCGTCACCGTTGTCGAGGTCGAGGGCAACCTGAATCGCCGCACAGGGATCCAGGCCACCACCGGTACGGCCCGACAGGCGAGCCTGTTGTAGTCCGGCCGGTGCCTTGAGGCTGCCGTTGCGGCCAATGAACTCAGTGCGATCGCCGCTGATGCTGGTGTCGGTCGAGTCGGTATCGAGGAACGCCACCCGTTCGCAAAACTCGATCGAATAGGCGTTCCTGGCGAAAAATGCGCCGCTGCTGGGGTCGGCTTCCGTCACCACATGCATCGCTGATTTGCTGCGCAAGTCGCCCAGCACCCACTCTACATAGCAGGTCGTCGACAGGCGCCGGGCGCGGCCTGAACGGTTGCGAATCTGCAAGTGCGAGAACTTGATCGAAGCGTCCAGCGCCACATACACCCACAACTCGGTGTGGATACCGTCTTCATTGTGCTCGAAGACGCTGTAGCCGAAGCCGTGCCGGGTGCGGTACGCGCCAGTACCGGGACAAGGCTGTGGCGTCACCGACCAGAAATATCCGGTTTCTTCATCGCGCACATAGATCGCCTCGCCGCTGGTGTCGGTGAGCGGGTCGTTATGCCAGGGGCTCAGACGAAATTCGTGAGCGTTTTCCATCCAGGTGTAAGCGCCTCCACTTTCAGAAATTACCGTGCCGAAGTGCGGGTTGGCCAACACGTTGGCCCATGGCGCCGGCGTCGGCCTTCCCGGCTGCAAGGTCATGACATACTCGCTGCCATCGGCACTGAAGCCGCCATAGGCGTTGCCCAGGAGCAAACCTTCAATGGCGGGCAGGGTAGCGGCCGCCGTTGCCTTTGCCTGGCGCTTGAGCGTGGGTACGAATGCCGGGTATGCCGGGCTTGCGTGACGCCTATGTACTTGCTCGGCAATGCTGCCGTTGCCTTCACTCAGCACCAGGCGCGCCACCGACAGGATCAGCGTACGGTCCTCGTTCGACAACTGCTGTGCGGGACGCACGAAAATGCCCCCGGGACGGTCGATCAGCGAAGCTTCGCTGCCGGACGTCACCACACCCATGATCAAGTCCTGGAGTTGCTGGCGGTAGCCGGCCTGGTCTTCGTTCCAGATGACCAGGTCCACCATCAGCCCCTTTTGCCGCCAGTAGGCATGGGCCTTGACCATCTGGTGTACGAGCTCAATGTTCTCCACGGTTGCGATCTGCAGCAGAACAATGGGCAAGTCCCCGGAGATCGCCTGGCCCCAGAGGCTCGATTGATTACGTCGGTTGGCCGTCAAGACGCTGTTTTCCGCGCGCAACGAGGCATTGGCGTAGAGGATCGAAGAGGCCATCTGCTCAAACAGGCGGGCATCTTCCAGCGAGACATTGAGTTGGCGCAGCAACACCTGGCTGTGGGTCCATGCCAGGTCGAAGACGCGATCGGCGAGGTGCCGGTCGCGATATTTATTGATCAGGTACAGACAGCCCTCACGGCTGTCCGCGATGCCGGTCACCAGGTCAATGGTCGCCGTTTGTCCGGGTTCCAGGGCAATACGGCAGCGGATGGCCACGATTGGGTCCAGCACCGAGCCTGCGGTGCCGGACAACTGCTCGACATTGCCATCGAGCGCCGCCGGTGCTGCAACGTTACGTCCTCGGCCGATGAATCGCGCCCGATCGGTCTCGTAGGAAATGGCGTCGATGTCTACGCCATGGGCGGCCAGCAGGTGGCACATCCAGGGCACTGCTTCCTCACTGGAGCGACGCCTGCGGGTGCAGACGATTGCCTGCAGCGCCGGCAACAATTCGCTCTGCACGAACAGGTTGCTGAAGGCAGGGTGGAGGGCATCACTGATTGCCGGCGCCAGCACTACCTCTGCGTAGGTGGTGATCTCCACGCTGCGACGTACACGGGCGCGGTTGGTGATGTGCAGCCTGCGCAGTTCGATATCGTCTTCGGGAGACACGACGATCTCGGTGTGCGTATCGAAGTCGAGCTCGCGGACACGAAACTCGGCCCGGGCATCGCTGAAAATCGCCTCATGGCTTTCTGGCTGGTGCCGGGTCGGCTGGTGGGCCGAGGACCAGAATACGCCGCTGCTGACATCGCGCAGATAGCAGAACATGCCCCAGTTGTCGCAGGTCGCGTCTTCATGCCAGCGGGTCACGGCGATGTCGTTGCAGCGGCTGTAACCGCCACCGGCACTGCTGAGCATGACGTGGTAACGGCCATTGGAAAGTAGCTGGACGGCGGGGCGCTTGCGCCCGGGATCGGCGAACACTCGCAGCCTGGTTTCCTGCGTGCGTCCGTTTTCCCCTGTGGCAGGTGCCTGGGTTGCATGCAGGTAGGGTGCAGCGGTTTTGGGGACGCGCTCCTGCAGCAACAAGATGGTCGCCTGGAATGCCGGGATCGACTCGAAGCGTCGCTGCATGGGCCGGTCCAGCAGCAGGCTGGTCAAGGCCAGCAGGCTCATGCCCTGATGGTGCGCCATGAACGACCGCACGACCGCATAGCGCTGGCCGCGTGGCAGGCGTGCCTCGGTGTAGTCGACCGCTTCGTACAGGCCATAGCGGCCGGCCGACCCTTGGGCCGCCAGGCGTTGCAGGTTGCGGCAGGCCGCTTGCGGCTCGATCATCAGCGCCAGGGCGCTGGCGTACGGCGCAATCACGGTATCCTCGGCCAATCCGCGCTTGAGGCCAAGGCCTGGAACACCGAACGCCCGATACTGATAATTGAAGTGGGCATCCAGGGTGTTGTAACCCGACTCGGACACGCCCCAGGGGATACCCAACTGGTTGCCATGCTCGATCTGCAAGGCGACGGCCGCACGGCATGTCTGCTCCAGCAGCGTACCTTCATAGCTGGGCATGACCAGGTTTGGCATCAGGTACTCGAACATTGATCCGGACCAGGAAAGCAGTACCGGTACCCCCCGATTGTTGCTGAGCAAGCGCCCGAGGGTGAACCAGGCCTGCTGCGGCAGCTGGCCTTGGGCGATGACCACGAAATTGGTCAGGCGCACCTCTGAAGCGAGCAGGTCGTAATAGCCGTTGTCCAGCCTGCGCTCGTCGGCGTTGTAGCCTATCGAGAAGAGGTCACGTTGAGCATCGTAGAGGAACGTGAAGTCCATGCTGGCCAGTGACGCGGACAATTCGGCCAGGCGCTCAAGGTGGCTGATTCGTGCGCGAGCCAGGCATTGTACCGCCTGCACTTGCGCCTGATCGGCGGGCAGCCACAGCGTGCAATCGAGCTCGGCCATTTGCCGCAGGCTGAGTGCTGGTGTGGGTGCCGGTGCCTTGGCCCGGGCGGGTGCCAACGGCAGTTCGAAGCGCAGTCGTTCTGCCCGCAGATCCGCACACTGCGCCTGTAGTGCCTGCAGCCAGTAGTGTGCTTCTTCAGCAGACGTGGCCGGACTTTCGATCGTCAGAACATCCGCCAAATCCAGTAATTGCAGGAGGTTGTGCGGGCTGTCCTGGCCCACGGCCAAGGTCACCTTCGCGCGCAGTTCAAGCACGGCACGGTCATCGAGGTTTTCGCCCTGTAGTGCCTGCTGCAGCACATCGAGGGTGTCGCCCAGACCGCTGAGGGTGCGTTGATCGAACAGGGGGGTGTCGACCAACCCCTGCAGCCCCGGCCGCAGGGTGAGCAGCAGGCCCGCCAGGTTGCCGCTGTCCACGGTGGACACATACCGAGGTGCCAGTGGCTGCAGTGTCTGGGTGTCGTACCAGTTGTAGAAGTGCCCATGGTGTCGCTCAAGGCCGGCCATGCACTCAAGCGTGGTAGTGATGCGTTCAAGCAAACGCCCGGTACTCAAATAGCCGAAATCATGGGCCGCCAGGTGAGAGAGCAAGGCCATGCCCATGTTGGTCGGTGAGGTGCGATGGGCAATGGCTGGCTTGGGTATCTCCTGGACGTTGTCCGGAGGCAACCAGTTGTCCTCGGGGCCCACATAGCGATCGAAAAACGCCCAGGTCCGGCGTGACAGCATGCGCAGGAAGCGCAGGTCTTGCGCTGACGGGTCAAATCCCGCCGGGGTTGTCGGCAGGCTGATCCACCAGGCAATCGCCGGGCTCACCAACCACACCAGCAGCAAGGGTGCCGCCAGTGCGAGTACGTAGAGAGTTGGCAGCAGGGCCGCGAATAGAATCAGCGCCAGAGCAGGGGCAATCCACATGCTTTTATACATACCGGACAGATCGTTGCCACTGGCGCGCTCCACCTCACGAGAAGGTTGCCATTGCAGCAGGAGGCGCTTGCTGATCAGCATGCGCCACAGTGAGCGGCCAATCGCATCGAAGCTCAACAACGCATCGGACGGCAACCAGACAATCGACAACAGCGCTCGCATGAAATGCTGGCCCGAGGTCCGTAATGCCGCGCTCAGGTGTTGCCTCAGGGTAATATCAGCAGCTTTCTGTACCAGCGCCAATACCGACTGCAGTACCGGTTGGAGAAATACCAGAGCCACCACCGCCAATGTCCAGGAGACGGCCTCGCTCGAACCCAACCAGCCCCATGCCAGCATGGCCAGGAAGGCGCCTGGCTCCAGGCTGCGGCGCAGATTGTCAAAAATCTTCCAGCGGGCAAGGTTGCTCAGACGGTTGAGCGCAAATCCTCCCTGGGGTTTCGGTGCCCACGGCGAGGCCCAGTACAGCACTTGCCAGTCTCCGCGAATCCAGCGGTGTCGGCGCTTGGCATCAGCGCTGTAGCGAGACGGGTATTCCTCATACAGTTGTACATCGCTGAGCAGCCCGCAGCGGGCATAGCAGCCTTCGATCAGGTCATGACTGAGAATGCGGTTGTCGGGCAGACAGCCCTCGAGTGCCTGTTCGAAGGCGTCGACGGCATAGATGCCCTTGCCGATGAAGGAACCGTTCTGGAACAGGTCTTGATAAACATCGGAGACGGCACGGGTATAAGGATCGACACCCGCATCGCTGCCAAACAGACGGGCGTAGGTTGAGCGTGCCGTGCTGGGCAGGCTGATCCCCACGCGTGGCTGGAGGATGGCGTAACCGCTGACGATCTTGCCGCTCTGTTCATCGAATACCGGATGGTTCAGCGGGTGCATCATCGCACCGATGCACTGATGCGCGACATCCCGTGGCAGCAAGGTATCGGTGTCCAGGGTGATGACGAAGCGCACCGAAGCCAGTGGCGCGACATCACCGACGATCAGTGCAAAGCGCTCCTGTCCTTTACCACGCAGCAAAGCGTTGAGTTCAGCAAGTTTGCCACGCTTGCGTTCATGCCCCATCCATACCCGCTCGGTCGAGCTCCAGTGCCTGGGCCTGTGCAGCAGGAAAAACCGGTCGACCTGGCCATCGGCATATTTGTGGTTGAGCGCCTCGATCAGTTGGCGCGCCAGGGCGAGCAGTTCGGCATCCTCGGGTATCACCTCGGCAGGGGCGTCCATGAAGTCACTGAGCAGCGCAAAATGCAGGTTGGCATCGCGATTGGCCAGGAATCGCACTTCCAGGCCTTCCGCCAGGGCCTCGATGTCGCCGGCGTTGGCAAACATCGTAGGCACCGCCACCAGCGTTCGCGCCTCGGTCGGTATGCCCTTGCTGTAATCCAGGCGCGGCAGTAGTGACGGGGCTACCGTGAGCGTCACCAGCCAGTTGACCAACCCGATCGCCAGGCGGCTGGTCATCAATAACGCGGGCACGGCGAGCAGGACCAGGCACCAGAGTGGCGTGCCGCTGCGATAAGCACTGCTGAGAAATGGCCAGGCCAGCAGCAGTGTCAGCAGCAGTGCAGGGCACAGGTAGAACTTCAACGGGGCGCTTTGTAGCAGCCGCTTCCATCGTTCGAGCAGCGGTACGCTGGCGTGCAGCGCCTGCTCCAGGCTGTGCAACCCGTCAGCCACCAGGTAATAGCCCACGTGCCCGGTTACACGGGCTGTGGGCTGTGTGGTCGCGGCCAGTTCGATGGTGGCTTGTGCCACCCTGGTTTCGGAATGCACGCAATGCCGGGCAAGGCGTTCGACCACATGGCGGTAACGATCACGGGTGGCAAAGTCCATGTTCGCGTAGACGCCCGCCGGGTCCGTGCACAATACCTGTTCGACATGGCTGAGCAGCTCGACGAACTCGCGCCAGTCGGTCGCTGCCAGCAACCGCAAGCTGGCGATGCTGTTGCTGATGGACACCTGGTTACCGGATTGCTGCTGGGCATCCATCTGCACCAGCCGTTCGACCGTAAGGCCGGACTCACCGAGCGTTTGTTCTATCCACGCCATGGGCAATATCAGCGCGGCGCTTTGTCCTTGCAGGCGGCGCGCCAGTTCTGCAACGAATGGTGGTGTCATCGGTGGTGCCGAACGCGCCATGTCGGCAACGGTCAACACCACGCTCTTGGCGTCGCGCTCGGCCATTTCGATCAATCGATCGGCCCAGTCATCGGCAAGGTTGCGGTCATCCCGGTTGGCCATTACCCGAGACGCCACGCGCCGCAAGTTTTCGATCAGCGCCAGTCTCAGCATGATCGGGATTGCCCATAGCTCGCCCAGAGCCAACGGCGTAATGGTCTGATAAGAGGCGATGAAACAATTCAAGCTTTGCGCGTCGATCCGGCCATCGCCGTGAGCGATGGTTTCCAGGGCAATGTCGTAGACCCGAGGCAGGCCTGCCGAAGGGCCTTCGGCCAGGCGTGGTAATTCCCGGCTATAGCCGTCGGGCAGGTGGGTCCGGGCGGTACGGATGTTTTCTTCGATCAGGTAGAAGTTGTCCAGCAGCCATTCTGCCGCAGGGGTAGCGCGTCGGCTGGACAGTTGTACGGTCTTGAGCGCTGCGCAGCTACGCTCCAGAAGCAGTTGGTTGTCAGTCAGGCGGCCCAGCAAGGCATCCTTTTTTGAAAGGCGCCCGAGCACATGTTGGCGTGCCAGCACGATACCGTGGTCTGCCATCTGCTGCGCATTGAACAGGTCGGCACGCAGGATGGGCTCGTACTCGAACTTGTGCCGTGCTGCACTCCACCTGAGCCAGATGGCCGGTGAGCGCCAAAGGCTGGACAGTGTGCGAGTCAGGATATTTTGCATGAAATCCTTCGTACGACCGGCGCAGGGCAGGTCGCATGTGGAATGAAGGCGGTTCTACGCCAGGCCAGGTGTGCGGGGCATTGCGCCGCCGGGCGCAGCATTCCACCGACGAGTGTGGATTATTCATCGCGGCGAAGTCTGTTCGCTAGCGAACATAGGCAATGCCAACTGCGGGGGGGACTGAGCATCGAACAGATGAACAAAAAAATCTCAGGGGCAGCAGAGCAACAACGAGTTTTGGCAGAATCGCTAAAGTTGAAGCTGGCGCCGCACATAGCGATGACGAACTGCAAAGCAACTATCACTTGCAGGCGCAACTGGTGAGTTATGCCGGCGATACCGGTATCGACATCAGCCGCTACGCGGACAGCGACGCGTTGTCTACTCACACCGAAGGCATGACCTCCTATGTGATGCGTCCCGATGGCAGTGGCAAGCCCTTGACCGCCGGTGATGTCAAACAGCGCTTTGCCAACATCACTCGGGGCAGTGATCTGATTCTGGTGGGAACGCCGCAACAAGTGGCCGATCGGATCGAAGAGCACGCCCGTATTTCCGGCACCAGCGGCTACATGCTCAATCCGCTGATCAGCCCGGGCAGCCTTGAGGACTTCGTGGAGCTGGTCATTCCTGAACTGCAAAAACGTGGCTTGTATCGTACCCGGCCACATAGCGGTACTTTCCGTTCGCGGTTACGGGAGGATGGCGCTAACCATTTACCGGATTCTGCCTACGGCGCCTCGTTCCGCTTCGAAGACGGTTTTTGGGATGGAGGTGCCTGTCCCGTTGAATACAGACGCCTTCCCTTGACGTAGCTCCGTTGTAATCAATCGACACAGTGTTGCTTGCTCAGTGACTGAGGCTTGTCCGTGTTCTCACGGGCAAGTTTAATGCACTTCAATGCCAAAATGGTTGTCGGGTCGACCAATGCAACCTCATGATTTTTGATCATGTAGGATTCGCTATGCTCGAGCACCAGGGGTAGCTCTGTGCACCCCAGGATGAGCACATCGGCACCCAGTTCACACAGGTGCTGTGCAGCGGTCAGAAACTGGTCTTTGCAGATGCCGTCTGTGAAACCCTGCCCTTATAGAGACTGGGCTGAGCTTCGTCATCAGCACGAGGCAAAGGGGATAAAGCTGTCTAGCGTTAGCGACAATGAGCTGTTGGAACGCTAATGCGCCATGTTGGACTACTCAAAACGTCAGCTCGTTTCAAATCAGATCAACTGTGGTTTCCAAACGTTAGATTTGTGACTATATATTTGTTTGGTCACGATTTGTAAGTCCTCGATAGGGTGAGTAAGCTATTCCCATGAATCAGCCATCAATATCTTCGCCTAGCCCCCGTGGCCCAATCGATCACGAGATTCGCGATCAAATTGTCGCAGCGGCCAACGAACACTTCAGTCAATTCGGCTATGGTAAAACCACGGTTTCCGACCTGGCCAAGGCCATCGGGTTTTCCAAGGCCTACATCTACAAATTTTTTGATTCCAAGCAGGCGATCGGTGAAGCAATCTGCGCAAATTGTCTGGCAGAAATCGTCGCGGCTGTGGAGCAGGCTATCAATGTAGAAGACCTGTCGCCGACGGAGCGCTTTCGACGTTTGGTCAAAACGGTGATCGCCACAGGTGTGAATCTGTTTTTTAACGACCGAAAACTCTATGACATTGCAGCGTTCGCAGCGTCGGAAAGCTGGCCCAGTTCGCAGGCTTATGACGCACAGATCAAACGCTTCGTGTTGCAAATCGTGCGAGAGGGGCGAGAGATTGGCGAATTTGAACGCAAGACTCCGCTGGACGAGACAGTAGAAGCGATACATCTCGCACTGCGACCATTCGTTAACCCCTTGCTGCTGCAGTACAACCTCGATTTCGTCGAGGAGGCGCCCACGCTCACCTCCAACCTCATCTTGCGTAGCCTCATGCCTTGACCTTTGGCTAAAGGTTTATCGCATACGGCGGTACGCGTCAGATCCCAAGCGGCTTTTCACTTTGCCCTTCTTCCATCCGTCGAAGGGCATTTTATTTAGCTGCACTGTGACCATTGACTGATTTGGTCACATGAATAAATATGGTGGTCCGTCGCTTCTAGTGCTTCATCTCAGTGATACCCATAGAGTTCAAACAATGAAAAAAATAGTGCTCAAGACCCCATTTGGCCTTGCTGTCGTGCTCGCATCCTCAAACGCTTTTGCAAGCGGCTTCGCTCTCAATGAACAAAGCATCAGTGGAATGGGGGCCGGGTTTGCCGGTCGTTCTTCCGCCGCTGAAGATGCGAGCACGGTCTTCGGTAACCCTGCGGGCATGTCTCGCTTGAAAAGAGAACAGGTCAGCGTGGGGGCGGCGACTCTTTTCGCCAAGTCCGACATCAGCCACACCCGCAGTACATTCGGCGGCCAGGAAGACGGCGACATGGTGCCAACCACCACCGTACCTATGGGTTACTACGTCAAACCGATCGATGAGCATTGGGCGTTCGGTGTAGGTTTTTATGTGCCTTTCGGTCTGATGACTGACTATGGCAGCGGTTTCGCCGGGCGTTACTACGCCAACAAAAGCGAGGTCACGACCCTTACGTTCCAGCCCACTGTCAGCTATGCCTTCAACGACAAAGTGTCGATCGGGTTCGGTCCGACCATCAACCGTATCGGTGGTGAAATTTCCGGTATGGTGCCCAATCCTCTTAGCCCTGGTCGCAATGACGGAAAACTCAAAAGCACGGGTGACGACACTGCCCTGGGTTTTAACGCCGGTATCTTGGTGCAGGCTACAGATCGAACCCGTTTGGGCATGACCTACCATTCCAAGGTCAGTTATCAATTGGATGCCAAGACCAAGGTCACTGACGGCATCTTTAGCGTGTTGGGGGGTCAGCGGCCGCAGTTATGACGCTTCGCTGGATGTGGATACCCCGGAGTCAGTGGATTTCTCGGTGACTCATCAGCTTAATAACGACTGGACCCTATACGTGGGGAGCACCTGGACTCGCTGGAGTCGCTTCAAAGCGTTAACCATCGAGAACACAGGTTTACCCCCTGCATTGAGCGGTGCGCTGGGCACCATTACCGAAGAACAGAATTGGCACGATACGTGGGCTCATGCTATCGGTGCGGCATATCAACTGAACAACCAATGGGTACTTCGCGCAGGCTTTTCGGTCGATCAGTCACCGGCCAATAACACCAATCGTGGACCGCGCATTCCTACGGGCGACCGGAAGGTTGTCAGCTTCGGTGCTGGCTGGACGCCGGCGGATAATGTCACGATCGATGTTGCTTACTCTTACTTGTGGGAAGAGAGCGTGCAGGTCAACGACACCTCGCCGACCAGAGGTGCATACAGTGCCAAATATAAGAACAGTGCGAGCGGGCTCGGTACGTCTGTTAGTTACCGCTTCTAATTGAGTGCTGTTACACGATAAATGTCCTGTCGGGAGCACGCGTTGCCTCCCGACCTTTAAGAACACATCTTGGGCCTTTCCCCTGAGGTAAAAGGCCTCTTTGTCACCCCCCCCCTCAGACTCCCATCACCTGCGCCATAAGGCTCTGATGAAACCGACGTGGCGTGGCCCACGTCAAGACAGTGATGGCCTTGTTGCCAAAACCCGGCACCACGCTCATGCGTCCGGCTTGCAGCGCACGGATGCCTGCACGCACGACGGGTTGAGGCTGCATCATCACCATTTTTAAGGCCGGTGTGATCCGTTGTTTGGCGCTTTCTGCAAATCCGGTATCTGACATCCCAGGGCAAAGTGCGGTAACGACGACACCGTCATTTTTCAGTTCACGATGAAGCGCATCAGAGAAGCGAAGAACATAGGCTTTCGCGGCAGAGTAAACGGCGAAATTCTTCACGCCCAAGAAGGACAGCAAGCTTGCGACCATCAGGATGTGCCCACGTTTGCGGGCTCGCATGTCGGCCGCGAAAAGGCGTGTCAGGGCTGTCAGGCTGGCGATATCCAGATCAATCATAGTCAGTGAGTGGTCCAGAGGCTGATCCAGGAAAGGCCCCTGCAATCCATGACCCGCATTGTTGATGAGCACATCGATCACTATATTGCGTTCGCTGAGTCGCTCATGCAGTTCGATGATCGCCGGGATCGAGGAAAGGTCTACTTGTTCGACGATCACATCAACACCAAAACGTTCGCGCAACTGCGCCGATAGCGCTTCGAGCTTACTCAGCCTTCTTGCTACCAGAACTAGCGATTTTCCCTGCGCTGCGTATTGCCGGGCAAACTCCTCGCCAAATCCGCTTGATGCGCCTGTGATGAGCACCCAGGAATTCTCGTTCGATTTCATTTCGCTGTTCTCCGGTTGGTTTCTATTGAGCAATTGGCTGCTGACCGCATCGCAACAGAACGGCCTGAGACCAGTGGTCGTCAGTCGGTGAGCGAA
Source organism: Pseudomonas sp. KB_15 (assembly GCF_052114525.1). Classification (NCBI taxonomy): domain Bacteria; kingdom Pseudomonadati; phylum Pseudomonadota; class Gammaproteobacteria; order Pseudomonadales; family Pseudomonadaceae; genus Pseudomonas; species Pseudomonas sp. KB_15. The sequence goes on along the minus strand of NZ_JBFREX010000018.1, from coordinate 41,554 downwards.
GCCCGCTCTCGGGTTGGGTAGTATCTGAAAGAGGAGGGGGCGTGAATTAAGTGCCGCGTCATCTGGTTAAGTCATCGGGTCGCTACAGGCTGGGCTTCAGGAGGTTGCCAGCCACCACCAAGCGCTTTGAATGCCGCGACCGCCGCCCGTGCCGATTCCGTTCGTGCTTGCGCTCGGGCATCGGAAGCCTGCAGCATCGTCTCGTCGGCATGAAGGACATCGATCAGGCTGGCCGTACCTTTCTGATAGGCAATGAACGACGATTGGCGAGCTTGCGTCAGAGACGCCTCTCCCCCGGTGAGGGTGGTTGCTTGAGCTTCCCGATTTACCAGTGAGGAGAACGCGTTCTCGACATCCTCGGTGGCGCGCAGCACAGACTGACGGTAAGCGGCCAGGGTTTCGGCTTCCTGTCCCTTGGCTTGTTCGATTTGGGCGTTTATGCGACCGAAGTCGAAGAGTCTCCAGCGTAGCCCCAATACGCCCGCCGACTGGCTGGCACCGCCGGTAAAAAGGTTGCCTGCGGATACAGCCGTGGCACTGCCCAGCAATGCGCTCAGGGAGAATTTCGGGTAGTACTCAGCAATCGCTTCCCCGATGCGTGCGTTTGAGGCTGCGAGATGGCGCTCAGCAACAATAAGATCTGGCCTGCGGCGCAGCAGATCGGCCGGCGTTCCCGTGGCCTTTATCTGCGGCGCTACAGGAATGTTCCCCGTATTTGCCAATTGCGTTCGGTGAGTGCCTGGCGGCGTGCCGAGCATGACATCCAGTGCATTCATGGCAGCATCCAGGCCGGTCTGCAGGGCCGGTACTGTCGCTTGGACCTGCGATAGTGCCCCCTCAGTCTGACGAACCTGATAGTTGGCGGCGAGGCCCTTGCTGTAGAGCAATTGGACTTTCTCTAGTAGCTCCTGCTGCGTTTTGACTTGTCGGTTCGCAATGTCCAACCGGGTCTGCAATCCGCGGATAGTGATGTAGATATCGGCGGTCTGCGCGGCGATGGCCAGTCGTGTGGCAGCGACACCCGCCTCGGAAGCCTGGTACTCGGCCAGTGCAGCCTCGCGTCCGCGTCGCAGTCCGCCAAAGACGTCCACCTCCCAGCTAGCATCGAGGTTGACCTCGTAGGAACTTCCGTACCGATCATAGCCAGGCGTTGAGTTCAACACCTGGCCGAGTGGGGTCTCGATTGACTGGTAGGAACGCGCGGCTTGGCCGCTGATGTTTCCGGAGGGTAATAAAGCGGCATTTGCGGCGCCTAGTCCTGCCCGTGCCTGCGTTACTCGCGCCGACGCTTGCGCCAGATCCAGGTTCTGCTCAAGTGCCTTGGAGACGAAGTCGGCTAGCAGTGGATCACCGAAGCCTTCCCACCAGGTAACAAGACTGGCAGGCGTCGCCCCAAGCCTCTGTTCGACAGAAGGCTGACCCAAGTAACGGTCCGAAAGCGGGGTGTCCGGACGGTGATAGTCCGGACCGACCGCGCAACCTGTCATCAAGCTGGCACTCACCAAGAGAGCAACGGGACGGAGGGGAGGCATTGAGGTTCCTTCAATTGTGTATGTTTGTGACCATATTACGTTACGGTCACTTCCTGTCAATCGACGCTCGTTCAGCCAAGTTCGAAATTGGCTCAGTGTATTCGGCGATTTCACCCCCAAGGTTGAGGCGCTTAGAACTTCATAATTTGTGACCATTGACATAAAAGGTCACTAGACTGAGAATATGACGCCTGTCCTATTTGTTTAAGTAAGGGAACCTATGCGCCGGCTTCGACCTTTCCCCATTGCCGCTTGCTTGTTGCCTCTCGTCCTGACGGCATGTGGCGACTCATCCACCGTTGAAGATCCACGCACGCATGCCCCTTTGGTGAGGTCCACTGCTGTTCAGGCTTCGTCCGACGTCTCGCGTTCTTTCAGTGGTGTCGTGGTTGCCCGCGTCCAGGGCGACCTGGGCTTTCGGGTGTCAGGCAAGATACTTGAGCGCTTGGTCGACACCGGTCAGACCGTTAAACGTGGTCAGCCACTCATGCGCCTCGACCCAATCGACCTAGGGTTGCAGGCGCGAGCACAGCAAGAGTCGGTCATAGCCGCTCGGGCCCGAGCCAAGCAGACAGCAGATGACGAGGCGCGATACCGCAGTCTGGTTGCCGCAGGCGCTATTTCTGCATCGGCCTACGACCAGATTAAAGCCGCAGCGGATACCGCAAAGGCGCAGCTTAGCGCCGCTGAAGCGCAGGCTGACGTTGCCCGTAATGCTTCTGGTTATGCGGTGCTGCTTGCGGATTCCGACGGCGTGGTGGTGGAGACGCTCGCCGAGCCCGGACAAGTTGTCAGCCCGGGACAGCCCGTGGTTCGACTAGCGCGGGCAGGACAGCGCGAAGCCATCGTTCACCTGCCCGAGACGTTGCGCCCCGCAGCAGGATCTACTGCGCAGGCGACGCTTTATGGCAATACCACGGATGCTGTTACAGCGAAGCTCAGGCTGCTGTCTGACTCGGCCGACCGTATGACACGCACCTTCGAGGCGCGGTATGTGCTTGAGGGCGCGCTGGCCAATGCACCGATAGGCTCGACCGTCACGCTTCGGATCACTGAAGGCACCACGCAGGGGCAGGGGCTGCAAGTACCGATCGCTGCCGTTTATGACCCAGGCCAAGGCACTGGCGTGTGGGTCATCGCCGGTACACCGGCGAAGGTGGCCTGGCGACCTGTACAAGTCCTGGGTTTGAGCGACGACACAGTGCGAGTCGCGGGCGACCTCAAAGTCGGCGAGCAGATCGTAGCGTTAGGCGCACATCTGTTGCGCGAAGGTGAAGAGGTGAGATTGCCTCAACAGGATGACGAAAAAGTTGCCGGGGGGCGTCCATGAGCGAGGGGCGCTTCAATCTTTCCGCGATCGCCGTTCGTGAGCGATCTATTACGGTGTTTCTGATCTTCCTGATTGCCGTTGCAGGCACCCTGGCGTTTTTCAAGCTGGGGCGTGCGGAAGATCCTCCGTTTACGGTCAAGCAGTTGACGGTCATTACCGCGTGGCCGGGCGCCACGGCGCAGGAGATGCAGGATCAGGTAGCAGAGCCACTTGAAAAACGCCTGCAAGAACTGAAATGGTACGACCGCACGGAAACCTATACGCGGCCCGGTCTCGCTTTCACGATGGTTTCGTTGTTGGACCGCACGCCACCCTCACAGGTGCAGGAAGAGTTTTATCAGGCGCGCAAAAAGCTCGATGACGAAGCCACCAAGCTACCGGCGGGTGTGATCGGGCCATTGGTCAACGACGAGTATTCGGACGTGACGTTTGCGCTTTTTGCCCTCAAAGCCAAAGGCGAGCCGCAGCGACTGTTGGTGCGTGATGCTGAGTCGTTGCGCCAACAACTGTTGCATGTGCCGGGCGTGAAGAAGGTCAACATCATCGGTGAGCAAGCCGAGCGCATTTTTGTGTCCTTCTCCCATGACCGACTGGCCACCTTGGGCGTTTCTCCCCAGGACATCTTCGCCGCGCTGAACAGCCAGAACGTGCTCACACCCGCCGGTTCCATCGAAACCAACGGGCCGCAGGTTTTCCTGCGGGTGGATGGCGCTTTCGATAAATTGGAGAAAATTCGTGACACGCCCCTGGCGATTCAGGGGCGTACGTTGAAGCTCTCGGACGTGGCGACGGTTGAACGAGGCTACGAAGACCCTGCCACCTTCCTGGTGCGCAATAACGGCGAAGAGGCCTTGTTGCTGGGGGTCATAATGCGCGAAGGCTGGAATGGCCTGGACCTGGGCAAGGCGCTGGACGCCGAGACGGCGAAGATAAATGAAGGCATGCCGCTGGGCATGACGCTGACCAAGGTCACTGATCAAGCCGTGAACATTGACTCGGCCGTTGGCGAGTTCATGGTCAAATTTTTTGTCGCGCTGCTGGTGGTGATGCTTGTTTGCTTTCTCAGCATGGGCTGGCGGGTAGGCCTCGTGGTCGCAGCGGCGGTACCGTTGACGCTGGCGATAGTGTTTGTGGTGATGGCGGCCACCGGAAAGAACTTTGACCGTATTACACTCGGCTCGTTGATTCTGGCGCTGGGACTGCTGGTGGACGACGCGATCATTGCCATCGAAATGATGGTGGTGAAAATGGAAGAGGGCTACGACCGAATCAAAGCTTCCGCGTATGCCTGGAGTCATACGGCCGCGCCGATGCTCTCCGGTACGCTGGTAACGGCGATTGGCTTCATGCCCAACGGTTTCGCCCAGTCCACTGCCGGCGAGTACACCAGCAACATGTTCTGGATCGTCGGCATTGCTTTGATCGCTTCCTGGGTCGTCGCGGTGGCTTTCACCCCTTACCTGGGAGTGAAGTTGTTGCCAGACATCAAGAAGGTCGAGGGTGGGCATGCGGCTATCTACAACACCCCCCGTTACAACCGCTTCCGCCGGGTTCTGACACGCGTCATCGCTCGCAAATGGCTGGTGGCTGGCACGGTTATCATGCTGTTTTTCGTGGCGGTTCTGGGCATGAGCCTGGTGAAGAAGCAGTTCTTCCCGACCTCGGACCGTCCCGAGGTGATGGTCGAGGTGCAAATGCCCTACGGAACCTCGATCGCGCAGACCAGTGCCACTGCTGCAAAGGTCGAGGCCTGGCTGAAAAAGCAGGAAGAGGCAAAAATCGTCACGGCCTATATTGGGCAGGGCGCGCCGCGTTTCTTCCTGGCGATGGCGCCAGAACTGCCCGATCCATCGTTCGCCAAGATCGTGGTGCTGACGGACAGTCAGGAGGCACGTGAAACCCTCAAGTTCCGTCTTCGCGAAGCGGTCGCTGCTGGCCTCGCCCCAGAGGCCCGAGTCAGGGCATCTCAAATTGTGTTTGGTCCGTATTCGCCATTCCCGGTGGCCTACCGGGTGATAGGGCCTGACCCGACGAAGCTTCGCGAGATTGCGGGTCGTGTACAAGATGTCATGCAAGCCAGCCCGATGATGAGGACGGTCAACAGCGACTGGGGCCCTCTGACGCCGACGCTGCATTTCAACCTGGATCAGGATCGCTTGCAGGCGGTTGGACTGACATCCAGTGCAGTCGCCCAGCAGTTGCAATTCCTGCTGGCCGGAGTGCCGATCACGGCGGTTCGTGAAGACATTCGTTCAGTGCAGGTGGTTGGTCGTGCAGGGGGGAATATCCGGCTCGATCCCGCCCGGATTGAAGGCTTCACATTGGTGGGAGCGGCGGGTCAGCGTATCCCTCTGTCCCAGGTCGGAGAGGTGGATGTGCGTATGGAGGATCCGATCCTTAGGCGCCGTGACCGCACGCCGACTATCACCGTGCGCGGCGATATTGCCGAAGGCCTTCAGCCGCCCGATGTATCGGGTGTGATCGTCAAGCAACTGCAGCCGATTATCGACACGCTGCCTGGCGGGTACCGGATCGAGCAGGCGGGTGCGATCGAGGAATCGGGAAAGGCCGGCCAGGCGATAGTGCCGCTGGTTCCCATCATGATTGCCCTGACGCTGTTGATCATCATTGTCCAGGTACGTTCGATCTCGGCAATGATCATGGTGTTTTTCACCTCGCCGCTGGGATTGATTGGCGTGGTGCCAACGCTGCTGATCTTCCAGCAGCCGTTTGGAATCAACGCCCTGGTCGGGCTGATCGCGCTGTCGGGCATCTTGATGCGCAACACGCTGATTCTGATCGGGCAGATCCATCACAACGCCCAAGAAGGCTTGGACCCGTTTCACGCAGTGGTCGAAGCCACGGTACAGCGTGCCCGCCCGGTACTGCTGACAGCACTCGCGGCAATCCTGGCGTTCATTCCGCTAACCCATTCCGTCTTCTGGGGGACGCTGGCCTACACGCTGATCGGAGGCACGTTAGTCGGCACCATCATGACGCTGGTGTTCCTGCCGGCGATGTACGCCATCTGGTTCAAGATCCGTCCTGACAATACGGGTCAAACCGAAACAGCGAATAAGCAAGCAAGCCTGGTGGATAGGACACCACCCCGTCCTATCGCCGTTCACCAGACCACAAAGCTTTAGCCATAGGCCGTAGCGTGGGCGTCGACTGAAAAATGAAGAGGGTTCAATGATTAATCTCGAAGGTCAAAAGCGAATCGTGGTCACGGGCGTCGGAATTGTCGGGCCTCTGGGATGCGGAGTAGAGGAAGTCTGGAAGAGACTGCTGGCTGGGCGTTCTGGCATCCGTAACCTGCCTGCCGATATTACTGAGGGTACGGGCGTTGCAGTAGGCGGCCAGGTGCCGTCTCTAGAAGATGATGCCATCGCGGGTTACGACCCGGAGCGCATCATCTCGGCCAAGGATCGCAAGAAGATGGATCGCTTCATCGAGTTTGCACTTGTGGCAGCGCACGAAGCTCTGGAGCAGGCAGGCTGGCATCCGACAGAAGTCACAGACCAGGAGCGGACCGCCACGATCATTGCATCGGGCGTGGGTGGCTTTGGCGCGATTGCCGACGCTGTCCGCACCACCGATGCGCGTGGTCCTCGCCGATTGTCGCCGTTCACTGCGCCGTCTTTTCTCGCCAACATGGCGGCCGGGCACGTATCCATTCGGAACGGATTCAAAGGGCCGCTCGGCGCTCCGGTAACAGCCTGTGCTGCTGGGGTACAAGCCATCGGCGATGCGGCCAGAATCATCAGAAGTGGTGAGGCGGATATCGCCATATGCGGCGGTACCGAAGCAGCGATAGACCGTGTAACCCTGGGTTGTTTTGCGGCGGCCCGCGCGCTATCAACTGGTTTTGCCGAGTACCCACAGCAGGCTTCACGCCCCTTTGATCGCGACCGTGACGGCTTCGTCATGTCCGAAGGTGCCGGGTTACTGGTGATCGAGTCACTGGAGCATGCGTTGGCTCGTGGAGCCAAGCCACTGGCGGAACTGGTCGGTTACGGCACCAGCGCCGATGCCTATCACTTGACGGCGGGTCCGGAGGACGGCAGCGGCGCACGCCGCGCCATGGAACAGGCACTGCGCCAGGCGGCTGTGAGTCCTGACGATGTTCAGCATATCAATGCACATGCGACCTCCACGCAGGTCGGTGACAAAGGCGAACTGGCAGCGATTCGCTCGGTATTCGGGAGCGACTCTAGCGTCGCGATCAGCTCGACCAAGTCCGCCACCGGGCATCTGCTTGGAGCGGCCGGAGGCATTGAAGCTGTGTTCACCGTACTAGCGCTTCGCGACCAGGTGGTGCCGCCCACGCTGAATCTCGATCATCCCGATGAGGCGGCCGGCGGCCTTGATCTGGTCGCACTCAACGCTCGGCAGTTGTCGATCACGCATGCGCTCTCAAATGGGTTCGGTTTCGGCGGTGTTAACGCCAGCGTGCTGTTTCGCCGTTGGGAGCCTGAGTCTGAAGTGTGACGTTCAAATGACGGACTAGATCCATCAAACCTGGCGCTACCAGGAGGCAATCGATGAGTAGCCATAGAGGCAGTAAGGCAGAAGCTACGCGTCTAAGTTGCCCGCAACGCACCCTGAAGAGCACTCATCACCATGTCATGCAGCAACTTGCGGTGTGCTCCTTTGCTTGCCTGGGGCTCCAAAACCCAGGCCGGCAGTTGGTTTAGCAGGGAAACGATGCCGCTCAAGGTGGCGCGTCGGGTGGCGTTGGCCGGTTTGCCGGTGAGTTGCTCTATCGTTTCCACCAGGTGCTCCTCGTAGCGTCGGCGCAGGCCCAGAATCGAGGCATGCTGTTCGCTGGTCAGGCAATGGAGGTCGTATTCCGCCAGACGGAAATGCGCCCCCATTCGCTCGTGTAGCAGCAGGTGCGCCTCAAGCAGGCCTTGCAGTCGTACAGCGGGGGCGGATTTGCGACGAGTCACCAGGCTGGCGCCATGAAGCAACTGTTCGTAGAGTTCCTCGATCAGTTCGAACAGCAGTGCCTCCTTGCTTTCGATGTGGTTGTAAATGGAGCCAGCCTTGATCCCCAAATAGGTGGCCAGGTCACGCATGCTTACCCGGCTGAAGCCACACTTGGCGAACAACTCGAGCGCTTTCTGGCGGGTTTCCAGATAGCGCGAGTCGATGGCCACCGGCAACAAGGCATTCGATTTGGCGCAACGCGACATGACGGGCTGGGCGTGGGTCATGAAATCAGGCCTCCATCGTTGCTCATCCACCTCATACGCGAAACTGCCCCAATAGCCGATTGAGCTGGCCCGCCATTTCGCCCAAATGCTGGCTGGCCTCGTTGGACCGGTCTGCTGCCTGGGCATTCTCGTAGGCCAGCGAAGCTGCGCGGGTGACATTCTGGTTGATGTCCTCGACCACATGGGACTGCTCCAGAGTGGCACTGGCGATCGAGGCGTTCAAATCGGTGAGGTTGCGTAGCGCGCTGATGATCTGGTGCAGGCTTTCACCGGTTTGGCGTGCCTGTTCCACGGTTTGTTGAGCAGCTTCGCTGCTGGCATTGATGACATTCACCGCCGCCTCCGAATTGCCCTGCAGGCGCTCGATCATGCCTTGGATCTGCGCGGTGGACTGCTGGGTGCGCTGAGCCAGCAGGCGTACCTCGTCTGCCACCACGGCGAAGCCGCGACCCTGCTCGCCAGCGCGCGCCGCCTCAATGGCGGCGTTCAGCGCCAGCAGGTTGGTCTGTTCGGCGATCGCACGAATCACTTCCAGCACACTGCCGATCTGGGTGCTTTCCTGGGCCAGGCTCTGGATCACAGCGACGGCCTGGCCGATGGTCTCGGACAACTGGTTGATTTGGCGCAGGCTGCTATCGATGTTGTGCTGGCCCTGGCGTGCCTGTTCATCGGCCTGGCGTACTTCGTTGGCGGCGTGTTCGGCGTTCTTTGCTACTTCCTGCACGGCGTAGGACACCTCGTGAATGGCGGCGGCCACCAGTTCCATTTGCTGTGACTGCTGCTGGTTGTGGCGCTGGCTGGCGCTGGCAATCTCGCCGAATGCTTGCGAGGCCTTGTCCAGGCTACTGGCTGTCTGCATAGACTGGCCGATCACCGCGCGCAGTTTGCTGGTGAACGCGTTGAAGTGGCCGCTCAGAGCGGTCAGCTCGTCGCGCCAGCGGTTATCCAGATTGCGGGTCAAGTCGGCTTCGCCACCGGCGATGTTCTCCATGGCATCGACCACCTGCGCCAGCGGCGAGGCGATGCTGCGGGCAATCACCAGGATCAGCGCGCTGAGCAGCAGGGCGATCGTCAATAGTATGACAAAGGCCTGTATCAATTGGCGGCGGAACTCAACTTGCACGTCGTCGATGTAAATGCCTGAGCCGACAATCCAACCCCAAGGCTTGAACAATTCGACGTAGGACACCTTCTCCACTGGCGCATCGGTTCCCGGTTTGGGCCAGCGGTAGTGCACCAGCCCCGCGCCATCGCGTTTGGCCACGGCGACCATTTCGTCGAACAACGCCTTGCCGTCAGGATCGCGTGTACCAGCCATGCGCTTACCCTCGAGTTTGGCATTAGGGTGCATGACCATGCGTGTGTCGAGATCTTCGAGCCAGAAGTAATCCTCGTGCTCGTAGCGCAAATCGCGCATCACTGCGATGGCCTGTTGCTGCGCCTGCTCACGACTCAGGCTCTGGCCTTCCAGGCTTTGGAAGTGGCGCAGGATGCCGCTGGCGGTCTCGACCACGTGGCGGGTTTTTAGTGCCTTGGCTGCATACAGGTCGTCATGGCTCTGCTTGAGCATCAGGCCGGCGAGCACTATCAGCATCAGGATGGATGCCAGCAAGATCAGCCACAGACGGCGGCTGATGGGAATATTGCGCAAGCCGAACATCGGCAACTCCGCGAGAGGGAATACAGTGAAGTCCGGACGCGGCAGGCGCGCCCGGCTGGAGGGGGTCAGATCGCGTAGTGACTCAGTTCGCGGGCGATCACCAGGCGCTGGACCTCGCTGGAGCCTTCGTAGATCTGAGTGATACGCGCGTCGCGGTAGTAACGCTCCACCGGGTAATCCTCCAGATATCCGTAGCCGCCATGGATCTGAATGGCGCTGGAGCACACGCGTTCGGCCATTTCCGAGGCGAACAGCTTGGCCTGGGAGGCTTCGGACAGGCACGGTTGTCCGGCGCTTTTCAGGCGCGCGGCATGCAGGACCATCAGGCGGCTGGCGTTGAGCCGGGTGTGCATGTCGGCGAGCAGGTTGGACACGCTCTGGTGTTCGATGATCGGCTTGCCGAACTGGATGCGTTCGCGGGCATAGCCCAGGGCGGCTTCGAAGGCGGCGCGGGCGATTCCCAGGGCCTGGGCGGCGATGCCGATGCGGCCGCCTTCCAGGTTCGACAGGGCAATGGCCAGGCCCTTGCCGCGTTCACCCAGCAGGTTGGCCTCGGGGATGGTGCAGTCGTTCAGGGTCACCGCGCAGGTATCTGAGGCCTTGATGCCCATCTTGTGCTCGCTGCGGTCGACCACGAACCCGGGGTTGTCGGTGGGTACCAGGAAGGCCGATAGCCCCTTTTTGCCCAGTTCCGCATCGGTGACGGCGAAGACGATGGCCAGTCTGGCGCGCTTGCCGTTGCTGACGAACTGCTTGGCGCCATTGAGTACCCATTGGCCGTCGCGCAGTTCGGCACGGGTACGCAGGTTGTGCGCTTCGGAGCCGGCCTGTGGCTCGGTCAGGCAGAAGCAGCCGATCGCTTGACCACTGACCAGCAGCGGCAGCCAGCTGTCCTGTTGCGCGGGGGTGCCGTATTTCAGCAGGGGGCCGCAGCCCACCGAATTGTGGATGCTCATCAGCGCGCCGAGGGCACCGTCACCGGCCGAGATTTCTTCAACGGCCAGGGCGTAGGCCACATAGTCGGTATAGCTGCCGCCCCAGGTGTCCGGTACGACCATGCCCAGCAGGCCCAGTTCGCCCATCTGCGTCACCACCGCGTCATCGATCCAGCCGGCTTTCTCCCAGGCCTGGGCATGCGGCGCGACTTCGCTGCGGGCGAAGTCGCGCGCCATGTCGCGGATCATGCGTTGTTCTTCGGTCAATTCGATATCGTGCATTGTAAAGTCTCCTGCCGATCAGGCGGTGCGTACGGGCTTGCCGGAGGCGCGTTCAAAGTCGTTGAAAAAGGCTTGCACCCGGGCAGGAACCAGCTCTGCCAAGGTTGGTGGGTTCCAGCAAGGGCGCTTGTCCTTGTCGATGATCAGGGCGCGCACGCCCTCCATCAGGTCGCCCTTGTCGAACCACTGATAGTCGAGGTGCAACTCCAGGGCGAAGCACTCGGCCAGGCTCAGGTAACGACCACGACGCAACAACTCAAGCGTCGCAGCCATCGCCAGCGGCGAGCGGCTGTCGAGCAGCTTAACCGTCTGCTCGGCCCAGTCTTGCAGCTCAGGGCGATGTTCGCCCTGCAGCGCGGCGCGAATGGCCGGGACATCGGGCAAGGCGAAATATTCGTCGATTGCCTGGCGACAGGCCTTGAGCCCGGACCCGGCCAGACGCTCGGTGGCCATGTCGGAGAGTAGGTCCTGCAAGTCTTCGGCGGGTGCAGCGGTCCAGATTAAATGGTCGATTCTGGCATCCAGTTCGGCCAGTCGTTCGCTGGGCAGGTAGTAGTCGGCAAGGTTCGCATAGAGGGCATCGGCGGCACGCACCTGGCAGCCGGTGATGCCCAGATAGGTGCCTAGTTCACCTGGCAAACGCGGCAGGAAATAGCTACCACCGACATCAGGGAAAAAACCGATGCCGACTTCCGGCATGCCCATCCGCGTGCGCTCGGTGATCACCCGTAACGAGGCGGCCTGGGCCAGGCCCATGCCGCCGCCGAGGACGAAACCATCGAGCAGTGCCAGCACTGGCTTGGTGTAGCCGTGCAGGTACTCATCCAGGGCGTACTCTTCTTCGAGAAACAGCTCATGCTGGTTGTCGCCGGCCTTGTGACTGTCGTACAGCATGCGGATATCGCCACCGGCGCAGAAGGCCTTTTCGCCAGCACCGCGCAGGGTCACGGCGACAATCTCCGGGTCCTGCTCCCAAGCCCATAAGTGCCGGCAGAGCAGGCGCACCGTGGGCAGGTCCAGGGTGTTCAACGCATTTGGCCGATTCAGTGTCAGGTGGCCGACGCGGTTACGCACGCTGGCCAGCACTGGGGCTTGCTGCTCGCTCATGCTCAGGCTTCTCCGCGGAACAGTTTGATGATGGCGGAGAAGTCCAGGCCACCGTTACCTTGCAGGCTGAAGGTCTGGTACAGCTGCTGGGCTACAGCACCGAGCGCCACCGGTTGACGCGCATGCCTGGCTGCTTCGGTGGCCAGGCCGAGGTCCTTGAGCATCAGGTCGGTACCAAAGCCGCCACTGTAACCACGCGAGGCTGGAGCGTTTTCCAGCACGCCTGGGAACGGGTTGTTGATTTCCGAGCTCCAGCAGCGACCGGTAGAGGTATTGATCACCCCGGCCAGGACCTTGGCGTCCATGCCCAGGGCTACACCCAGGGCCATGGCTTCGGCGACACCGACCATGGAGATGCCGAGCAGCATGTTGTTGGCGATCTTGGCCACCTGGCCGTTGCCTGCTGCGCCGCAGTGCACGATGTTCTTGCCCATGGCCGAGAGGATCGGCAGGGCCTGGTCGAACACACTGACCGGGCCGCCGACCATAAAGGTCAGGGTGCCTGCCGCCGCGCCGCCGGTGCCGCCGGATACCGGCGCGTCGAGTATCGGGTTGCCTTGGGCAAGGGCATATTTGGCCACCTCGCGGGTGCTCAGTGGGTCGATGGTCGAACTGTCGATCAGCAACACGCCTGGGCCGATATTGGCCAGCAGGCCATCCTTGCCCCGATAGACCTGCTTCACGTGCTCGGCGGTCGGCAGCATGGTGATGATCACCTCAACCCCGGCCTTGGCCACGGCGGCGGGGGAGTCGGCGGCGCTGGCGCCGGCCTCCACCAGGGTGGCGACCGCCTGCGGGAAGGGATCGAAAACGGTCAGGCTGTGGCCAGCCTTGAGCAGGTTGCGGGCCATTGGGCCGCCCATGTTGCCGAGGCCGAGAAATCCGATATGCATGATGGCTACCTTTTGCGAGTTGGATTCAGCGGTGCAGGAAATTCGGCACGCGCTTGTCGACGAAGGCTTGCATGCCTTCCTTTTGGTCGTGGCTGGCAAACAGCGAATGGAACAGCCGGCGCTCGAACCGTACGCCTTCAGTGAGGCTGATCTCTTCGGCGCGATTGACGCATTCCTTGATCATCATGGCTGCTGGCAGCGACTTGCCGGCAATGCCGCGGGCGACTTCCAGGGTTCGTTCCAGCAACTCTGCGACGGGGAAAACACGGGCCACCAGATTGGCGCGCTCAGCTTCCTCGGCGCCGAGTTGGCGACCAGTCAGGCACATCTCCATGGCCTTGGACTTGCCTACGGCGCGGCTCAGGCGCTGGGTGCCACCGATCCCGGGGATCACACCCAGGTTCAGCTCCGGCAGGCCGAAGCGGGCGTTATCGGCGGCATAGATGAAGTCGCACATCAGCGCCAACTCGCAACCGCCACCCAACGCGTAGCCAGCCACTGCGGCAATCATTGGCTTGCGCCGGGCGCCGATGCGGTCGGCGGTCGCGAAGAAATCGTCCAGATAGATCTGCGGATAACTCAGCGCGGCCATCTCTTTGATGTCAGCACCCGCGGCAAAGGCCTTGGTGGATCCGGTGATGACCAGGCAGCCGATTTCAGGGTCGGCCTCCAGGCGATCAAGGGCCTGGTTCAGTTCGGCGATCAATTGGCTGTTCAGCGCGTTGAGCGCCTGTGGCCGGTTGAGGGTGATCAGGCCCACGCGCTGTTGCACATCGACCAGTAAAGTTTGGTATTCCATCTTTCAGCTCCTGACTGGCCGGCGCTTGGCGCCGGCCAGCAAAGGTCATTTCAGGGTGATGGTGGTGTTTACCGCACCGCTGGTGTCGTCTTCATCGAACCAGCGCTGGGTGACCGTCTTGGTCTGGGTGTAGAAGGTCACCACCTGCTTGCCGTAGGGACCCAAGTCGCCCAGTTTGGAGGCACGGGAACCAGAGAAGGAAAACAGCGGGACCGGCACCGGGATCGGCACGTTGATGCCCACCTGGCCGACGTCGATCTCTTCCTGGAAGTGACGCGCGGCAGCGCCGGAACGGGTGAACAAAGCAGTGCCGTTGCCATTCGGATTGGCGTTGATGATCTCGATCGCCTCGCTCAGGCTGGCGGCATGCATGACGCACAGCACCGGGCCGAAGATTTCTTCGCGGTACACGGACATTTGTGCAGTGACGCCGGAGAAGATGGTCGGGCCGACGAAGTTGCCGTCCTCATAGCCAGGCACGCTTGGGTTACGTCCATCCAGTTCGAGCGTGGCGCCTTCTGCAATGCCGCTGGCGATCAGGCTGTTGACGCGATCCAGAGCCGCGCAGGAGATCACCGGGCCGATGTCGGTGCCCGGCTCGGTGCCGCCATTGATCTTGAGGGTCTTGGTTCGCTCGATCAGGTCCGGCAACCAGGCCTGCGCTTCACCCACCAGGATCACCACTGGCAGAGCCATGCAGCGCTGGCCCGCAGCGCCAAAGGAAGCACCCAGCAGGTTGTTCAGGGTCTGTTGTTTGTTGGCATCGGGCAGGACGATGGCATGATTCTTCGCACCCATCATGCACTGTGCACGTTTGCCATTCTGGGTAGCGCGGTTGTAGACGTGTGTGCCGACCTTGGTCGAACCGACGAAGGACACGGCCTTGATGTCCGGGTGGTCGCAGATCAGGTTCACCGCGTCGACGCCACCGTGGATGACGTTGAGCACTCCCTTCGGTACACCGGCCTCCAGCGCCAGTTCGACCAGGCGCATGGTCACCAGCGGGTCTTGCTCGGACGGCTTGAGGATGAAGGTGTTGCCGGTGGCGATGGCCATCGGGAACATCCACAGCGGGATCATCGCCGGGAAGTTGAACGGGGTGATGCCGGCGCACACGCCCAGCGGCTGCATCAAGGTGTAGGTGTCGACACCATTGGCGACGTTGTTGGCCAACTCACCCATCTGCAGATTGCCGATGGAGGCGGCGTGCTCGACCACCTCCAGGCCGCGGAACACATCACCTTCGGCATCCGGCAGGGTTTTGCCCTGTTCAGCGGTGAGCAGGGCGGCCAGTTCCTTGATGTTCTCGCGGATCAGTTGCTGGTATTTGAAGAAGATCCGGGAGCGGGCGCCGATCGGAGTCTTGCGCCATGTCTTGAAGGCTTCCTTGGCGCTGGCCACGGCGGCGTCCATTTCCTCTGCGGTGGCGAAGGGCACGCGGGCCAGGACATCCTGGGTGGCCGGGTTGACCACGTCGCGCCACTGAGTGCTACGCGATTCGACGAATTCGCCGTTGATGAGAAGCTTGACGCTAGGAATGCTGGAGGAGGTCATTTTCGGGTCCTGTCTACTTTCTTTGAGTCGAGTGAGGCCCCTCGGCCTGGTTGGCCGAGCGGTCGTGTTTGAATTCAGGAGGGCCGGCGTACCGGCCCGGGTTCAGCCCTTGAGCTGTGGGAAGTCTTCTTCGAAGTACTCTTGCGCGCCGCGTGCATCGCTCTGGCGGCGCTGCACTTCCATTTGCCGCAGTTCTACCCGGCGGATCTTGCCGGAGATGGTCTTGGGCAGTTCGCTGACGAATTCGATACGTCGCACCCGCTTGTAGGGCGCCAGGTGCTCGCGGGCGAAAGCGAGGATGCTGCCGGCCAGTTCGGCACTGCCGGGTTCGTCATGGGCCAGGATCAGGAACGCCTTGGGCACGGCCAGGCGCAGCGGGTCCGGGCTTGGCACCACGGCCACTTCCATCACCGCAGGGTGCTCAATCAGCGCGCTTTCCAGCTCGAAGGGACTGATGCGGTAATCGGAGGCTTTGAACACATCGTCGGCGCGGCCGACAAAGGTGACATAGCCATCCTCGTCGATCTGCGCGGTATCACCGGTGCGGTAGTAACCGTCGCGCATCACTTCGGCGGTTTTTTCCGGGCTGTCCTCGTAGCACAACATCAGACCGAGTGGTCGCACATCCAGCGGCAGGGCTACTTCACCCTCATTGCCGGGTACGCCATCGGGGTCAAGCATGGTCACTCGGTAGCCCGGCAGCGGACGGCCCATGGAGCCGGGTTTGAGCAGTTGGCCGGGTGTATTGCCGACCAGGGCGGTGGTTTCCGACTGACCGAAGCCGTCACGCAGCGGCAAGTCCCAGGCATGCAGGATCTGCTCGATGATCTCCGGGTTCAGCGGTTCACCGGCGCCCACCAGTTCACGCAGTTTCAAGCGCTCCTTGTAACTGGCCAGGTCTTCCTGGATCAGCATGCGCCAGACGGTGGGTGGGGCGCACAGGCTGGTGACGCCGTAGCGCTCAAGCGCGCCGAGCAGAGCCGTGGCGCTGAAGCGCGCGACATTGTGGATGAAGATGCAGGCGCCGGCGTTCCACGGTGCGAAGAGGCAGCTCCACGCATGCTTGGCCCAACCCGGTGATGAGATGTTCAAGTGCAGGTCACCCGGCTGCAGGCCGATCCAGTACATGGTCGACAGGTGGCCGACCGGGTAGCTCTGGTGGCTGTGCAGCACCATCTTCGGTTTGGAGGTGGTGCCGGAGGTGAAGTACAGCAGCATCGGGTCAGTGGCCAGGGTGAGGCCCTCGACTTCGAACTGCTCGGAATATTCGCTGGCTGCGCTGTGCGGGGTCCAGTCGGCGGGGCCCGGACCGACGCATATGCGGCTGCAGCCTTCACCCAGGCCGACGAACTTGTCGACATGGGCATTGCCGACCACGAGGTGGCGAACCTGGCCGCGCTCGATGCGGTCGCGCAGATCATCCGGGGTCAACAGAGCGGTAGCGGGAATGACCACGGCGCCGATTTTGAAGGCAGCCAGCATGGTTTCCCACAGGGCGACGTCGTTGCCGAGCATCAGCAGGATGCGTTCGCCGCGGCGCACGCCGAGGGCACGCAAGTGGTTAGCCACCTGGTTGGAGCGCGAGGCCAATTGCTGGAAGCTGTAGCGCTGTTCGCTGCCGGCTTCTTCGACTATCCACAAGGCGTTGGCGTGATTGCCCTGCGCCATGGCATCGAAGTAATCCAGCGCCCAATTGAACTCGCTCAGTTGCGGCCAGCGGAAGTCACGCACCGCTGTGGCGTAATCGGTACGGTGGGAAAGCAGGAAGTCGCGAGCGGCGAGGAAGGGTTGGCTGTTGGTATTCATTGTTCTCTCCATCAATCAAGGTGTCGATCGGCGCGGGTAGCAAGTACGAAGCAGTCACGCGGCGAGAGTGGCATCGCTGCGCGCCGCGGGGCGTACGGGATAGGTGCGCAGACCTGATGATGGAGAGACGGCCAGCAAGAATGGTTTCACGGTGGATTCCCTTGTTTATTTTTGTCGGGACTGACCTGGTTCACGACCAGATTTGAATCGAGTATAGGTATGCATAAAACAAATATGAATGCCTAAAAAAGCCGGTGTGTTGTGCAAAAATGCATGGGTCTGTTTGGCCCGTGACGAGGCAGAAGCGCAAGGCGAATGCCACTCACACCGCCAGGCGCTGGGAGTAGCATTCGGCTCGCGTGCGTATTTACCAGAGCTTCAGGGTGTAGCTGATGATCAGGCGGTTTTCATCCAGGTCGCTGCCGAAGTTGGTCGAGCGCACCGTTGCATTGCGCCACTTCACGCCGACATTCTTCAGCGGCCCGCTCTGCACGACATAACCAATGTCGGTATCACGTTCCCATTCCTTGCCTTCCGGGCGGTTGCCGCCCAGATCGATGTTGTCACCGGTGAGATAGCGGGTCATGAAGGTCAGCCCCGGAATGCCAATGGCCGCAAAGTTGTAGTCGTAACGCGCCTGCCAGGATTTTTCGTCCTTGCTGGCGAAGTCACCGATCTGCACGAAGTTCACCAGGAACGCATCGGTGCCGTTGACGTAGGCGTAGCCGGTGTCGCCGCTCATGCCTTGGTAACCCAGGCCCAACGCATGCCCGCCGAGGTTATAGGTGAACATCGCGCCAATCGCATTGTTATCAATATTGCTGCCGCCATCATCCGTTGAACGGGCAAAGCGCAGATCCGTCTTCAGTGACTGGCCCGTCGTCACGGGCAACACGTAGGTCAGGTTGACCAGGTGCTGGCTATAGAAATTGTCGAGGTGACCGTAGCTGTAGCCGGTGGCGAGGTTGCTGGTCCATTTGTAGTTCAGGCTGGCGAAATCGAAGCTGTCGCTATCGAGATGACGTGTGGTAATGCCCTTGGCGCCGGTTCGGGTGATGCCCATGTCCTCGTAGTCCGAGGAGTCGCGCTGATTGACCTGCGTCAGTCGCCCGGCATCCACGGTCAGGCCTTCGAGTTCCAGCGACGTCAACTGACCGCCCTTGAAGGTTTGTGGCAACAGCCGTGAATCGTTGGCCAATACCGTCGGCAGTTTCGGCAACAGCGTGCCGAGTTTCAGCGTGCTTTTCGAGGCACGCATTTTGGCGGTCAGGCCCAGTTCGCCGTACTCGTCCTGTGCACCTTTGCTCGTGTCGCGGTGACGTTTGAGCAGGCCGGAGCCTGCGCGATCAGGGCTGGAATCGAGCTTGACGCCGACCAGGCCGATGGCATCGAAGCCGACACCGATCAAACCTTCGGTGAATCCCGATTCATAGCGCAGCAGGAAACCCTGGGCCCATTCCTCTTGTTTGGATTGGGCGGCGTTGTCCTGGCGATAGTCACGGTTGAAATAGAAGTTGCGTAACTCAAGGTTGGCTGTGCTGTCTGCGAAGAAGTCGGCGTGGGCTTGTGCTGCGAGGCCGCTGCCGGCCAGGAACAGGGTAAGGGTGGTAGGTTTCATTGGATGCCTTTTGTTGTTTTTGTTGTCGACGAGCCGCTCCCGCGCCATTTGGAGTTGGCGAGGGAGGGGCGCTTTTTGGGTGTCCTGCGCCGAGCRGCGCAGGTCGGGCGTAAAAAAGCGCGAAGCAAAGGAGCGGACTCGCGCTAGGGCATCAGCCCCGGAAAAAGCAGCGTCAGTGACTGCTGGCCATGGAAGCTCCAAGGCCGGTCTGGGCACGGACGAACTGGTCGGCATAGGCGGCGCGCTCGCGGTCGGCGCGCTCGCTGCGGTCAAGCCTGGAAGCGACCACTATGACCAGGAAGGCCAGGGGCATTGAGAACAGCGCCGGTTGGTCGTAAGGGAATAGCGCCTGGGCATGTCCCAGTACACCAACCCAAACCGACGGTGAGCAGACCACAAGGGCCAGTGCGCTGATCAGACCGGTCAGGCCGCCATAGAGGGCGCCGCGGGTGGTCAGGCCGCCCCAGTACATGGACATGATCAGTACCGGGAAATTCGCCGAGGCGGCGATGCCGAACGTCAGGCCGACCAGGAAGGCGATGTTCTGGCCCTCGAACAGAATGCCAAGGGAAATGGCAACGATGCCCAGGCAGACGGTGGCAATGCGCGACACGCGCATTTCTTCTTTCTCGTCGGCGCGGCCCTTCTTCAATACCGAAGCATAAAGGTCATGGGAGATGGCCGAGGCACCGGCCAGGGCCAGACCGGACACGACGGCGAGAATGGTGGCGAAAGCCACGGCGGAGAGGAAACCGAGAAACAGGTTGCCGCCCACCGCCTTCGCCAGGTGCATGGCCACCATATTACCGCCGCCAATCATGGCGCCGCCGAGCTTGCCATCGACGTAGTACTGAGGATCCGTGCCGACGATGACGATGGCGGTATAGCCCAGGACGCAGACCACCAGGAAGAAGAAACCGATGAACACCGTGGCGAACAGCACAGATTTACGCGCCTCCTTGGCATTGGGTACCGTGAAGAAACGCATCAGAATGTGAGGCAGGCCGGCGATGCCGAAGACCAGTCCAAGGGATAACGACACCGCGTTGATCGGGTCGGCCAGCAAGGTGCCCGGGCCCATGATCTGCACGCCACTGGCATGCACGGCTACAGCCTGGGCGGCCAGCGTCTCGAAGCTGAAGTCGAAGCGACTCATGGCCATCAGCACCAGGGTAGTGCCGCCCGCCAGGAGCAGGACCGCCTTGGTTATCTGTACCCAAGTGGTGGCGAGCATGCCGCCGAAGATCACGTAGACCAACATCAACACGCCGACTACCACCACCGCCGTGCGGTAGTCGAGACCGAACAATAGTTTGATCAGTTGACCGGCGCCGACCATTTGCACCACCAGATAGCAGCACACCACAGTCAGCGATCCGAGGGCGGCAAAGCTGCGTACGCGGGTTTGATCGAGGCGGTAGGATACGATGTCGGCGAAGGTGTAGCGCCCCAGGTTGCGCAAGCGCTCGGCCATCAGGAAGGTGACGATAGGCCAGCCGACAAAGAAGCCAATGATATAGACGAAGCCGTCATAACCCTTGGCGAATACCATGCTCGACAGGCCCAACAGAGTTGCTGCCGACATATAGTCACCGGCGATTGCCAGGCCATTCTGGAAGCCGGTGATACCGCCACCGGCGCTGTAGAAATCGGCAGCGGAACGTGTGCGGCGGGACGCCCACCAAGTGATCAGCAACGTGGCAAGGACGAAGACGAAGAACATGCCGATGGCATGCACGTTGAGTGGTTGCTTCTCTGCGGTGATGGTGTCGGCATTGGCCAGCAGAGGGCAAAGGGCGAGAAGGGCGGGCAGGCGTTTCATGCGCGGGACTCCTGGAGGATCTGCGAGCTGAGCACGTCGAAGTGGGTGTTGGCTCTGTGCACGTACCAGGCGGTGAGTAGCCAGGACAACAGGATGATCGTCACGCCGATTGGCATGCCGAGACTGAGGTGGCTGCCGTCGTACAGCGGCAGGTGCAGCCAGGCAGGGACAAAAGCCACCACCATGATGAAACTATAATAAATAGCCAGAACCACGCAGCTCAGTGACCAGGCCAGATGCGCGCGCTGGCGGGTGAGGTGCTTGAACTTGGGATTGGCCCTGACCTGTGCGCAGGTATGGACGTGGTTCGGATGGTCAGTCGTCATAGTGAGGCTCCGAGTGTAATTTTTGTTGTTGTTTCCGCCTTTTCAGAGGCAGACGAGTACTCGGGCGACGCCCGTGCGGGGCGTCACCTGAATGCGGGTTGCAGGACTCATTGCCGGTCGAATGAACGTCCGGGGATGGGAGGGCGATGTGGGAAGTCGATGTCGTACCAATGCGTTACGAGCAGTGGCACGAGCCAGCGGTGCACAGTGAGGGTTGCGGTTATTGCGTAGCGGCACAACTGCTTGTGTTCGGCGTATACGCCGACGTTAACCCATGCGCTCATGCTGTTAGCCCTATATTGTTTTTGTAGTGGCTTACTGGCTAGGAAACGATGCTGGTAGACCAGCTTGATCGCGAGTATAGGGTGGCTTTTTTGCAATAAGAATTGACAGAAACGCCTGATTGACATGCAAAAATGCACAGCGAAAAGTCGAGTGAATTGGGAAAACATACGTTTCTTTCTTGAAGTTGCAGGTGCYCGCACCGCTAGGGAGCGACCTCTACATCATCGAGGGATGGGATATGGAACGGTATGGAGCGCGCCTTTTAGTAACTGAGCATCCAAGACGCGGATGAACCAGGGGGGAGGAAATCCACTAAGCCAATCCAAGATCGGACGGTCGAGAATCTGGGTGTGGAGATGAGGACATCCGTAGCTTCCTTTTAGATAAGCCGGCTTGAATACAGTCCAAATTTTATAGTTTTTTATTTCTTTCTGAGGTGACGATGGACGTTTTTCAGGCCATGCGCTTTTTCGTTGTTGTAGCTCAAAGCGGCAGCTTTACGGCAGCGGCTCAGATATTGGAAACCACCACAACGAACGTTTCCAGAGCAGTTTCCAGTCTGGAGGCCAAGCTCCAGACACGTCTGCTTAATCGGACGACTCGACGCCTGGCGTTGACCGGTGCCGGCATGCTCTATTTACAACGATGTGAAAAAATTCTTGACAATGTACGTGAAGCAGAAGAAGAGGCGGGTACTGCTCATACCCTGCCCACAGGCAGGTTGAAAATTCACGCGATGTCGGCTATTGGTAACCACTACGTGATCGATGCCGTTGCCAAGTACAGAGAAACTCATCCATCGGTCATGTTTGATTTGACAC
Source organism: Pseudomonas sp. KB_15 (assembly GCF_052114525.1). NCBI lineage: Bacteria > Pseudomonadati > Pseudomonadota > Gammaproteobacteria > Pseudomonadales > Pseudomonadaceae > Pseudomonas > Pseudomonas sp. KB_15. The sequence goes on along the minus strand of NZ_JBFREX010000018.1, from coordinate 19,565 downwards.
TTACCAATCGACTGCCTGATTTGCTGGAAGAAGGCTATGACATGTCGATTGTTTTAGCCCGGGATTTACCTGATTCAGGATTTGTAGCTCAGCGGCTCGGCAGCACTTACAGCATCCTCTGTGCTTCGCCAGCCTACCTGAAAAAACGCGGTCACCCCGATCAGCCAAAGGCTCTCCTCGAACATGATTGCTTGAGAATCATGAATGCGGTAATGCCAGTTGAAAATTGGGCGCTTACAGGGCCTGAAGGCGTGGAGACAGTCAACGTCCCACTGTCACCCTTTCACATAAATACCGCTGACGGGATGACCGTCGCGATAAAAAGTGGGATGGGTATCGGTATTCAGCCGATGGCTTCTGCAGTCGATGGCCTCAGGACGGGGACACTCGTGCGCGTGCTGCCAGAATATCATTTTGAAGAGTTAAGTTTATTTGCCATATACCCATCACGAAAATTCGTGGATGCGAAAACAAAGACGTGGGTCGAATTTCTCAAAGGTGCCATTCCAAAACTATTGGCAGCCGATGAAAAAATCGTAGGTTCATCCAAGAAGGATAGCGATTTTTGAGTTCGCTAACGAAAAAGGGATAGCGCTTCGATCTTCCATCGGCCGCACAGTATTCAACCGCCCGAACACTCAGATCCCATGACTAGATATTGCATGGCATGTTGTTGGCCGTGAGAGTCTTCATATTGTTGGGGCTGATGCGATTTTGACCCAGGTTACTGATTTTAGCTGACCCATGTGCAGCCTCTGAAATCCCACGCAAGGTCATCGATTGCTGAGTATTCGAATGGGTCAATGATTTCCGGCGGTTTGGGTCAAAATCGTATTAGCGCCAACAAGCGATGGGCCTCTTGTGCTGGTTCGTGACTTGTTTGCGCCGCCTGGCCTACCGGCCTCTCTCCACGGCTAAAGCCTCTTGTTGACGCAGCACGGCTGCATAGTGCGTCTCCACCCAGTCGGCCAGTTCTCGCACCCTTACGGCCGCTTCCCTACCCATAGGCGTCAGCGTGTATTCCACGTGTGGCGGCACGATGTCATAGGCGTGACGCTCCACCATTCCATCGCTTTCCAGCAACTGAAGCGTCTGCGCCAGCATTCGTTCGCTGACGCCGCCGATCTTGCGTCGTAGCTGGCTGAACCGCAGCGTGCCAGGCAGCAGAGCAATCAGCACCAGTACCCCCCAGCGGCTAGTCAGGTGGTTCAGGATTTCACGCGATGGGCATTGTGGAGTCAGCACGTCGCCACGCCTCAACCGCTCGGACACAGGGACGGCTGACGGCTTTTCTGATGATCTTGAAGGAACGCTTGCACTCATACACTTACCTTTTTGTGCGTACTTACTAAAAGTAATTTTAAATCCTATATTCGCTCATGGCTATTTCTTCAACTCTTCCGTTCACCAAGGAGTGACCTCATGAGCATTGCCGTTACTGGAGCCACCGGCCAACTGGGCCGCATCGTCATCGAGAATCTCAAGCAGCGAACCGCCACGAGCAGCATTGTTGCCCTGGTGCGCAAGCCGGAACAGGCAAAAGCGCTCGGCGTTGCGGCAAGAGCGTTCGACTATTCCAAGACCGAGACGCTGGATGCGGCGTTGTCCGGAGTGGAAACCTTGCTGTTGATCTCCTCCAGCGAAATCGGTCAGCGCGCCGCGCAGCACGCCAACGTTATTGCGGCGGCGAAGAGGGCCGGCATCAAGCGCATTGTCTATACCAGCGTGTTGCACGCTGACTCGTCCGTGCTGGCACTTGCCGACGAGCACCGCTCAACCGAGGCTACCCTCAAGGCGTCCGGACTTTCCTACACGCTGTTGCGCAATGGTTGGTACACAGAAAACTACACAGGTTTCGCTGGTGTGGCGCTGGCTAATGGCGCGCTGTTTGGTAGTGCAGGCGAAGGCCGGATTTCGTCAGCGACACGCGAGGATCTGGCCGAAGCCGCCGCAGTGGTGTTGACTGCTGACGGCCATGAAAACACTACCTACGAACTGGTTGGCGATACCTCTTGGACGCTGGCTGATCTGGCGGCGGAAATCTCGAAGCAGACCGGCAAGAACATCCCTTACCGTAACCTCCCGGAAGCCGACTACGCCGCCGCGCTCGAAGGTGTTGGCTTGCCGAAGGGGCTTGCCGCAGCATTGGCTTCCTATGACGTCAGCGCCTCCCTGGGGGCTCTCTATGGCAACGAGCGCGCCTTGGCTGAACTTATCGGGAGGCCAACCACGCCGCTTGCTATCAGCGTCGAACGTGCGCTAAAGGCGCTCTGACGAACTGCCGGCAAGCAGCAGTTTAAAACCAATCAAGGAAGCGCATTGGTGAAGAAACATCCGACTGAGGGGGGCCGATGAAGCAGTATCTGAACCTGTATCAGGAGTTCTTGTTCCGACATCTGTGGGTACAACTGCATGACCTTTCACCTCTTGAACATACCTGGCAGGTCCCTTTGATAATTCAGTGATACATCCATCGTGATGTTTCCCCGCTTTCTGAACGATTGAGCTCGATTCGCAATGGCCAATGCTGAAATCGCGTCTGAAAAGATCCGGTTAGTTTCGAAGTAATCGAGCTGTCGCACTGACAAAAACCAGCAGAACACTTACGCAGCCAAGAGCGAATGACAAGGTGCTCAAATGGGCGACCGCTCCGATAAATACGGGACCTATCAGAATCCCCGCGTAGCCCATCGAGATGACAGCGGGGATGGCTACCGCCTGTGGCATACGTTGCTGGCGGCCAACAGCAGTAAAGAGCACAGGGACAATGTTTGAGCATCCAGCACCGACCAGAGCGTAACCCAAGCGAGATATTTCTATGTTGCGGGGTTAGAGAGTGAGGACACTGATGTGTGTGGGAGCGGCAATTGAAAGAAATTAGCGTTTGTTGGATGGCACACTTTCGAATGAACCTTTGACTCCTATGACCCCCGTAGCGCTCGACCGATAATAGGTAAACGCGAACAGGTTGCGGCGGCGCAGGCCCGTGCCGAGACGTTGAGCGAACAGCTGGCGACGAGCAACAGTTATTCCGGTACGGAACGCCCGCGGCGGCCCGGCAAAGCGGCGCCAAAGGCTCGCTGAGGCGCTGGCCAGCAGCAAACGCTGGATACACCCAAGTCTGTGCTACGACCGGGACGCGAGCCGGGCAACCTTTTACAGGGCATGAAAAAACTTCAACTCGCCGTTGTCATGTGTGTGTGCGGATCAAAAAAGGGAAGGGGGCGTTTGGTTGAACGCTGGAAAACGCTCAGTCGAGGAGCGGGGTAGCGACCTGACCATCTAGTATGATGACGCCTCCTTCGCTGCTCGGTTCGTTTTGCAATGAGAATAGCCCCTCTTGATCGGCTCATCTTTTACTGGGAGCGCCCGGCATGGGCAAAACCGGATTCACGGTTACTGGGCCATCTAGCGCATGACTTGATGGAGCAGAGTAGGGGAGCGCTACTGTATCGTCTTGAAAGCCTTTACGACGAAATCTTGGTGGATGAGGTGCAGGATCTCAGCGGATGGGACTGGGAAATCCTCGATAGGCTATTCGCGGCTTGCATTGACATTCGAATGGTCGGGGACATCAGGCAATCAGTCTTGTCCACCAATCCCCGGGGCAAAAAAACAAGCAATATGCCTATAGCCAAGCGATCTCTTGGTTCATGACAAGGCAAAAGAAGGGCATTCTTGACCTTCAATTCCGCACCACCACATGGCGGTGTAGCCCCGATATTGCAGCGTTCTCAGACACTATTTTCGACCCGGCGTGGGGATTCCCTCCGACCGAGTCACTCAATGAAGTAGTTACCGAGCATGATGGGATGTTTTTAGTCGCAAAGAAGCACGTGGCTGAGTACGTGGCGCGCTACAACCCTCAGTGCCTTCGAGTAAGTGCAAATTCGGGCAAAGAGTTCGACCTGGATTACACCAATTTCAAGGTCGCGAAGGGAACTACGTATGAACGGACACTTATCATCGCTACGGCCCCCATTACAATATTTCTGCAAAAAGGCGTTGCGCTGGATCCCGGGCCTGCAGCGGCGTTCTACGTGGCGGTGACTCGCGCTAAACAGAGCGTGGCCATCGTCCTGGATAAACCTGGTCAGTCAGCCATACCAATGAAAGATAGCGTGTTGAATAGTAGTTACTGAAAGTCGTTATAGCTCAACTAAATAGTCATTTAGTTTAGTTATAACCAGCCACATTGTATTTCCCTTCGAATTGCTCATCAAAAGTAGTGAAAATCATATGTGCTAGAATATGTCAATCCCCGACGCTCTTTTAATGCAGCAGGGATGCATATCATCAATTGAGGAATATTTAATGGTAAATCAGCAAGTCGAAAACTTTGATACCGCTGTGGTCAGCATATTTGAGCACCTTCGAAAGTCCTTTCCGGAACCTCTATATATTCAGGCGGATTCAGCTGGATATTCGGTCGTGAGCAAATCAGCAGCAGATGGGAATTGGGGGGAAGGCCCTATGATTGACTTAAGCTCCGAAGAAAAGCACTTCATGGCATGTGTCCGATGGCTCGAACATGAGGGTTACATCCGGCACTCAGGGGAAGGTTTCAATGGCTTTGATGATGTCGTGCTTACCAAAAGAACCATCGACTTGCTGGGTATGAAACCTCGATCTCTTGATCCAGAAGCGTATCGTGATTGATCGAAGCTAGATTTGAGCGTTTTCGGGGGCTTTAGCACATCGAAAGTCGTGTCTCATGGCCTCCAGGCTTTTATCCGTAGGTTCGCATAATGGAATCCTACGAACGAACTGGCGTCAGTGTATTGTGCCGTCAGGTTGTTTTTCCGTGTCCTAAGGGACCGGAATTTCGTGTACAGAGTCTTTGCAGGACGTTCCAGCGAAGGCCGATGTCTCAACCTTTGCAAAAGCATCGATAGCAGCAACGGTGAAAAAGCTCTGGTACCTAGGCGACTTTTGCAGACGTGCAAGCTTGGCTCGGGCTTCAGCTTTAACATGGCTTTTCGTTTTAGTGGTCATAGTCGATGCCTCGTGGTTGATGACATTGTAGTGAGGCAGCGCCTGGCTTCAAATCTGATCACCCAGAGCCCTCAGGCCCGTATRGGACGCTTCGCATAATGTATATTATGTTAAATGATGTATCAGGGCGGAACTTCTCCACAGGCCTGTCAGCGTCGTTAATTAAATGGAATGTCGGATAATCGACTATCTCGCTGATTTTAAAGAGTAAATAAAATTCTTTATCCAGCAGCCCTCCAGAAAATCTCTAGTTCACCGGAAAATGAGGCTAGCAATTCTTGCTGCCCGCAACCCTGCTAACGAATTTCCGGTTAATTACAGAGGGGTTTCCGGAGAATTAGTAACTCACTTTTGAATGTTAAATTCTCCTTAGCCCCCGCAGTACACCGGCTGTAGCCGTTACAGCAACAATCCTGATCTTAAGAAAAAATATGGATGGTTTTCGTTTTTTCCGGCCAATTACTGCACACGATGCCAGTCAGAGCCGTTCCYGGAATCACCTTTTCCGTACACGCATGCATCTGGTGTTGACTGCCCTATGTCCAATGGCGGATCGTGTTTTTTTGCTCAAGGGATCCTACTATGGCTGCGCATCGGGATACCGCCTTTCGGGAGCAGCAAATGCTCGAGCTCGCGAAGAAAGCCATCCTCGATAGTGGTGACTTTCTCTCTCTGGACCAAACTGCTCAGCGACTTGGCCTGCCCCCTACGACTCTGGATGAATGGGAAGCTGAGGGACAGATTTTTTCAATTGAGCACGCCGGCTGCTCATTGTTTCCAAAGTATGCCTTCCAGGACGCTGCTGGGCACGGGCCGGTACCTGATCTGAAGGTGATACTCGATGTATTGAGATCGAAAAAAGATGGATGGGGAATCGCATTTTGGTTTGCCTCTAGCAGCGGGTTCCTCGGCAATCATCGACCTCAGGAGATGCTTTGTTCCGATGCCGTTAAGGTCTTTCTCGCGGCCACAGATGAGGTTATTGACGGATCAGCGGTGTGAGTCTGGCTGCACAACTGTGTAGCCAGGACAACATGCCGATACCCACTCCTTGGCGGATCAGCGAACGCATCATGCGCAAGTCATTGCAAGTGACGGGTTGCCTAGCATCCAGGCGCAAGTGGCTAAAAGAGATTGCACGTGTTTGTGAACGACAACCAGCTCGGCAGGGAATGCCCACGCCTCAAGTACGGAACGTTTTCGTATCGTCACCAAACCGTTCGAAACGGACTGTCGAGACGGTTAAACGCCGCAACTGAGCGTGACATGTCCCCTTCGCGCAGATTTAAGCCGCCACAACTCGTTCGTTGTTGCTACTCACCTCAAACTGGCCCACTAGTTTTTGCAGCTTGTTGGCATTGAGCCTCACCGTTTCCGAACTGCTTTGCAGCACCACCACCGTCTGGCGCATCTCTGCGGAGGATTGATCGACTTGCTTGATCGTCTTACCGTAGTCAAGACTGCGCTTATTGAGTTGCTGAATGATCGCAAACATACTTTCCACGGCTTGATGTAACTGCACGTTTTCTGAGGAGGCATCTTCGGCCAGGCGCAGGCTGTTATCGACGTCCTTGACGCCCTCCTCCATGAAGCTGACAGCTTTTTGCGTTTCGCTCTGCAAGCCTTCGACCATCTGCCTGATATCGTCCGCAGCACGTGATGTGCGTGAGGCGAGACTGCGTACCTCGTCGGCAACCACCGCAAAGCCTCGCCCATGTTCACCCGCGCGTGCGGCTTCAATGGCCGCATTGAGTGCCAGCAGATTAGTCTGGTTGGTGATGTCGCTAATCAGGCCGGTGATGTTGCCGATCTGAGTCATCTTGCTGTCGAGCAACTGCACGCTCGAAGAAGAGCGCTGTACCACATCCCGAATGGACTGCGTCCCTTCTTGTACTGCGAGAAATTGCTCGCGAGCACGGGTAACGACTTCATCCATCGCCTGCTTCATTTGTTCAGCGCTTGCAGATGCTTGCTGGATCTCGCCCAATTGATCTTCAACGATAATCATCATGCGATGCACCGCTTCGGCGACCTCGGTGGACCCGACGCTGGCTTCCTGACTGCGCCCGAGCATCATCAGGTTGGTGGTGCCGACATTGCGGCTGGCCTTCACCACCTGCCCGACCACCGAGTCCAGGTGGTCGATGAAGCTGTTGATCCAACGCCCCATGTCCCCGGTTTCGTCGTTGGCCATTCGCGTTGTGTCCAACCGCTGGCGAAGATTACCCTCGCCCTCGGCAATGGTCCTGATAACACTCGTCATCTCACTCAACCTCGCCGCGAGACGTTTAGGCCCGAGCAGGCTGAACAGGACCGTGGCGCACAACATGCTCAAAACCTCGACGGTATCGATCATACCCTGCGCCAGGCCACTGGAATGTTGGACCATGAAATTGCAGGCAAAGAGTCCGGTCATGGTCGCGATGTAAGGTTTCATCAAACCATAACTGAGGGAGCGCCGGCGGTAGACCTCCTCCAGATCGGCTTCACACATCATGCCCCAGCGGTCTGGTGATCCAGGCAACTGAAACGTGACGCCCTTGCCGACCACTGGAATGTGCCTGTAGTCCGAATAACCGGGATATGTCACGAACAGGTTGGAACCCAAGCGGATGGTCTCGCGTACGCCCGGGTGCAGTTGCTGCGTCGCCGGATCCGTAAAGCGCAGCTCCAGTTCAGTGTGTCGCTGGATTTGTACGGTCCTCCATGGCGTGTGCACACCGCTTTTCAGATTTTCGCCATGGGTGAATGTTCCGTCCTCGAAACGCGAGCGTGATAAGGCGGTTCCCGGCTCTATAGCGGGATCAAAACGCGATTGCGCCATGAACAGATAGTTATCGCCCGACTCGGTAAAAATGTGCCCGGCCTCGCGCTGGATGAGATCGCCCAGCACATCGTTGGGCACGCGACCGCAGAGGCAGCCAAGGACCTTTCCCTCGACTTTCAGGGGCTGATAGAACATCAGCGTGACTTCATCGTGGAAGCGGGAAGACGACGGACCGATTTGCAAGGTCAATGGATCGCTGTAAGGGCCGTGAAGAAACGGCGCCTTCAACCCTTCGGCCAAGGCACGGGTTTGCTCAAGCCGAGTTTTGCCGCGCCGATTCCAAGTCGAGGCGACGACATTACCGCTGGCGTCAACAACAAACAGCTCCGAAAAATCTTCTGCCTGGCTGAGTTTGTCCATCAACGAGGAACTGTCGAGATGGGCGAAATTACGGCCGAGGTTTTCCGCCAGTTCAGCCAGGTGCTCCCATTGCTCGCGCGTCCAGTTTTGCAGCAACTGCACACGGGTTTCAGTGATGGCTTCGAATGTTTGTTCAATCACCGGGTAAGCGGACTGATTGAGCCAACACGACCAGCCCATCATGATTTTTCCAGTTTTACCGAACCAGGGTAGCCAGCGCTTCTCGCTAGAGGACAACGGCATTGAATTACTTGATAGCGACATTCACTTCTGTTGCCGCTGACCGAAAACTGACCCAGTAAAGGCTGTTCTGCCGACTGAAAACTGACCCAGGTGTTCAACTGCTTCTGCTCACTTTCCGAGCAGGAGAACACAGGGTGATCAGCATGGAAATGTTGGGAAAAATCCGGCGGATGTACTTCCGCGACAAGCTCTCACTGCACCAGATAGCCAAGCGTACCGGGCTGTCGAGAAACACCATCCGAAAATGGGTCAGAGCGCCCGAAGCCACTCAGCCGGCGTACCAGCGGTGCGCGACCTTCAACAAACTCAGCCCTTTCCACGACACGCTGGAACAGGCGCTGAAAGCCGATTCGTTCCGGGCAAAGCACAATCGCAGAAGCGCCAAAGCACTTTTCGAGCAGATCAAGGCCGAGGGTTATGACGGCGGCTACAGCCAGCTCACGGCGTTTGTACGCTCGTGGCGAGGTGAGCAAGGCAAGTCTTTACGAGCTTTTGTACCGCTGACGTTTGCGCTCGGTGAAGCTTTTCAATTTGACTGGAGCGAAGAAGGGCTGCTGATCGGTGGCCTGTTTCGACGCATACAGGTCTCCCACATGAAGCTTTGCGCCAGTCGCGCATTCTGGTTGGTTGCGTACCCTAGCCAAGGTCACGAGATGTTCTTCGATGCCCATACACGCTCGTTCGGAGCGTTAGGTGGCGTGCCGCGTCGCGGCATCTACGACAACATGAAAACGGCTGTCGACAAGGTCAATAAAGGCAAGGGCCGCACGGTCAATGCCCGGTTTTCCGTGATGTGTGCGCACTACCTGTTCGATCCGGATTTCTGCAACGTAGCCTCTGGCTGGGAAAAGCGCATTGTCGAGAAGAACGTTCAAGACAGTCGACGGCGCATTTGGCTTGACGCTCAAAACTGCATGTTCCACACCTTCGAGGAACTGAATGCCTGGCTCGGCCAACGCTGTCGTGCGCTCTGGAGCGAGCTGCTGCATCCGCAGTACAACGGACTTACGGTGGCGGAAGTTTTGGAGCTGGAACGGGTCGAAATGATGCCGATGCCGACGGCCTTTGATGGCTACGTCGAGCGCACCGTACGGGTCTCCAGCACCTGCCTGATCAGCGTGGCGCGAAATCGCTATTCGGTGCCTTGTGAGCGAGTCGGCCAGTGGGTCAGCAGCCGTCTTTACCCATTCCGGATCGTGGTCATCGCCGATGAAACGATGATTGCCAGCCACGAGCGCCTCTTTGATCGAGATCAGGTCAGTTTTGACTGGCAGCATTACATCCCACTCATCGAACGCAAGCCGGGTGCACTGCGCAATGGCGCACCGTTTGCCGATCTGCCCAATCCGTTGCGGCTTCTCAAACGGGGCCTGAGACGTCACAGCAACGGTGATCGAATCATGACGCAGGTGCTCGCTGCCGTGCCCATCGCCGGTCTCGACCCGGTGCTGTGACTGCCATTCCTAACGCGACCAATTGACCTACGTGCTGATGCGAGTCTAACCCACCTTCAAATCAACACAAATCCAGCAAAGGTAGTGGTTCGCGAGGAGTCTGAGCGGGTCAGTGATATCTTGGCAACTGGGTCAATTCGGCGTCGGCGCCAACAAGCAGGCCGCTTTTGGCGAACGTTATCGATTATTTTCGACTCTCTACCGTGCTATAACGCTGAACTTCAATCGACGGAAAATGCATCTCGAAAGTGCTCAACGAAAGCTGCGACCAGAGTGGAATTTCGCTCGTGATGAGCAAGAACGACCCCGCTTTCACAACCCTCATCTGTTATATCAATGGCATGCAAGGAAGAAGCTTTCACCATCGAAGCGGGAAGCAGAGCTATGCCGAATCCGGCCTGGATAAGCAACGATTGCGTGGTTTTTAACGAATAAACCTGCGCTGACTTCGGAGTAAATCCTGCGCGAGCACAAAGTTCAAAAGACAGATAACTAAGYCCGCCGCGTTTTGGATGCGCTATCGAAACGAATGGCTCATCTCGCAACTCGGCAAGTGATATAGATTGTCTTGATGACAGAGGATGAGCTTGGCCGACTGCCACGACAACCTTCTCACTAAACAAGGTAACAAGCTTAATGTCATCTAATTGATGTAAAACCGGCAGCCGAAACAACCCCACATCAATACGATTATTAACCAAATTCATTAGTTGCATTTCTGAAGACTCTTCCGACACTTCGATATTAACATCGCTCATGCCGTCCAGATAAACCCCAAGCGCCTCTTTTAACCTACCTATAAGCGGTACCGTGCTGGCATGGCCAAGCCGTATAGTACCGCTTTGGCCATTACCTACCGAAGTAGCCAGTCGAGCTGCGCTGTCGACGTCGATTAAAATTGCTTTTGCTCTTGGCAAGAAGGCTAAGCCAGCATGTGTTAGCTGAGGCTGCCTTGCGGTGCGCTCGAACAAAAGCGCCCCAAGGTTACTTTCTAGCTCCTTCATTTGTCGACTTAGCGCGGATTGAGCAATAAATAGTCTCTGCGCTGCGCCACTGAAGCTTCCATGTTCCGCGATTTCTACAAAATATCGCAACTGCTTCATTGATATCATAAGAGCTATGCCAAAATGTGATCAGAAATGTGACTTTTTCATATTAGTAGATTTCTGCTCTGTTGGGTAGGGTGATGAACCAACACACTAGGGAGATCTCGATAATGCCAGACGCTTTTCTCCACGCCCCATTYGACAACGCAACCTTGGCAATAATGTTCGTCACCATCAGCCTGTCTTACGTAATTTTTTCTATCGCAGGTTTTGGGACGGCGCTGGTCGCGGGGCCTGTGTTGGTGAATTACATGCCTCTGTCGCAAGCGATCCCCCTACTAGTGCTTCTTGACTGCGTGGCAGCATTTGGAAAGCTAGCGCGTTCTCATAAGCATGTCGTGCGCATTGAACTTACAAGGCTGGTGCCATTTATGGCCATTGGTAGCATGGCTGGTATAGCGGTGCTACTAAAAGCCAAATCTGACGTCTTAATGCTCGCGATGGGATGTTTCGTAACCTTATACGCATTGTATATGCTCACAAAGCCTGTAAAAACTAGTTACATATCTCCGGCGTGGGCGATGCCCTTGGGTGTAGGCGGCGGGCTGTTTGGCGCCCTGTTTGGCAGCGGCGGCTTCCTCTACGCGATATATTTGAATGGCAGGACAAGCACAAAAGAGGAAGCAAGCTCCACTCAAAGCACATTGATAGGAATTAGCACGCTCGTACGCATTACCATGCTCACCATAGCAGGGGCCTACGCCGATCTTGCGTTAGTTGTGACTGCGATCTACTTATTGCCAGCCTTATTGCTAGGACTTTGGGCTGGCGAACATATCTCATTTAAAATGTCTCGCAACACATTCACCAAGCTAATAAACATTATCATATTGGTTAGCGGTATTACTCTTGTGTACCGAGCCTATTTTGGTATCAGTTAAAAACACATCCAGCACGACTGCCTGGAATTAACCATCTGTAGTGAGGTTTGCAATTGAAAAGTGCTCAAGCTCTTCGCGATCTTTTGAATTCTGGAAAAACCATTATGGCTCCTGGCGCCTATGATGGCCTGTCATCAAGACTAGTAAGTCTGGCGGGTTTTGACGCTGTGTATGCAAGTGGGGGCGCTATCGCCAGATCTTCTGGTTATCCCGATATCGGGTTACTGAGCTTTTCTGAAGTTATCGAGCGGATTGAAAAAATTGTAGAAGCCAGCGATATCCCCGTTATCGCAGACGCGGACACTGGATTTGGCGGAACTGCCAACGTGCAACGCACCGTGAGAGCATTGGAAGGGATCGGTGTAGCAGCCTTCCATCTAGAAGATCAAACGTTCCCTAAACGATGCGGGCACTTAGATAACAAGTCGCTTATCGATGTTGAAGAAATGTGCCAGAAGATCAAAGTAGCGCGTGCTAGTTTGCAAGACGCTAATTGCTTGGTTATTGCGCGAACCGACGCGATTGCGATTGAAGGTTTCGAAGCAGCGCTTGTTAGGGCGCAACGTTACGTTGATGCTGGTGCCGATATGATTTTTGTAGAAGCGCCGGAAACGCTGGAACAAATTCAGATTATTGCCCAACGGCTTCCTGGGCCTAAGCTTATGAACATGTTCTATGGTGGTAAAACTCCTCTCGTTTCTCTGCCAGCACTTGCAGAACTCGGTTATCAACTTGTCATCGTGCCATCGGATCTGCAGCGAGCAGCCATCCATGCTATGAAAAAGACCCTGGTTGAACTCCAGCGTTCTGGAGATAGCCATGCCATGGCGGCTGAATTGACGAGCTTTTCTGAGCGCGAGTTGATTATTCAAACAGCAAAGTATCTGGCACTCGACGATTTGTAAAAACAGATTTTTAGCTAATATGCACTACAAGGAGATGGCATGTTATACAAAGGCGAATGGAATCCCAACGAACTCGATTACCGGGCGCTCGCAGGGCAATGGCATGTGGTTTGCCTGAGTACGGATGTCGGCGCCGATCAACCCAAGGCTGTGCGCTTACTTGGCGAGGAATTGGTCTTATGGCGAGACGACCAAGGAAAAGTGAATGCTTGGAAGGATTACTGCGGCCACCGAGGTGCAAAACTGTCACTTGGTTGCGTCAAACAAGGGCAGATCGAGTGCCCTTATCATGGGTGGCGCTACAGCAGCCAAGGCGAATGCACGTTAGTTCCTGCACATCCAGAGCGAAAAGGCCCCTCATCTCAGCGCCTAATTTTTCGCCACTTTGCTGAAGAGCGGTACGGATACATCTGGGTGAGCCTGGAGAAACCGCTGCGACCGCTGCCTGAATTGCCACAGTGGCATGACGACAGCTTCCGCAAGGTGTTTGCGGGCCCATACCTTTACAACGCAAACGCGTTGCGCTCACTCGAAAACTTCATCGATGCGTCACACTTTCCCTTTGTGCATGCCAATCTCAATGGTTTACCGGACGCACCTGAACCGCTGAAGCGGTACAACGTGAAGGAAGACGAACATGGCCTGCACTCTTCTGAAATTTGCGTCTTTCAACCGTACGGCGACCATCGTGGCATACCGGTTAATGCCCGCTATACCTATTCAGTCCTGAATCCTACGACTGCATATTTCGTCAAAAAAACCGGTGAAACGGAACGCTTCTGCACCTTTTTCAACGCCACTCCGGTGGATGAATCTCAATGCGTTATCTGGCTGATAGTCGCTATTAACTTTGGCCAGGATCTGACGCTCGAACAGATCCTTTCTCGGCAGAATATTGTTTTCGAACAGGATCGCCGTATTGTCGAATCCCAGCGCCCCGCCCGCCTGCCACTAGACCCCCACGCGGAAATGCACGTGGTAAGTGATCGAATGGGCATTGAGTACCGCCGCTGGATCCGTGCGCTGGGTGAAGCAGCATCCACCAATCAACAATCTCAGGTCATTGAATCTGTTTCCATCTGACAAGGAATGTCAACCATGACTGAATCATCTATCGATTTTCTCACGCGTCGTGAATCCAATGCCCGGACGTACGCCCGGAATATCCCAAAAGTTCTGAGCAAAGGTGCAGGCACTGAAGTTGTCGACATCGATGGGCGCCGTTACCTGGATTGCCTTGCTTGCGCAGGTGCTCTTCCCCTTGGTCACAATCACCCATTTGTGCAGCAACGCGTCATCCAGTTTTTGCAATCCGGGCAGTTGCAACAGGCCCTCGATATAGCGACCCCGGCAAAGCTGCATTTTGTCCAGGAGCTCTACGAGATGCTTCCCCCGGCCTTTGCCAAACGAGCGAAGATCCAGTTCTGTGGGCCTACGGGAGCCGACGCCGCCGAGGCTGCCCTCAAACTCTTCAAAACCGCGACGAAACGCCGTCCGATCATCGTATTTCAGGGTGCTTATCACGGTATGACTCACGGCACACTAGGCATGATGGGCAACCTGACCCCCAAACAAGAGATTACTGGCCTGCCTGGCGAAGTGCACTTTCTGCCCTACCCCTACGTATATCGCAGCCCATTTGGCGCAGGCACAAGTTCGGAAGAGACAGAACGACTCAGCCTCGTTTGCCTAGAAAACGCCCTCAGCGATCCGGAAAGTGGCATTGGCAAACCGGCGATGGTTTTACTCGAGGCAATACAGGGCGAAGGGGGCTGCATTCCAGCAAGCGCGCATTGGCTGCGCCAGGTGAGGGAAATCACCCAACGGTACGATGTTCCACTGGTCATTGACGAAATCCAGGCCGGTGTTGGTCGCAGTGGAGACCTGTTTGCCTTCCAGCAGGCGGATATCGTGCCAGACGCCATTCTGCTTTCAAAGGCTATCGGTGGTGGCTACCCACTGTCGTTGTTGCTGTATTTAGATCAGTACGACCAATGGAAGCCGGGAGCACACACCGGTACGTTCAGGGGCAATCAGATCGCGTTGGTCAGCGGAGCCGCGACCTTGGAGTTCATCAGAAAAGAAGGGCTGCTGGAACACGTCAAGGTTGTCGGTGAACAGCTACGCCAAGGCCTGTTGCAGCTCCAGAAGCGCTATCCATGCATCGGTGACGTTCGTGGACGGGGTTTGATGCTCGGCATGGAAATGATTGAACCGGATGGCAGCGTCGATGCACTAGGTCACCCGCAGGCGGCTGGAGCCATAGCTGCAAGTGTTAAGCGTGCCTGTCTGAACGAGGGCCTGATTATTGAAACGGGAGGACGCCATGGCGCAGTGCTGCGCTTCCTCCCGCCCTTGGTAATCACCAGCTCTGAAGTCGACCTGGTATTAGAGCGGCTTGACCGTGCTCTGGCCTCACAAATGGTCAGTTCAACTCAGATCACTAAACTTACTCGCCATGCGGAGGTGCAGGCATGAACACTCCTGGAAAGATCCTAGATGTACTGGGAATAGGATTTGGCCCAGCAAACATCGCATTGGCAATCGCCCTGGAAGAATTGGCTCCGGGCATGAGCGTGCAATTTCTTGAAAAGCGCTTGGGCCCATTGTGGCAGCCGAACATGCTGCTGCCGGGCTCAGACATCCAGAATCATCCGTTGCGAGATCTAGTGACCCCGCGCAATCCGCGTAGCCGTTACAGCTTCACGAACTTCCTGTTTGAACAAGATCGCCTTTATGAGCATTTGAACCTTCCGTTGCATCATCCCCTGCGTGCGGAATATGCCCAGTACGTTTCTTGGGCTGCAAATTTCTTTGACGATAAAGTCGCCTACGGCTGTGAAGCTGCATCGGTGGAAGCAGTCAACCCACCGAATGGCGAAGGCGCCCACTACAAAGTGTGTTGCGTCGATGGCCGGGTATTTCATGCTCGTTCTTTGGTGCTCGCCCCTGGCCGTACGCCTCACATTCCGGCCCCTTTCGTGGACATCAAAGATCGACGCGTACGCCATTTGAACGACTACTTGCCTGCCCTCGCCGAAGCTGTGGCAGCCACCAATGGGCGATGCCGGGTAGCTGTAGTCGGCGGCAGTCAGAGTGCGGTAGAGATTTTGCTTCACGCCAGTGGTCACACTGGAGTACGAGAGGTCGTGGGGTTCACACGTAATTTTGGCTATCGCCAGAAGGATACAAGCCCGTTTTCCGACGAGGTCTACTTCCCCTCATTCGTCGACACGTTCCACAACGCCAGCGCAGAACATAAGGCGCGGTTACGTCAGGAACTGGTGCATACCAATTATTCGTCTGCCGACATCGATGTCCTAAACCAGCTCTATGTACGTAAGTATGAGCAAATGCTGCAAGGTGAAGGTCTGTTGCAGCTACGAACGTGTGAGGACATGGTCGGCTGCATACCTACCCCTAACGGGGTGCAAATCGAAAGTCGGCAGTATCTTCAAGGGATCGTTCATAGCCAGTCGTTCGATTTGGTTATTCTGGCCACGGGTTTCCTTGACCTTGGCGCCGGAGACCGTCAGGAACCGTTCCCGAGATTGCTGGCCCCAATCGCCCGTGAAAATGAAATCGACACGTTGACCATTGCCAGGGATTATCGGGTCGACTTGCACAACGGCCTACCCACCTACCTCAACGGCTTGTGCGAGTCTTCGCATGGCATGGGCGACGCAGGCTCGTTCAGCTTGCTGGCGTTACGTTCACAAAACATTGTGCAATCACTGGCCAGCAACTTGAAGGCCAGGGAACAGCGCCATGCGTAAACTCGCCATAAGCGAAATGCTGGCGGCGCCCTCTTGTTGGCAAACACAGCTGCCCTGCCGCACCGCTCGCGCCGGTAACCTTCCGTTTGAAAGTGACGTCGTGATAGTAGGAGCAGGAATTGGTGGATTGGCGGCAGCGCTACGGGCGCTTGAGTCTGGTTACTCGGTAACCGTGTTGGAGGCCGGGTACGTCGGCTCTGGGGCAAGCGGTCGCAATTCGGGCTTCGTTGTACCCATCCCATCGAGGCACTCGCCGGAGTCACTCCAACACTTGCTAGGCGAGAATACCGCGCCATTTTTGGCGGCTCTGCGCGAAACAGCGGAGTCTATTTTTGAGTACACCCCATCGGAGATAACGGTCAAAGGTTGGGTACAACCAATGGTTCGGGCTACGAAGGCTGGGGCAGCTGAACTGGCAAAGAATTGGATGCGCCTGGGGGTCAAGGTAGAACCCATGGAGCCTGAAGCACTGGAGTCCTCATTAGGGACTCCAGAGTATGCCGAGGGCCTCCATTTTAGCGATGCTGGTGCCATCAATCCCCTCGCATTCGTGTACCAACTGGCGGACACGATCAACCGCAAAGGTGGGCAGATCATCGAGCATTGCAGTGCGCTCGATGTTCGACCGCAGGATCGCTGGATCGCGGTGCAAACTCAGCAGGGTGAGATCAAGGCAGGACGCGTATTTATCGCCGGCAATGCCTATGGTTCTGCCGCCAGCCGCAAGACTCGGCGGGCAGTTAGCCCGCTGGCCCTAACGCTTGCGACTTTCGCTGTACCTCAGCTGCACTCTGGTGGAGGCCTGCTGCCATTTTCAGACAACCGCAAAGACATGTGGTTTGCACGCCGCCTAGGGCGTAAAAGCTTGCTGACGGGCTGCTTCGCGTTACCGCTACAGAACTCTGCCGATTGCAGTGCATTGCTCCAGGATCGCATCAAGCGCCTCTATGGCACTGTCGTACAAGAGCCTGAGCAACAGTGGGCCGGGTGGGTGGGCCTAACTCCAGACGGTATGCCGATGATTCACCATCATGACGAACGAATCATGGGTTGGAGTGGCTGTAACGGTCGAGGCATTGCGCTTTCAATGCTGATGGGACGAACGTTGATGGATCGACTTTGTGGAGTCAACGGCCTGCATCTGCTGCTCTCATCAGGCTCTTTCAAGGCCGGTAACGCCATGACTTGGCTGGCGCAAATGGTCATCGCACTTGATCGCCGCAAACAACGTCGCACCGTGCTTGCGTCCTGATCTTATCTTCTAAATCAGAGTACATACTATGTCTGCCTGCCCATTTCATTACCCTCAATACCGTTCCATAGATCAGGCAATGATTGACCGTTTCATTGATGCGTTTCCGCTGGCAATGATCACCTCACACCGGGACGGCCAATTCTTTTGTAGCCACATTCCCCTATTGCGTCAGCCGGATGGCTCGTTGTTCGGACATGTCGACGGCAATAACCCACAGTTCAAAGGCGAACAATATCTGAGTACTCAAATCGTCTTCATGGGGCCTTCGGCTTACATTCCTCCACAGGCTTACGTCTCCCGCCAGCTCCCCACCTGGAATTACCTTGCCGTTCACATGCAGGCAAAGATCACGGTGCTGGACGCTCCCCACCAAAAACTGGAAATCCTCGAGCAAACCGCGAAAAGGCTGGCAAAGCAGGAATCTGATTTTCAGGTCGACGAGCACGACCCTCGGGTTATATCGAACCTGCCACACATTCTTGGGTTGGTCATAAAGCCGGAAAATTCTGAAGGGCGCTTTAAACTCTCCCAGGACAAATCCTCGCCGGATTCGTCAGCTGCGCTTCAGTGGTTACTCGACGACCGAAAACACGAACATGCCGAGTTCCTGATGGAGCTCCTGCACGCCGCGACCAAGCCGCATTCGAACTGAGGTCAGTATGCCAATCGTTAGAGTAGAAGACCCTGTACACCGTGACGCCGAGACCCAACAAGCCATAATCGAGACAATTTATGGTTGCTTGAAATCGGTGTTCAAGGTCAGTGACGAAGAGCTCCAGGCACGCTATGTCTGCTATGACAAAGACCACTTCCGTTCCCCAGGAGATCGCAGTGAGTTCATCCAAATTGAAATCACGGTCTTCAAAGGACGCAAGCTGGAAACCAAGCGCCAGCTTTATCAGTTGATCAGTAAAAGAATCGCTGCGCAGCTCGATATTTCAGAGCATGCCCCGCTGATACTACTGGTCGAGCAAGAGCCAGAGAACTGGGGTATGCGTGGCGGAGTGCCAGCGAGTGAGATCGACTTTGGATATGCTATTTCCATTTGATATCGCTCCGCTTTTGCATCAATAGCCTATGGCATATGCAGGTCAGTTTCAGCTTTGAGCTATCTGCCGGTTGCGCTGACCTAGCATTTAGCATTTCACCGACGCTCTGCGGAATTAAGGTTTTGTGATTGTTGGACTTGGCAACTGCCTCATCTTGAGCCTCTCGCAGAGTAGACTCGGTCGTCAAACGTATAGGCCGGTTGACCGTAATTTGTCTGAAGAACCCACCATTGGATCTCTGAACAGACGTTTTGCTCTTGCCCTACCAGCCGGTGACTGCATGTCCAAGTGCGCGGCTTGAAGTCAGCTCCATCCTGAAGAGCATTAGCGGGGCGTTCATGAGCGCTCCGTTTATGTCAC
Source organism: Pseudomonas sp. KB_15 (assembly GCF_052114525.1). Classification (NCBI taxonomy): domain Bacteria; kingdom Pseudomonadati; phylum Pseudomonadota; class Gammaproteobacteria; order Pseudomonadales; family Pseudomonadaceae; genus Pseudomonas; species Pseudomonas sp. KB_15. The sequence goes on along the minus strand of NZ_JBFREX010000018.1, from coordinate 354 downwards.
AAACATTCCAAAGGTCAAGCTAGGCTCTGTACGAAAAGTAATGTCGTAAACAGCGCATGGCGCAGGCCAGCGAGACCATCGCGGCATAACTTTTCGCAAGCTTGTCGAAGCGCGTAACGATGCGGCGGTTCTCTTTCAACCAGCCGAACATGCGCTCAATGATATTGCGCTGCCGGTACTTGGGACGATCAAACAGTCTCGGCAGCCCCGGCTTAGGTTTACGCTTCATGCTGCGCAGAGGAATCACCGGCTGCATCCGATACCGGTCGCAGTAGCGGCGCAAAGCTTCGGCGTCATAGCCTTTATCGGCCAACAACCATCGGCAGCGTTTGCGAGGTCGACCGCGCAAGCTTG